>CAYZAT010000145.1:0-10582 GCA_964476475.1 uncultured Pirellulales bacterium
AATGGGATAATACTCAAGCCCGCTACTCTGAATCCTATCACTTTTGCCACTAGCCAGTCACGTGGCCCGTAAGTAAATATGCCGATAGCTCCACTCGAACCGGACGTATGAATTACTTTATAGACACCTTTGTAACTGGTTCCAGCATCAGGAGATTCAGCGATAAATTGTTCCAATGCATCTCTTTTGATAGCCGGATCACATACAAGATCATCGTAGTTTTCCATCATGATCTTCTTGTCGATTACTGGTATATCTTCAGGTACAATCTTTTCGATATCGCTATCTTTTATTCCATGCTCCTGATAATATTTCCTGTAAAATCTTGATTTCTGGAAAACATGCCTCAATAGTTTTCTGAAACGCTCCTGCTGCAGGTCTTGAATTTGATTAGAGGTCATGGATTCAGCTTTCTTTGCGACGATAAATTCATGTAGTAAATTCAGTATAGACATGTTCTGCTTTCTCCTATCTCAATCAATTCGTCGAAGCCATATGCGGCTTCTTGCAGGAATAAGTACGTCCAGCAACACATGATTTTTAGTCTTGGAAAAACGAACAGGAATGATCCGGCCTGAAAACACTTCTATGAATCTATCGGCTCTGTCCTTTCTCATTCGCGGGGTAACGGTGACATCGACCCGTCTGTCGTTGAAGTTTTGAATAACACAAGATTCGGACGAATTAAAAGGATGGAAGGTGACACAACCGGGGCCGTCGATCGTCGGAATACCGAGTGCATGATTATTAAACGCCTGGCGAAGAGTCTGAAGAGCTGAGCCTTCCAGTTCAAGCAATCCCAGCGGCCGGGGACAGAGCAACACTTCGCCGACCGCGTCGAAATCGACCTGGCTGTAGGTGTGCGTATTCAGCAATGCGACGGAGCCATGCGATGTCGGATTGACGATGAGAAGCGCAAGCTTCTTGCCGCCGGACGTGCAGATGATATTGCCGGGCCCGCCTTTGCCCTCGATGGGCGATTCCAGATCGACGGCGATTTCTTTGTTTTGCGATTCCTGGGTAAGTTGGGCACGAATCGGTTTGGATCGTATGTTGGGATCAATACCTACCATGCGAGCTAATTCATCGCCGTGTTGCGATGTAAGTAGAAGGTTTGTCGTAAAAATAAGATGAGCGCCTTTGTCACGGGCTTGATGTATGTGGTCCATCAGTTTAGGATCGGCGGCGGCCTGGGCCGGCAGGAATATCATCGGCGATTCTTCAGGGAATTCGTGGACCGGAACTAAAGGAATGCCCAGCATTCCGAGGAAATCCATGATGTACATATCGCCGGCGGGATCGCTGTTTGGCGGTTTGTAAGCGGGGACGCCGATAACCGGATGCCCGCGTACAAACGCAGCTAAGTCGGCGAGCACGTCGAACTCGGCGACAACCTTTTCGTGGTCGGGATGGCCCTGCATGACATTGTTGAAATTGAAAAAGACCAGTTCCGAAGCGCCGGCCAGAACGCTCGTATAGGCCTGGTCGAGGAAATCGTATTCCTTACAGTCTCCGTGATCGAACCAGGCGCCGCCGATCTTTTCGCCGGCAATGCCCGCGAGCCAGCGATAATTGACAAATCCCTCATAAGGCTGAACGAAGCCGTATCGTTGCGTGTTACGCCCGCGGGTCTCCGTACCGACCCAGACCTGATCGAAGATCCGAGGAAAGGTCTGCGTATCGTAGCCGAAAAGATGAAAGCGGTCGTACCACTGAGGGTATTTGACGATCATTGTGATGCCCGGATTGACCTCTTTGGCGGGCCCGACGAAGATCGAACGGGCCAGACCGGTCAGCAACGCCCGACGATATTCGCCCCAGGAGCGGTCGCCCTTAGCGGCTTTCGACTCGTCGCTGATGTCGCCCGTGCAAAGGAAATCGTCGATGATGAACGTATTGAAGATCTTCGCCGCCGTCCGCGTGACGTCTTCGAGATCGCGCTGCGTTTTCTCGTTTTGCCAGTTGAACCAGCCGAGCGGGCCTTTCTGCCGGACGCCGAAGTCACCGCCCGGTACGGTGGCGATCCCCCCGACCACGTCGATCCCCTTGTCTCGGAGCCAGTCGCGGACGAAGATAAGGTGTTCGGAAGAAACAACGTGTCCGCCGCGATAGACTTCGATATAGAGCTTCGTCAGACCCATTCGTCGGATAGTCTCCCAGACGCGCGTGCGGGCGGCGTCGTCCGTCGCGAGCTGTTCCACATGTCGCGATGTGACATAGGACGCAAAACGCAAATCATCTTTTCGCACCTTGGCTTTCTTCTGTAGAATTTGAGCCTCTGTCTCAAAAGAACAGATCGTTATAGCAAATACAATAACACCAATGAATACCGTTCGCTGCACAGTCTCACCTCTTAAAAGTTTAATGCAAAATTGAGGAAGTCGTCATCGCAAAGCAATGATTCCGCAATTTCTATTTTTTCCCCTTCCGGGCGTTGTAGATCAATCCCCCTCGTTCACTATACTCCAGCAATACGACCTTCGCCGGTTCGCGCAGGACGTCCCGGCGAACGCCGATCCCGCGGTCTTCGAGTGATTTGATCCAGTTGTCCGGTTTTGGGCCTTCGTCGAAACCAATCGCGCGGGCGTCTTCGTCGCGGGCGCCGCAGACGACGCTGCGAACGCCCGACCAGGGAATCGCACCCAGGCACATCGCGCACGGCTCGGTGCTTGTCACGAGTTCATACGTGATGTCGGTTTCGCCCGCGAGGTCGTAACCGCCGGTTACACTCTGAGCGATCGCAATCGCCATCATTTCCGCGTGCGCGATCGAGCAATTGAGCGATTCAACGCAGTTCACGCCGACGGCGACCAGGCGACCGGTTTGGCCCTCGAAGATCCCCGCGCCGAAAGGACCGCCGGTCCCGTGTTGGATATTCAATTGCGCGAGCCGGATCACCAGTCGCATCCGCTCTTCGACGGTCGGATAAACTACATCTGAATCGGCTAAGAAACGCTCGATCCAGTCCGGCAAAGTTAAGTTCACTTCAGGAAGTTTCATTCGACGCCTGCCTTTCTGTTTTCTTGCAGTGAATACTATGTCAATTGCACAAAACATCAAGCGTAAAGTGTCGAAACCCCTTTTCTCTTTACTTCCGACTCATAGGGGCATAGGATATTGCCGATATAGACGGGGTGGATGAAAGTTAACCCAATGGAGACAAAACACATGATTAGAAAAACACTGCTCGTTACAGTAGGAATCCTTGCAGTTACGGTGATGACCGGCTGTAAGAAAGGCGGGTGAGGCTTCGCCCAATGCGATGCACATGTTGTGCATCATCAAACGACAAATCGCCAGTCCACGTCTTCTCTATACCTAATCCGTCTTCAGGACGCCCCGCCGGAGACGCCCCCCGAGACGATAAACGCCATCGCCTGGGAGCTTTCGATGGCCAGCGGTTGAACCGACGCTTTGGGAAAGAGCAGAACGTTGCCGGCGAAGTTATACGACTGAGGCACGTACACGGCGACATAGTCCGAAAGGCCGAGGTTTTCGAGGCTCTCTCGTGTGATGAAGCCGACGACCTTGATCGCCGAGCCGGGCGAGATGGACGCCAGCACGGGCTTATCGAAACTCTTCTTCTCGCCCGCGAAGGCCTCGATCATATCCTTCACCGCCGAATAGAGGAGCTTCACGAGAGGAAGCCCCGTGAAAACCCTCTCCACAAGGGCGAAAATTTTCCTTCCGAGAAAGTTCGACGCGATAAAACCGATCACGGTTATCAATATGACAGAGAGCAAGATACCCAAGCCGTGCGGCAGCTTTTCAGAGACGTGATCGCGAAAGATACCATCCAGACTGGTAAACGCCCAGATCAGCAGAAAGACGGTCAGGGTGATGGGGACGAAAATCACGAGGCCCTTCAGGAAATATTTCACAAGTCGCTTCATGGGATGGCTCCTAAATACAGTTTCTCCGCAATCATCGTAACACAGCGACGGTTACTTCCGGCATCCGGCGCAACTGGCGGCGCTGCACGATCCACAGCTCGAACGCGTGGCGCTTTCACCGCCGGTCTCGCTCGAGCCGGACGTGGCAAACAGTGAGGGCTTTCGTTGAACACGGCGCCCGGCGCATTGAGGGCATTTGACCTTCGCACGCCTCGAGCGTACGAGCTGCTCAAAGTCGGCGTTACACTGTTGACAATGATATTCGTAAATCGGCATAAGCTCACCGCATAGCATTATATAACAAATTCATCTTCCTGTCCAATTCTCATCAGCCTCTCAGAAGTTTCTTTGCACTCCGCGCCGTATTTTGTATAAGAGGCGTGGAACCGGACGTTTTGGGTACGGCTAACAGAAGGGAGCACACTATGAGCGAGAAGAAAGAAAGATTGGGAAACGCCGGGCGGGCCATCATTACCTTTTCACGCGGCTGGCAAACGTTAGTCGCCACCCGCAGCCTCGGACGGCGCGGCGTGGAGGTCATTACCGGCGACGAATACGCCATGACGGCGGCCTCCTTTTCGCGGTACAGCGTCGCCGATTTCCGCTACCCGAATCCGACAAAGGAGCCGGACGCGTTCCTCGACGTGCTGGAGGAAACCGTCCTCAAGCACAAGCCTGAAGAGGAAACGACGCCGTACGTGCTCATGCCCATTCACAAAGAGACGTACCTGATCGCCCGCCACCGCGAACGGTTCGAGCCCCATATCCGCGTGCCCGTCCCGCAGATCGAGCATATCCTGAAGGTCCACAACAAAGGGACCTTGGCCGCCTATGCCGCCGAGCGAGGGCTGCCCATACCCCAAACGTGGATTCCCAAAGATATGGCTGATTTTGATTCGATGGCTTCAGAAGTCAAGCTACCTGCTTTTGTGAAACTCAGAGAGGCGGCCTCCGGCGTCGGCATACGCAAGGTCAATAAGCTCGACGAATTGACGTCCACCTTCAAGGAATTCGTGACCCATTTCAACCTCAATGAACGGGACTATCCGATCATTCAACAGGCGGTTCCGGGAAACGACTATTGTGTCACCACGCTTTTCGATCACGGCAAGATGGTTGCTTCCATGACGTATCGCGGATTGCGCGCCTTCCCCGCCGAGCGCGGCGCAACGGTCATGCGCGAGACGGTCGAGGCGCCGGAGATGGAAAAAGTCTCCGCCGAATTGCTTGGCTCGCTCGGCTGGCACGGCGTGGCTGAGCTGGACTTCCGATGGGAAGGCACGCCGGACGCACCGCCCCGGCTCATCGAGGTGAATCCGCGCTTCTTCGGCGGTCTGATCCAATCGGTCGAGTCGGGATGGGATTACCCCTGGCTCCTTTTCCAACTCGCCGTTGAGGGTCACATCGATCCCGTCAATGACATTCGGGCCGGCGTCCGAACGGAAACCCCCATCCTGGCCTTTTTGGCCACAATGCAGGAGATCGCCGAGAACGAACGCGGCATGAAGGCCCTGACGGATTCCTGGGAGCAGGCGAAAGCCGAATTTCGCACAGGCTCGAAGCGCCAGGGCATCCGGCAACTCTTTCGAGGCGTTCGGGATTACTTCGACGCGAAGGCTCGGTTCAACAAAGCCAAACAGCTTCTCGACGAGCACAAAAACAATATCTACGATGTCCTCTCCCGCGACGATCCGCTGGCCGCACTGGGCGTACTCTATCCGCTGGCGGTTTTTCTACGCCATGGAAAAGTAAACCTCGAACTAATCACGGGAGAAGGCGGGCCCGGCGATGACGACAAATGAAAACAAAACCGAAAAGTCCGACAGGACCGGCCCGGCTGCGAAACGCCTGACGCGATGGCTCCGACGGGCTATCATTGCGCTGGCGGTTCTGATCGGTGCTTATGTCTTGTTTCGCATCCTCTATCCGGTCTGGATCGACTCGCGCTTGCCGGCGGACGCTCCGCGAATTGCCTTTTCGCTGGATAATTCGCTGCTCGGCCGGATCGGCGCCACCGACGCGACGTATCAGCGCGTGATGACGGCTGCGGGCGGACGCCTCATCACGTTTCGACCCAATGCGGCCCGCGATCCCGTCGATCCGGAAGCGGTCGATGCGCTGCTCGATAGGGAACGGATCGACGGCGTGCTTCTTACCGGCGGGGGTGACGTGGACCCGAACCTCTACGGCGGCGATCCGAATCTCACCATGCTGGTCCATCGGTTGCGCGACGACTTTGAAATCGCCTTGATTCGCGCCGCCAGGCGGCGCGGCCTGCCTATCCTCGGCATCTGCCGGGGGTGCCAGATCATCAACGTCGCTTTCGGCGGAACGGTCCGAAATCTCCGCAAGGAGCCGGAGATCAAAGAACAACATTTGCACCTGAAGGGCCACCCGGTCGATCTGGTTGCGAACAGCAAACTTGCAGAGATCTTCGGCGTCACACATCTGGAGAAGGTCGTCAGCCTGCACGGCAACGCCGTCGATGAACCTGCCCCGGACGTCAGAATCGCCGCCACCGGGCCCGGCAACGTCATCGAGGCCGTTGAAGCGGATTCCGCCGAAAAAGAAGGATGGATCATCGGTATCCAATGGCATCCCGAATTGACGCTCGATAAGGACGTTCAGCATAAAGTCTATAAGAATCTCGTGGATCGCGCCCGAGAAATATCCCAAAACCATTCGTCACTCGATGCAGGTGGAGATTAAATCTCGCTTCATGAAAAGGAGAAAACATGAAACCTACAATATGCACGCATTGTGGACAAGAAGTTGAAGAGTGGGTGGAATTCTGCCCTCACTGTGCCGAACCGATGGAAGGGTACTCCCGTCCCGCGGGATTCTGGATCAGATTCGGCGCCCAGATCATCGATTTTCTCGTCTTTATCCCGATCGTCGGCCTCGGTATTTGGAATACGTTCTCACTCAAGAGCATCGTTGTACTGGTGCTAATGAGCCTGCCGGGACTCATTTATAAACCTTTCATGGAGGTCTTTTTCGGGGCGACAATAGGCAAGATGGCCTGCGGGATCAAAGTCATCGACGAAAAGGGGAAAAAGCTCTCTTTGTTCGGGGCTTATCTTCGATTCTTTCCCTTTTTGATACAAGCCGGTGTCAATCTGGCTGGTTCATTGTTTTTATTTTCGTCTGAGCAGTTTCAATCGGCCACATCCATGATGGAAATCAGTCAGGCGCAACAGGGCAATTTCCTGGCTCCATTAGGCACGGGTGTCAATGTTCTCGTGATGATAGAGTGCATTGTGGCTGCCTTTACGTTCAGGAAACGTGCCTTACACGACATGCTGGCGGACTCTTTCTGTGTGTATAAGGAATCTTGAAGAATAATAAAAGTCTTGAACGATTGTCCCTCGCCAAATTCTTGAAAATCACAATAAAGCCTGGCGGTCTTTTTTTCTACAGTAGTGGTCTTCCTTTTCCCCGAGGATGAAAGTGAATCTTCGGGGTTTTCGAGTGTTTTTCGGTGCTATTGTTTTTGATTGGCGAGGTATTGGTTGATCCCTTCGGCGGCGATGCGGCCCTGGCCCATGGCTAAAATGACCGTGGCGGCGCCGGAAACGATGTCGCCGCCGGCATAGACGCCGGGGATCGAGGTGGCCATCGTTTCTTCGTCCACGACAATCGTGCCCCATTTGCTGATCTCCAGCTCCGGCGTCGTTTGCGAGATCAGGGGATTCGGCTTGTTGCCGATGGCCATGATAACGGTATCCAACTCGATGATAAATTCCGAGCCTTCGATGGGAACGGGGCGCCGCCGGCCCGAATCGTCCGGCTCGCCAAGCTCGAATTTGAGGCACTCGATGGCCCTCACGTGGCTGTTCTCGTCGCCGAGGATGCGCTTCGGACTTTGGAGGATGCGAAACTCGATGCCTTCCTCTTTGGCGTGGTGGACTTCCTCGATCCGGGCGGGCATTTCCTTTTCGGTTCGTCGATAGATCAGATAGACCTTCTCGGCGCCGAGCCGGAGCGCCGTTCGCGCCGAGTCCATGGCGACGTTGCCGCCGCCGATCACCGCGACAATTTCCGAGCGGGCAATCGGCGTATCGGCCCCGGAACCATAGCTGTAGGCCTTCATGAGATTCGCCCGCGTGAGATATTCATTGGCGCTGTACACGCCGACGAGCGATTCGCCTTCGATCCGCATGAAGTTCGGCAGGCCCGCGCCGACGCCGACATAGATCGCGTCGAAGCCGTCGTCGTTGAGTAGTTGCTGAATTGTCCTTGTCTTGCCGACGATGAAGTTATAGACGATTTTCACGCCCATTTTGCTCAGGGTGTCGATTTCTTTTTGTACGATGGCTTTCGGGAGTCTGAATTCCGGGATGCCATAGACCATCACGCCGCCGGGCTTGTGAAAGGCCTCGAAAAGCGTCACATCGTGGCCCGCCCTTCGGGTATCCGCGGCCGCGACAATACCGCCCGGCCCCGAACCAACTATAGCGACCTTTTTGCCCGTTTCGGCGGCGATTTGAGGGATGGTCTCCGCCTCCTGGTCGAGATCGGCGACGAAGCGTTCGAGCCGGCCGATGGAGACGGCCTTGGTCGGGTCTTTGAATTTTCTGCCGACCGTACAGGTCAACTGGCACTGGTTCTCCTGCGGGCATACCCGCCCGCACACGGCGGGCAGCAGGGAATTTTCCTTAATAATCGCCAGAGCTTCTTTGTATTTGCCTTCGGCGATGGAGACGACGAAGTCCCGAATGCGGATTTGCACGGGACAGCCTTTAACACATGGAGCATTTTTGCAGCGAAGACAGCGCAATGCTTCGATTCTGGCGTGTGCCTCTGTGTAGCCCGTTGCGACCTCGTTGACGTTGCCCGCCCTGACGACCGGATCCTGTTCCGGCATGGCTTGCGGCGGGATGGCGTATCGGTCGGTGGGTTTCAGTTCTTCGGCCTCTTGTTTCGCTAAAAGCTCTTTCAAAAGTTCTTGTCTTTCGTTCTCGGTCATGGGAGTGCCTAAAGTGTGAAGTGGCTAAAGTGCCTAAAGTGAACGACGTTAGCTCACTGGTCTAAACCTATTTTACACTTTCCGTCCTTAAATCGTTCGTACTCTTTTTTCTCCATAGCCTGATACGCGCTCAGCCGTTTCATCATCAAATCGAAGTTGACTTTGTGCCCGTCGAATTCCGGCCCGTCCACGCAGACGAACTTGGGCTGGCCGGCATATTCGATCCGGCAGCCCCCGCACATGCCCGTTCCGTCGATCATGATCGTATTGAGCGAGACCTGCGTCGGCACATCGAATTCTTTCGTGACCTTGCAGCAGAACTTCATCATGATCGCCGGACCGATGGCAAAGGCCTGGTTCGGTTTAGGATCGCGCAGGCAGATCTCTTTCAGAGGCTCGGTAACCAGGGCCTTTCGCCCATACGAGCCGTCATCGGTGGTGATGATGAGTTCGTCGCTGATGCGGGTGAAATCTTCTTCGAGGATCAACAGTTCTTTGTTTCTGGCCCCGACAATGCTGATGAGGGTGTTGCCGCGTGCCTTGAGCGCTTCTGCAATGGGCAGAAGCGGAGCCAGACCGATCCCTCCGCCGACGCAAACGACGGTGCCGAATAATTCGATGTCGGTCGGATTGCCCAGTGGCCCGGCAACGTTTGCAATTTCATCGCCCGGCTGCAATTGCGCCAGTTCGGCGGTCGTTTTACCCACGCGTTGCCAGATCAGGCTGATCGTTCCTTTTTGAGGATCGGCCCCGGCGATGGTCAGAGGAATTCTCTCGGCGTAGTCGTTATTGAGGCTGATGATCACGAACTGGCCCGGCTGTCTTGACCGGGCGACGAGCGGCGCCTCGATTTCTGCGGTGAAAACATCTTCAGAAAGCTGCTTTTTCGATACGATTTTGTGTGACACTTTCTTCTCATCCTCAGTAAGTTTTGATAAAGCCGGATAATTATTGCAACTTGACAGATGCGTGTCAAGGCTTATGTAACGAATACTCGAAATAAGCGATTCTTAACGTAAGCTCGATACGCCGTCTATGTGACGCGCGTGTCTGTTTTGAAGATCGAGGTATCCAAATCGCAGATAAAATTCCAGAATGCCACCTGAGCGGATGATGCCGGCTGTACTTTCTGCCGCCCAAAGTAGATATTCTGAATAATCTCCAATCCTCGCACCTTCACGGAATGCACATTATCCTGACAAATTCTTTGCAGGATCATGTTCGAGATGAAACCGACGCCCAAACCTTGCTGAACGGCCAGGGCGATCGCTTCCGACGTGCCCATCTCCACGAAGACGTTCAATCGGGAGATATCAATTCCAAGTTCGGCCAAGGCGCGCTTCGTGTTTTCAAACGTGCCGGAACCGGCTTCACGCATAATGAAACGCCCTTCATTTAATTCTTCAGGCTCGATCTGGTCCCGTTCCAGCCAGGTGTGTCCCTCCGGAGCGATCAGGACCAGGGGTTCCTGTAAATAGAGCAGGATTTCTGTTGTTCCGTGGTCCATTTCGCCCACATTGGTGAAGGCAAAATGAATATCTCCTTCTGCCAGTTGGATCAACGCCTGGTCCTGGGGCAACACCTTGCATGTGAACCGAACGGCGGGATAGACCTTATTAAACTTAGCCAGGAGAACGGGCAAAACATATTTGCCGGGGGCTGTATTGCACCCGATGATTAGATGGCCGTGCACCTGCTCTTTCATCAACTCCATACGCTC
>CAYZAT010000146.1:0-10572 GCA_964476475.1 uncultured Pirellulales bacterium
AACAATTATTGTCGTTTTATGTCCTTTTTTTTCTTCTGACAGGGGTTCAACATAATCCGAAAATGACTAACATAAAAATAATTTGAAATCAACACTGGATTCCTGTATTCTGTATATAATAGGACCTCCAAAAGTAATTGTAGATGCAGTAAAAAGACACGGCATAAGATGCTTTTTTCAGGAGGCAATAAAATGAAACACAATCATGCCTTCACCCTCATCGAGCTACTCGTTGTGATTGCGATCATCGCCCTTTTGATGGGGATCATCCTTCCGGCCCTTAATATCGCCCGAGACCACGGTAAGAGAGCCTCCTGCATGAGCAATATGCGCCAGGTGGGTTTGGCGCTGGCCATGTATCAGGATGAATACGAGAAAACGCCGCCGAAGACCCAGGCGATTTACGACTACGCCAGCCCGGCCGCCCGCGACAACGTGCTCAAGCTCTTGCGCCCGTTTGTGGGCGCCCTGGAGCCGGACCGGGCGACGCCGGTCTATGCCTGCCCCGGGCTCAAGGCGAATCCGAATCCCGCCTACGCCCCCTCGCGTGTCAGCCGGACCGGGTATCTGGTCAACGCCGTCGTGATGGGAAGGCGGATCGCGGCGATCCCCAGTCCCGGTAAAATTTTCGCCATGCAGGAGGGATGGTCGTTGTCCAATCATCTTTGGGTTCAGCCGGAACCGAATATTCGTACTGATGAGGTGCTGTGGGGCCGGGCGCCCACCACGTATCAGGAATGGCACATGTTCGCCAGCCAGGGAGACCACTCCTCCTGGTTTACCAAAGAACGCCGCGAGCAGACCGCCAACGTGCATAATAAGGGCGGTAACTTCATCTTTTGCGACGGACACGCCGGCTACAGGAAATACTGGGACCGTGAAAGCGGCGACTACGGCTTGATCAATGCTCAAACGGGAAAAAGCGTCCCTTATGAGCCGACCCGGGCGAGCACGACGATGACTTTGGATGCGGCCTTTTAGCACGTCGGTCTTATAATGATTCTATCGAAATTTCCAACGCGGTACAACTTACTCAGAAGCTGTATGTTGATATGCCTGGGAGTAGCTCTTTCACTCCTCGGTTGCGGTAAGAATCCCCAAGCGGATGCCACGAACGAGCTGGCGGCCAGCTTCGAAGGATCGCCGGCGCGGGAGGATATACTCAAAGCCAACACCGCGTTCAATGAGGGCCGCTACAAGGACTCGCTTCTTTTGCTCCACAAGGTGGTCAGTCACACCGATCTAACCGAACGCCAGACAGCGGCAATGGCCGGCATTGTCGGTGAACTCCTTAAGGTCGTGCACGATGATCCGCAACTGTCTCAGGATACCCAGCTTCATCGCATGATGGAGCTGTTGGTCCGAAGAACAATGGGGGAAACCTGATGCAACTGCACGCTCATCGTCAGGCACCCACCATGCCGTTACCCAGAACCTTCATACAATGAGGGCAGACGAAAACGCGAACCACTTTCAGCCGAACAATCCCCGTCTGCTCGAAGTACTTCATCTCCTTGATCTCTTCGTTACAATAAGGACAGATCGGCCATTCATCCTCATCCTGAATCGGCGTGTAACTCATCTTTCCCATCATGAATCCCTGCGGCGTCGTTCTCTATTACTGAATATGCAGTATTTTATACCGCCTCGACTTGTGTCATGTCGAGCGAAGTCGAGACATCCGGCTTCTGACCAAATGCGTGATACGTTCGTAGCCAGATCCCTCCGCTCGGCTACGCCCCGGTCGGGATGACACGAGCATGCGAGCTCAATCATCGTCGTCGTCGGTTTCTTCCTCGACCTCAAGGACTTTTCCCTCGGCGGTGACTTCGATCTCGTACTCTTTCCCGCCGGCCTCACCTTCCAGCACGTACACGGTCTGACCGTCTTCTTTTTCCATTTCGGCCTCGGTGAGGGCGATCCCTTCGACGGCCCCTTCGGCTGCGGCCAACGCCGGCTGCGGAACCTGCGAAAGCGGAATCTCCTTTTCCCTCTCGAACACGGATTCAAGGGATTCGCAACCCACAAGACACACCAACGCCAGACCCATTACGATAGACACGGTTCTCATAGTACACCTCCCTTTAATTGGTTTCATAGGTTCTGCGCGCAGACACAATACCTGCCTTTTCATGGCGATCCTATGTACAGCCACTGTACCTCTGCCGTGCGGATGTGGCCAGAACTTTTTTCACGCCACCGTCACATCCTTGCATAAATAAACATCCTGGATCGCATGGAAGAGTTCGACGCCTTCTTTCATGGGTTTTTGGAAGGCCTTTCGCCCGGTGATCAGGCCCATCCCCCCGGCTCTTTTATTGATCACGGCCGTCTTAACGACCTGGGCCAGATCGTTCTTGCCGGAGGCGCCGCCGGAATTGATCAAACCGATCCTACCCATATAGTTATTCACCACCTGATACCGCGTCAAATCAATCGGGTGATCGGAATTAAGCTCCGTGTACATCTTCTCGTGGAACTTGCCGAAGCTGCCTTCTTCATTCAGGGCCTTGTAACCGCCGTCGGTCACCGGCGCCTTCTGCTTGATGATATCGGCTTGAATCGTTGCGCCGAGGTGGTTGGCCTGCCCCGTCATGTCGGAACTGAGATGATAATCCACGCCCCCGATTTTAAAGGCCGAGTTGCGCAGATAGCACCAGAGAATCGTGACCATCCCCAGCTCGTGCGCCCGCTGAAAAACCTCACTGATTTCCTGAATCTGCCGGCCGCTCTCAGCGGAGCCGAAATAGATCGTCGCCCCAACCGCCACGGCCCCCATATCAAAAGCCTGCTCGACGTTGGCAAACAATATCTGATCGTACGTATTCGGATAACTCAGGAATTCGTTGTGGTTGAGCTTGACGATGAAGGGGATCCTGTGCGCGTACTTCCTCGAAATGCTCCCGAGCACACCCAGCGTCGAGGCCACAGCGTTACAGCCCGCTTCGAGGGCCAGCTTCACGATATTCTCGCTGTCGAAATAGATAGGATTCGGCGCAAAAGACGCCCCGGCCGAATGCTCGATCCCCTGGTCCACGGGCAGAATCGAAAGATAGCCCGTCCCGGCCAGCCGGCCCGTATTGAATAAAAGCTGCATATTCCGAAGCACGGGATTCGGCCGGTCCGAGGGGACGAAAATACGCTCGATCCAATCGGGACCGGGGATATGAAGCTGGTCCTTGTTTATCTTGGGCGCATTAAAACCAAGCAAATCATCGCTGTCTTTGCCTAATAATTTGGTTATGTGATCCACGTTCATTTGCAACTCCTTTCAACATCACTTTTTTGGTTATGATTACGATGAGTCTAACGGCGTTGTTCCCTCGTTGTCAACAATCATAGATAAAAGAATATCGGCACGGCCAGTGAATTCGGATACCGTTTTGATATTGACAGAAGGTAAGGCCGAGCCTTTAAATAGCCGGGATGAATATCAAAGAACGAAAGAATATATTAGTAACCTGTGGACCGGGGCTGAAAGATTATCTGCAGGCGGAACTTGAGGATCTGGGATTTCAGATCATAGAAAGCCATCCCGGAAGCGTTCTCGTCCGCGGATCGCTTATCGATTGCATGAGGCTGAATTACTGTCTTCGGACCGCCTATTGCGTTCTTTATCTGCTGCGCGAATTCCGGTGTGGCAGCGCCGAGGCGCTGTATAAACAAGTCGGAAATATCCCGTGGGAAAACATCATCGATCCGACGAGCTATTTTACCGTCGTCTCGAACGTCGATACGTGGTCGATCAATAACACGATGTACCCGAACCTGAAGGTCAAGGACGCCATCGTCGATCGGATCAGCCGCAAGACCGGTTACCGGCCGGACAGCGGCTCCGACAGAAATAAAATCGTGGTCAATCTCTTCTGGAAAGATCATCGCGCCTGGATTTATCTGAACACGTCCGGTGTGAAACTGTCCGACCGGAATTATCGCAAGATGCCGCATATGGCCCCGCTTCGCGAATCGCTGGCAGCCGGGATGCTGATGGCCGCCGGGTATGACGGTTCGCAGAATATCGTCTTGCCTATGTGCGGCAGCGGGACGCTGGCCATCGAAGCGGCCATGATCGCCATGAACAAGCCGGCGGGAACGCTCCGAAGCAATTATTGTTTTAAACATGTGAGAGTTTTCGACGAGGAGCTCTGGCGCCAAATTAGAAACGCTGCGAGCAAAAACGTTCAAAAAGGCGGGCCGCCTAAACGTATCCTCGCCACCGATATCAACGAACGGGCGATTGAGGCAGCAAAGCAAAATGCAAAGACGGCCGGCGTGGAGCATTGGATCGAATTTGACGTGTGCGATTTCGCCGAAACGGACATCCCGGAAGGCGACGGTATTGTCATGATAAATCCCGAATACGGGCTTCGATTGGGGGAATGCGGACCGCTCGAAAAAGAATACAAACGGATCGGCGATTTCCTCAAACAAAAATGCTCCGGCTACACGGCTTATATCCTGATGGGCAACAAAGAGCTCTCCGTGAAAATCGGATTGAAAGCGTCTCGCCGGATCGTCTTCTACAACGGAAATATCGAGTGCCGCCTATTGAAATACGACCTCTACAGAGGGACAAGACGCCCATAGAAGTCTCAGCAAGGAAGACAGGAGCGGAAAATGAAGAATCAAACCAAACAACACGTCCAAAATCATCACGCGTAGGTCGGGGGCGGCCGAATACCCCTCCCACTCAATCTCAAGCGGCGCTTCGCCGATGATTTCACCGTTCGGTCGTTTTTTGCTTTTCCTTTTCTCTGCTTGCCTATATCATCAAAAGCTGCTATATTTCGGGCACTTAATGCGTTTGGCGCCCGTAGCTCAGTAGGATAGAGCGTTGGTTTCCTAAACCAAAGGCCGCAGGTTCGAATCCTGCCGGGCGTATAGGTCGTTTTCTTGGTCAACACGGTAAGCTTGTTTGGTAATATGGGGAATTCTAAACAACTCCGCTAAAATGAAGCGAAAGCCATATTGAAGGGGACTGGATATGAAGAAGTTTGTGGTTCTATTGCCGCTGTGTTTGATGTGTCTTTTGACGGGTTGCGCGAAGTATTACTATCATGAGGATAAGACCTTCAATCAGTGTGCATGGGACCGGGCGGATTGCTTGTTCGAATTAAAGAAGCGTCTCGCTTCAGAATCGCCGGGCTGGGGAAACTATAAACAGAAGTTCTTAGAGCATTGTATGGAGAAAAGAGGATATCAGCTCGTTACAGAGGACAAATTACCTCTGGATGCAAAACGTCAGGATCCCGATTCGGGTCTTCGGGGTTATCTTTACGGGTACCGCCGCGGCATCGCCGGTGCATTAGACGCGGAGTGATTGAACGGATCAAAACGGTCACCTGGTCTCATGAATGAGTCCACAGGAAACGGGAGCATGGCTTCCATCGATTACCAGAAACTCCACGAGGACCAACTCACGCTTGTCGTCACGGGGAGGTTGGATGCAGAGACGACCGGTCGCCTGTGGTCAGAAGCCGTTCGGAAGGTGACCGAAACCAGGCCGAAGGTGCTCATCGTCGAAGCCGGCGGCGTGGAGTATTGCGACGGAGCCGGGGTGGCCCTCCTGTTACAACTCAAACATAGCCAAGAGGAAAGCGGCGGGCAGATTCAAATCAAGGGTTTGCGCCCCCAGTTCGAACAACTCATGGTGCTCTTCGATCCGGGCCGGACAGACAAATCCGAACAAGAAGATGCCTCATTGGCTTCTTCTATCGAAAATGTTGGCCAACTGACGTTCCGCTTGTTGCAGGATGTCAGGTTGCAGGTCAGTTTCATCGGCGAACTGTCCGTGAAGCTGGTGCGTGCACTGACTCATCCCGGACATTTACGGTGGAGGGACACCCTGGTGATCGCCGAGAAGTCCGGGGCCAACGCCATCGGGATTACGGCATTGCTGGGTTTTCTGATCGGATTGATCCTGGCGTTTCAATCCACCGTTGCCATGCGCAAATTCGGCGCCGAGATATTCGTCGCGGACCTCGTCACGATTTCCCTGTTCCGGGAGCTCGGCCCTCTGCTGACGGCGTTTATTCTGGCCAGCCGGAGCGGATCCGCCTTCGCGGCGGAGTTGGGAACGATGAAAATCAACGAAGAAATCGACGCACTGACCACGATGGGACTCGATCCGGTCCGGTTCCTGGTCGTGCCGCGGGTGATTGCCGCCGTGTTGGTCATGCCGCTTCTGACCATGTTCAACAACTTTTTCGGCCTGATTGGGTGCGGGCTGGTGATGATCTCCGTCGGTTTTGCCCCGGCGGCGGTTCTGAACCAGATTCGAGAGGCGGCTTTTCTGGGCGATCTGTTTGGCGGCCTCGTGAAAACATTGGTCTTTGGGACGTTGATTGCGGGAATCGGGTGCCTTCGCGGCCTCCAAACCGGAACGGGCGCCAGCGCTGTGGGCGATTCGGCAACGCGCGCCGTCGTGAGTGGAATCATCGCGATCGTTATCGCCGATGGTGTTTTCGCCGTGGTCTTTTTCCTTTTGGGTATTTAGAGCAAAATGGACGTGGATACGGAACCCATCATTCGAGTCGATGATCTGACCGTCGCCTACGGGGATAACGTGATTCTCGAAGACGTCAACTTCGAGGTCAAGCCGGGCGAGATTTTCGTTATTCTGGGCGGATCGGGATGCGGCAAGAGCACCCTGCTTAAACACATGATTAGCCTCCATGAGCCGGCGAAAGGCCACATTTTCATCGATGGCATGGATATTGTCGCCGCTGAAGGCTCCGAGCGGCTTGAGATTCTACGTCGAATCGGCGTGATGTACCAACAGGGAGCTTTATTCGGTTCGATGAATTTGTTGGACAATATCTGTCTTGTGCTCGAAGAATTTACCGATCTGTCACGCGACGCGATGGAAATGATCGCCCTGATGAAATTGAATATCGTCGGCCTGGCGGATGCCGCTCACAAAATGCCCTCCGAACTCAGCGGCGGGATGAAGAAAAGAGCGGCGATTGCTCGAGCGATGGCGCTCGATCCCAAGATATTATTCCTCGATGAACCTTCCGCGGGACTGGACCCGATTACCTCGGCGCAGGTGGACGAGCTGATCCTTAAGCTTTCGGAGAATCTTACGATGACCTTTGTCATTGTGACACACGAGTTACCGAGTATTTTCACCGTGGCCGACCGGGTCGTCATGTTGGATAAAAATGCAAAAACCATTATCGCCACAGGTAAACCCGACGAGCTCCGTGACAAGAGCGATAATCCGTGGGTGCGTCAGTTTTTCAACCGGCAGGCGGATGCAGAAACTCCGGAATCATGAACGCCAAAGGACATTGGATGGGGAAATCAGATGGGTATAAAACCGAACTACTTTAAGATCGGCTTGTTTGTCATCGCGGGAAGTGTTTTGATTTTGACGGCCGTGGTCGTCCTGGGGGCCGGGCTCTTCCAACAGGACAAGGCGTATTTTGAGACCTATTTCGATGAGTCCATCAGCGGCTTGAGCGAGGGCTCTCACGTGGAATTCCGAGGCGTGAGAATCGGTGTCGTCGAAGAAATATCGTTCATCGGCGACGAGTACGACGTCCTTGGACCGCCGGCGGGGATATCGAAATACGAACGCTACGTCATTGTCCTGTGTTCCGTGCCCCGGGAGAACCTGCCCGGCGTATCCTATGAACAGAGGGTGAGCTATTTGGAGAACATGGTGTCTCGCGGATTGCGTATCCGGCTGACCTCCAACATACTGACGGGACAGGCCTACTTGCAAGCGGACTTTCTCGATCCGGACCGGTTCCAGACGCTCGATATCGGCTGGCAGCCGGAACATCTCTATATCCCGTCGGCCCCCAGCGAACTGATGACGTTGAAAGATTCCGTGGACAAGGTGCTTTATCGATTGCAGGAAATCGATGTCGATAAGCTCGTGGTCGCCGTTGAGAATGTTCTGGCCTCCCTGGATACGGCGATTGCCAATGCCCAGGTCGGAGATATCAGCAAAGAGGCCAGAGAATTATTGGCCGAGGCCCGCAAACAAATAGAAAAACTCGATACCGAGAAGCTCAGCCTTTCGGCTCAACAGACCCTCACCTCTGTAGATCGAGCCGTCGCAGATGCCAACGTTCCCGCCCTGAGCCGGGAGATTCAGAACTTGATTGTCGAGGTCCGTCAGACGAATGCCAACCTGCAGAAACTGCTGGCCAGTCCGGAACCGATTTCCGGACCGAGCAATCTGCCTGAGATGATTGCCCGACTCAATAAAACGCTCTATAGAATCGATAAGCTCATCTCCACGGAAAAGCCGCAAATCGAGGTGATGCTGGCCAATTTCAAAGAGATTTCGGATAATCTCAAAAGGTTGACCGAGAACCTCAAACAGCATCCATCGGACCTGTTATTCAGCAAACCCCCACCCCCATCGGAGACGTTGAAATGATCCCAAGATTGCATACGTATTTCCACCTAACCCTGCTCGTGTGGCTGACGGTGCTCTCCGGGTGCGGCAGCACGGAAACATATAGCAAGAAGTACTATGTTTTTGACGCCGCCCGGTCAACTGAATCGTCGAGGACGCAAACGGATTTTACTCTGGACGTGCCCCGCCTGACGATCGACTCGGCGTTCAGCGGAAGCGGGCTGGTTTATCGAGTCGGCGATTCTAAATATGAGTCGGACTTTTACAACGAGTTTCTGGCCTCGCCTTCCGCAATGGTCACCGATACCATACGCAACTGGCTCTCTATGTCCCGTCTTTTTAAGAGAGTGTTGGATCCCGGAAGCCAGATTGATCCGACGCATATCATTGAAGGGAACATCACGGCGCTTTACGGGGATTTCAGAGAACCCTCATCACCCAAGGCAACCGTTGAGATGCGACTATTCCTCCTGGAAACAGAAACCGGGCAAGACCCCCTTCCCATTTTTGGCAAGACATACATATCTTCGATAGACATCGAATCGGAAGATCCGGAAGGTCTGGTCGAAGCGCTCGGACGCTGTCTTGCAACAATTCTATCCACGCTGGAAAGCGATTTAGCGGAGCGATTATCCTAACCCACTTCCGCACCGGGCGTCAGAGTCACATCCTGCGGTTCGGGAAACAAACGCCGGAAGAAACCGAGAACATCTTCGGCCATCAGATAGAGACACGGAACGATCACTAACGTAATGGTCGTCGCGAACAAAATGCCGAATCCCAGGGAAATCGCCATCGGAATCATGAACCGCGCCTGGCGGGACGTCTCGAAGATCATCGGGGCCAGCCCGCCAAAAGTCGTCAGCGTGGTCATGAGGATCGGTCGAAAACGCCGCCCCCCGGCCTGATGGATCGCCTCCATCGCAGAGGCCCCGTCGTGCCGCCGCCGGTTGGCGTAATCGATGAGAACGAGCGAGTCATTGACGACGACGCCGCAGAGGGCGACGATCCCCATCATACTCATCAGGCTCAGGGCATACCCCATGATAATGTGGCCCAGTACGGCGCCGACGATTCCAAATGGAATCGCAATCATCACAACAATCGGCTGGTAATAGCTTCGGAACGGTACGGCCAGCAGCGCATAAATGGCAAACAGGGCAAGAATCAAACCATTGAACAAACTCGACGTACTCTCCTGCATATCCTGCTGGCGTCCCTCCCAGCCATAGGCCAGTCCCGGGAAACGCTCCGTGAGTTCCGGCAGCACGTCCGATTCGAGCGTGGCCTGAACCTGGCTGGTCTGCGACATCGGCTCGACGTTCGCCGTAACGGTAACGGTCCGCCGGCCGTTGCGTCGATTGATCGTGGTATAGGCGCGTCCCCTTTCCACGCGAGCGATTTGAGCCAGCGGCACATCGGTCCCCATGGGTGTTCGGATCAAAAGTTCCTCCAGGTCATATTGGCGAACGCGCTGCTCGCGAGGCAGTCGGACCTTGACACGGATCTCATTGCGCCCCCGCTGTTGGCGAACGGCTTCGGCGCCGTAAAAGGCATTCCTCAGTTGCCGGGCCAGCGTCTGTTGAGTCAATCCTAAGCTATGCCCTTCGTCTGTCAGACTGTAATCCAGTTGGCGTTTACCGGGCGTATACCCATCGTCGATGTCTTTCACGTTCGCAAAGTCGGCCAACATAACGGCTAAAGCCTCACTCGCCCGATCCAGCACGTCAATATTCCGATGACTCAATTCAACCGTCAGAGCGGCGCCGCCGCCGGGCCCCCCGCGATCGGCTTCGAATCGAAGGCTCTCCAATCCCGGAATCGCGCCGACCCGCTGCCGCCACAACTGCGTCACCTCCGTGGTGCTGATCGGGCGAACATCGGCATCGGTCAGATAAATCCCGACTTCGATGACGTTCTCATCGATCAGTGCGAGGATACCATTGGCCAGTTTCTCGCCGCCATTGGCTTCGGCCGTCTGCTCGGCCGCCTCAACCAACTGCCGACAGACCTTGTCCACCTTGGATGTGGGCGAGCCGTACGGTAACGTGGCTGTCACGAAGGAGACATCGGACTCGACCCTCGGCATCAGGATGATACCGATGCGGCCGCTGAAAACGTAGCCCAATATGAAGATGAGCACGGCTAAGCTTATCGTTACCGTCACCAGTCGAAAGCGGATGCACAGATCCAGGAAT
>CAYZAT010000147.1:0-10570 GCA_964476475.1 uncultured Pirellulales bacterium
CAGTCCAATCTGGTTTTTCCCATCGGCTCCGCGACGGGAAAAACCATATCTATTAGAATACAGAATACAGAATACAGAATACAGTACACAGTACACAGTACACAGTACACAGGGGACAGAAGGAGGGGAATCAATCCAGTGAATAACGAATATCCAATGTCGAAGGAACACTTCGTGCCTTTGTGTCTTAGAGGCTAAAAATGACCTAAAACTTTTCAAAAATGCACAAAAATTTACAAATTTTCACAAAATCGTGTCAATCTCTACCCAAAAATACAAGGAAACCGCATTAATCCTTCGGCTGGGCTCGGGCGGCGTCTGCGTTCATCAGCGGTTCATTCTGGAAAAACAAACCCAATTTCTGTTTCACCGCCGAGCACGCCGAGGGCGCAGAGTAAAAAGAAATATAACCCTCTCCGCGGTCCCCGCGATCTCAGCGGTAAATTTGAAAAACAAAGCCAATCTACGCCTTTTGGGTGAGTTTGAAGCGGGGATATTTTGGACGATGAGAACTCTTCGACAAAAGAGATGATGGACGTGGCGGAAGGCGAATTCGATATGACAAGTGCACCTGTGTCATTTCGACCAAAGCGGAGAAATCTGGTTCCGAACGTACACAAGTCTCGCACATAAGCCAGATGTCTCGACTGCGCCCGACATGACAAGGAAGAAAATGAGGCATTTTCACTCATGCCATTAACAGTATGGCCAGTTTAGATTTTCGTGTTTTCCGCTTCCTGGAAGGCGTTTTGGGTGATTTCGTTCATCGCGGCTTCTTGTTTGATGATCGACTGGACGAGTTTCATTTGGGTCCGGCTGCGATCGAGGTTATGGCCTTCGCGATGAATCTTGTAATAGACGTCTCCTCTGAGATGATCCGTCAGGAACCTTATGAACTGCTCGAAGGTAATCAATTTAGCCGAAAAGGTTAGGTACTCTTTCTCAATCGGTGCCAGAAATTGGCTCGTCTCCTTTGCAAAGCCCTGGGCCAGGGCCGTGAACATGGGGATATTCAGGTTGACCTTCGATACATCCGGCTCATCCTCCTCGGCGGAACTGGCGGCGGTTCGGACCAAGTCGCCGAAGTCGTAGCCGGACAGGCACGGCATGACGGTATCCAGGTCGATCACACAGACGCCTTGATGCGTCGCTTCATCGAACATGACGTTGTTGATCTTCGAATCGTTATGGGCGATGCGATAAGGTAAATCGCCTTTTTCGACTAAGTCCATTAAGACATTGCAGATATCGGCGTTCTCAAGCAAAAAGTCAATTTCCCGCCTGGCGTCTTTGGCGCGGTTGCACGGATCTTCATCGAGTACCTCCTGAAATTGCTTGAAACGCAAGGGCGTATTATGAAAATCCGGGATCGACTCATGCAAGACAGGGCCCGGGAGGTCATCCAGCATTCGCTGAAACCAGCCGAACATCCTCGCCGCCTCGCCGGCCAGCTCGGGCGAGTCCATCGTGTCGTAGCTCACGGCCTGTTCTATGAAATCATAGGTCCTCCAGTAATTTCCTTCCGGGTCCGCCCAGTAACCGTCGCCATTATCCGCACAGATCACCGTCAACTGTCGTGAGGCCAGTTCCGGCTGCGTTTTCTGCATTTTCTTGCGAATATGCTCGGTGATGCGAACGATATTGTCCATCATGGCCGGGGGATTTTTGAAGACCTCGTGGTTGATTCGCTGTAAAACGTGGCGAACCATGCGGCCTTTGGCTTGGCTGGTCAGGATGTATGTGTCGTTGATATGCCCCTGCGCCAGAGGCGCTGTCTTTATGAGTGTTCCCCCAAGATCGAAATGCTTGCCGACTGCCTGCAATTCGTCGTGCATCAGGACCTCCAGAGTTTTTCAGGGTACAAGCCCTCATCGGTTAATTTTCGTATGCACTGAGAAGCTATTTCTTTGTCCTGGCGATATGTGACGCCAAACCAGGAGTCGTCGGTCTTCAACACCTTCACAGTCGCTTTTCGGCTTTTGATGAGGTCGTCCACGACAGACGGGATAAGCAGTTCTGCATTAGACGAGGCGTTTGGGTCTCGCAGGAATTGTCCGAATTGTGCCTGGAGATGATCGAAAATAGACGGTTGGAATCCCCAAAGGTTCATCGAAACGATTTCATCCCCGGCCAAGTCGTGAGTCGAGCCGTCCTCGTCGATATAGCGAGCGCCTTCTTCTGCTTTGCGGATTTCCTTTCGCTCCACAATGGTCTTGAGGAGCGTATCTCCGTCACAGTCACAGACACCTCTGGATACAGCTCCGTACTCGCTCAGAGTCTTTCTAAGGATGTAACCAACCATCGCATGATCGTCAGATGAAGGGTGGCCAGCGGTAATGAATTCGAGGATCGTCTTTAAAGCGTTGATTCCATAATAATCGTCGGCGTTCATCACGGCAAACGGCTCGGCAATCACGTCCTTGCTGACCAGGATCGCGTGGCCGGTCCCCCACGGCTTCCGGCGGCCCTCTACGGGTGAAAAACCACCCAGACAAGCGTCCATTTCCTGATACGCATACGCCGTGTCCACAACACGGTCGAATTTGCTGCTGACCTTCTCTCGAAACTCCTCCTCGAAGTAGTGCCGAATCACGAAAACGATTCGGTCAAATCCGACCCGCATGGCATCATACACAGAATAGTCTATGAGCGTCTGGCCGTGCGGACCGACGTCGTCAATTTGTTTGAGCCCGCCGTAACGCGTGCCTAAACCCGCCGCCAATACTAATAAAGTCGATTTCATCAATAGTTCCGGTTATTTGACATTTCAAATCCTAAACAGATCGGCTCATCAGTGTACTCGTTTTCTATATCCCTTGCATAATAAAAACCCATCGAATCCCATCTATCCTAACATACGAGACCCCTCAACCGGTTAAAATAGGAATGAAGGTCCCCTGCAAAGCCTTTTCGTCAGGTCCTCTTTTTGGGTTTTTTCGGAAATTTTCCTAATAAATGTAATAAAAAACTCACAAATCCGTCTATATTTTTAGGATGAAAGCCCAAAGGGCACGGATTAAAGGGGACGGAAATGCTGAAAAAGAAAACCGCGACGAACTTCAGAGCAGCCCTCAAACTGATAGCCACGGAAGATATGAAAGCCCTTCGCATTCTCCGTAGGACGATCACAAACCGAACCTCAAGATCTTTCTCCCTGCCGAAAAAGAGCTAAAAAGGGTTTCGGCCCGCTCCATTTTACTATAATATCTGCCTCAACATTGCTCCGGCATACACACAAACGGATTCTGATTGGAGACCATCACAATGGCGGGTACAGGCACAATGGCAACACGTCGCGGCTTCCTGAAAAACACCTCTCTGGCACTGGGAGTGAGTATTCTATCCGGCTCCGGCCGGACGACGGCCCAAGCGAAGCGGGTGAATCCGGTCGCCAGAAACGACCGGCTGCCGAGAGAAGTGTGGATCGCCAGTTTGTCCCAGAACAGGTTAGAGGCCAAGAATTATGAAGAGATGATGAAAAAGATGCTCTGGCGCATGGAAGAAGTCGTCGCCTATGAGCCTGATATTGTGTGTCTGCCGGAAGTCTTTCCATTCGCGAATCTTGCCACAAACAGGCCTCCTTTGGAGGATGTCGCGGAAGTTCCCATCGGCGCGATTTCCAAACCTTTCGCCGACTTCGCGAAAGAGCACCGTTGCTACGTCGTCTGCCCCATCTACACGAAAGAAAACGGCCGTTGTTACAATTCAGCGGTTTTTATCGATCGAGAGGGCAAGCTGCTCGGGGAGTATCGCAAGATTCATCCGACGATTGGAGAAATCGAAAACGGAATTATGCCGGGGCCTCTGGAACCGCCGGTATTCGAAACCGATTTCGGCCTGGTCGGGGCCCAGATATGCTTTGATATCGAGTGGCTCGACGGCTGGCATAACCTGAGAAAAGCGGGCGCGGAGCTGGTCTTCTGGCCCTCGGCCTTTGGCGGAGGTTCGATGGTCAATACCAAGGCGTGGCAGAACAAGTATTGCGTCGTCTCCAGCACACGGAAAGGAACCACCAAGATTTGCGACGTAACCGGGGAAGAGGTCGATTGGACGGGACATTTTGCTTATTGGGCGTGCGGTTCTGTTAACCTGGAGAAGGCGTTTCTGCACACATGGCCCTATTGCCGCAAGTTTAAGGACATCCGGAGCAAGTACGGGCGCAAAGTACGGATTAGGACCTTCCACGAAGAAGAATGGACGATTATCGAGAGCCGGTCTGCCGAAGTGCGTATCGCGGACGTTATGAGCGAATTCGAGCTTAAAACGCACGAAGAGCACGTGCAAGCCGCAGAGGCGGTGCAGCGGAAATATTGGCGATAAGACTGAGTTAATCTTTGAAGAACTTCCGCCAACTCTTCTGTTGTGTCAACCAGTCGAGATTGAAACGGGCTAAGGCCAGACGCTCGTAAAGCTTCTTCTCGCCTCGTTCGAAAAGAAGATAGATCGTCCCGTCGCGCCCGGCGGCCAATGAGGAATAAGCACTGGGGCCTTCATAGATGAACCGCTTGACGGGCCAACTCCGACCGCCGTCAAAACTCGCCCATACGGTCATACGCACCCGCGTAGAGCCGGGATTGTCCGGCGTGCTGAATAGCAATACGTCTCTGCCACCCGTCGCCTCCAGAGGCATGCGCACTAATCCCGCGTTGCACCCATAACTGGGCTTGGTGCCGTATTTGAAGTAGAAGGGTTCCCCGACCTCAAAGAGATCCTCGGAAACTTCCCAATCCGTCCACATGTGCCCGCCATCGTAACTGCGCGATATACGCCGGCGATGATCTATCGCCATATGGCAACGGGAATTATAATAGACGTGGCCATCGGAGAGCTCGGCCAGAGTGCCCTCTCCGGTTCCACTTTGCACGGGTCCGCTCGTCTGCCAGGTCTTTCCGCCATCGTCGCTGTAGATAGCCGTGTTGTAATTGTACGGCCACCATTCCTGGTCGTTACTCCCGTCCGGCGGCTGAATGCGGACGGGCATGAGCAGTCGCCCTTTATGCTTGCCATAGAGTAGCGTAATCCCCGATTCCGAACAGGTCGTTTGCGTGGGAACGCCGTCCGGACTGCCCTGACCGACGGCATTGGGTTTGACGGTGATCGTTTCCTTTTCCCAGGTCTTCCCATTATCCCGGCTTCGCCAGAGACAGCCCCCCTTGGGATTGACGACCATCACATCCCCGTTCGTCTCATCGACAATCGCACTGCCGGACACATCGGGAGCGACTTCCTGAACGGGCGTCCAACTCTTTCCGCCATCCCTGCTACGACGGAGTACCCTGCCGGACCTGGCGAAGGCGAGAACCGTTCCATCGGTTGCCACGGTGATATTCGGGATACGCACGGACTCAAAAAGGTCTTGCATCTCGAAAAAGGGCCCCCTGGCCTGCTTACCTGCTGCTATTGCGTCAATATCTTCGATCTTAAACCGGGTGCTGACCACCGAATGTTTCTCTTTACCCGGTCGGTATTTGATATAGGTCGTGGCGATGATCGTGCCATCGGGAAGGATTTCCATCCCCGGATAACCACAGTCGGCCCCGGCATAACTGTGGAGAAGCTTGATTCGATATTGCCCCGGCCGGCCATGCTTAATATCCTCGTATGTGCCCACCCAGGCCACGAAATGCCCGGACGTGGAACTGTTTTGCGCCCTGTCTCGAAACGCAATCACCCATCGACCGTCTTTCGTATAGACGCCATAATGCCGGTCGCCGGTCAATCCCCAGGGGGTATCGATGGGCTTGCTCCACGTTTTGCCCTCGTCCCGGCTGAACATCACCAAGCTTCGGCCCTTGTGTACGTTCTCACGCATCAAGCAGCAAAACTCGTTTCCATCCGGCGACCGGAATACGAAAGGTTCGCAAGGCTGCTTGCCTTCCACGTCCGCAATCAATTCAGGCTCCAACCACGTCAGCCCCCCGTCTTTCGTCTTCGTTTGGAACACCTGCAGTGTTTTTCCATAGCGTCGATGGTAGAAACCGAGATAATCGCCGTCCTTACATCGAATGGCACTGCTGAACGTCATCACGCAGCGCAATCCGAGCGGTTCCATTTCGCGCCAGGTTTCGCCTCCGTCCTCACTGACGATTCGAGGCATGTCGGGCCATGCGGAAAACACCCACAAGCGTTCCTTTCCCGCTCGATCAAGCATGCGATAAATGCTCGGGCAGTTAACGTGTTTCTTGAAGCCTTCCGGCAAACGATCGTCCAACCGTGTCCATGTGCGTCCCCCATCATCGCTGCGCGCCATGGGCCCGGCCGGTCCGCCGTGACCGACACACCATACGGCGAACATTGTCTTGTCGTCGGGCATCAGAAGCGTTGTCGGATGGCCCTGATAGACGTCCTCGGTCCCCGGCGCAACGATAACGTGCCGGTGGGTTTGGGTTGAAATATCGATCACCGGCAGGTTGTCTTCGTCTTCACCGAAGACTCCCACCGTCAAGAAAAAGACCATCACAAAACTCAATAGACATATTCTTTTGATCCGACCCAACATTGGTACCTCCATCAGAATGTATTCTTTATTCGAGGGATTCTTCAATGATTATTGTCACGAGAGTCCTTAACGCAAGAAATTTCTCGTATCGTCCAAAAGATATCCTTGTTACAATACGAGCCATATGAATAGACGAAACTTTCTAAAAACTCTCGGCTTGGGCGCGTTGGGTCTTGCCTGTCCCCAATGCCTCGCCCGTACACCACAAAGTGAACGAAAGCCGAACTTCGTACTCATCGTGGCCGACGACCTGGGTTATGGGGATATTGGTTGTTATGGCCACAAGAGCAACGAAACGCCCCACCTGGATGCGATGGCCGCGGAAGGGATGACGTTCACAGACTTTCATTCCAACGGGCCGATGTGTTCGCCGACACGTGCCTCCCTGTTAACCGGACAATACCAACATCGTTTCGGACGCGCCTTCGAGGGGGCCCTCTCCGCTAAGGCACATGCGAATATGGGTTTACCGCTCGATGAGGTGACGATCCCCGAAGCATTAAAAATGGCGGAGTATGCAACCGGCATGTTCGGCAAATGGCACCTGGGCTACAAACCGCCTTATCTGCCGACGCAACACGGTTTCGATGAGTTTCGAGGCTTGCTGACCGGCGACGGCGATCACCATTCGCACATCAGCCGCTCCGGGGCTGAGGATTGGTGGCACGACAACAGAATCGAGATGGAAAATGGCTATAGTGTGGATTTGATCACGAAGCATAGTATCGACTTTATTGAGAGAAACCGAAACAAGCCTTTCTTTTTGTACGTGGCTCACTTAGCGATCCATTTTCCGTGGCAAGGCCCCGACGAGCAAGGCCACAGGGTGAAAGGCCAGGACTACTGGAACCTCTCGAAGCTCGGACCACATAAGCAGGGTCAGGTGAAGCCGGTCGTGCGTAAAATGATCGAGGCGGTGGACAAAAGCGTCGGCGAGATCATGGCTGCTTTGAAAAGACTTGGCCTCGATAACAATACCTTCGTTTTTTTCACCTCCGACAACGGCGGCTATTTGGATTACGCCGATCGCTTCAAAGGTGAAATCTCAAGCAATGGTCCCCTGCGCGGACAAAAAGGCGACGTTTTCGAAGGAGGCCATCGCGTCCCGGCGATAGCCCGCTGGCCCGGCCGAATCGAAGCGGGAACCCTCACGCATCAGACTACAATGACTATGGACCTGATGCCGACGTATATTGAATTGGCGGGAAATAAAACGCCCGGATGCCAGATGGATGGAAACACACTTGTACCGCTTCTCTTCAAAGGGCAAGCCATACCGAAACGGTATTTGTTCTGGCGTAAGGGTGAAGATTGGGCGGTGCGCCGAGGTCCCTGGAAACTCGTGCACAGCGAAGAAGGCACATTGATGTTGTTCAATCTTGACGATGATATCGCCGAGCAAAACAATCTTGCCAAAGAAAACCCCGAACTCGTTGAGCAGTTACTGATCGCCTACAAAAAATGGGAGAAGGACGTTGCAAAGAACACATGAAACTCTATTGGCAAGACGATCTTTTTTAAAGATGCTCAGCTTTGGCACGGCAGCTTTAGCAACTCGTCCTTTAACGACGGCATTTTCAAATAATCGTCGTTCGAGAAAACCAAACATCGTCTTCATACTCGTCGATGATCTCGGCTATAGTGACCTGGGCTGTTACGGTCATCCCTGGCACGAAACGCCTCATCTGGATACGCTTGCCCGTGAAGGCATGACGTTCACGAACGCCTACGCCCCGGCCCCGATCTGCTCGGCCAGCCGGGCGTCGATCCTTACCGGCCGCTCTCCCGCAAGGCTCAATTTCGAGTTTGTAACAAAGCCCGAACCGGGACGCCAGAAAACCAGCCCTCAGGCCCCCCTCAGAACGCCCCCGTTTACGTTAGACCTTCCGCTTGAAGAACAAACAATACCGGAGTATCTCAACGAAGCCGGTTACAGCACGGCCTTCTTTGGAAAGTGGCACCTCAATAAGCACCATAAGGGCTATCTTGGCTGGAGCCCGACGCATGGCCCGAGGCAACAGGGATTTCAACATGCCGAAGAAGATTTTGGAAGCCATCCCTATGGTTATGAAAAGGGCAAAATACCCGTCGTGAAAGAGAAAGGCAAAATCCCTCGTGATTCGCTGACGGAACGGGCCGTCAATTTCCTGAAAAGAAAGCATGAAAAGCCATTTTTCCTCATGCTCTCGCATTTCTATGTGCACACGCCCGTTAAACCATCCTGTCAATGGCTTAGTGATAAATATCAATCGAAAGTACCGGCAGAATCTCCCAATCGGAGCAGACGCGTTGCCTATGGTGCATTTGTCGAGATGCTGGACGATTACATCGGAAGGCTTCTTTCGGCCCTCGACGAGACGGGACTTCGCGATAATACTTTAGTGGTTTTCACATCGGATAATGGAGGACACCCTGAATTTACATCCAACAAACCCTTACGCGGCTCGAAATGGAACCTGTACGAAGGGGGTATCCGCGAACCTTTCCTCGCCCGGTGGCCGGGTGTGATTCGGAAAGGCTCGATCTGCGACACACCCGTCATCGGATATGATCTTCTGCCCACGTTCGCAGAAATCGCCGGAAAGACTATCCCCACGGAAGGAATTGATGGAATTAGCCTGGTTCCGCTTCTGCGCAATCCCACGAAGAGATTAAATCGTGACTTATATTGGCATTTTCCTTACTACCATCCGGAAAAAGGATTCGCAAAAGCTCTGAAGGACATCGGCATAGACGATTTCGCCGTCAGCCAGACACGACCTCATTCGGCTATCCGGCGGGGTCATTACAAACTCTTGTACTTTTATGAGGACAAACACATTGAACTGTACGACCTGGAAAAAGATCCGGGCGAGCAGAACGATCTTAGTCAATCGAAGTTACAGATAGCTAAATTACTCAATGAGACGTTACAACAAACGCTCAAGAGGGTTCATGCACGGTTCCCAGAACCTACGGAAGGAGACAGACCATGAGAATCAGCCAAAGATCGATCACTTTAATCCTCAGCGTGACCTTGACCGGTTGTACGATAGCCGGACAACAGAAAGGAGAAACGGATATCCCCGCGTTGGCCAGGCCGGGAGTGAGCGGCTATATTCATGGGGAATTGATCTACTCACTCGATAACAGGCCGACGCCGGAATGCCATGCCTCAACGATCGTTGAGACCCAATCCGGACAACTTGTCGCCGCCTGGTTTGCCGGTAAACATGAAAGGAATCCGGATGTCGGTATTCGCGTTGCGCGGCACGACGGCACGAAGTGGCTGGAATCGGTCGAAGTCGCAAATGGAGCGGAAGGCGAAGATCGGGACTATCCCTGTTGGAATCCGGTCCTCTTTCAACCTAAGGACGGCCCCCTGATGCTTTTCTACAAAGTCGGCCCCAATCCAAGAGAATGGTGGGGTATGCTGATAACGTCCGAAGATAATGGCACAACCTGGTCGAAGACGCACAAACTCGGTGAGGATGAGAAACTCGGCAGTAACAATAATCTCATCGGCCCTGTGAAAAACAAGCCGATTCAACTTCCGGACGGCTCGATTCTTTGTCCGTCCAGCACCGAGCACCAGCGTTGGCGCACCCACTTCGAGTTGACACGAAACCTGGGCAAAACATGGCAGGTCATCGGGCCGGTCAACGACGGAGAGAAGTTCGGCACCATTCAACCGAGCATACTGACCTACCCCGACGGTAACATGCAAATCCTTTGCCGCAGCCAACAGAGCGTCGTCGCCCAGAGCTGGTCGAGCGACGGGGGCAAGACCTGGAGCAAGATGACCGCGACCGAGCTTCCCAATCCTAACGCGGGGACCGACGCCGTGACGCTCAGAGACGGCCGACAACTACTGGTTTATAACCACACAATTCGAAGAGGCCCTTTTCCCTCCGGACGCAACATGCTAAACGTGGCCATTTCCACGGACGGTCAAAACTGGAAGCCTACACTTACCCTGGAGCGTTCGAAGGGCGAGTACTCTTACCCGGCCGTGATCCAGGCCTCCGACGGTAGAGTGCACATTACCTACACGCACCAGCGAAGATCTGTCAAACATGTGATCCTGGATCC
>CAYZAT010000148.1:0-10538 GCA_964476475.1 uncultured Pirellulales bacterium
CATATTACCAGAGTGAGACTCTCAACGCAAGTTTTACGATGTGTAATCAAGCATTAATCCGGGTGTCGCGGGAGGTATGGTTCACGAGTGTGAAAAAGTGATTTGTTTGCCCCGAAGCATTCTATTCATTACAATGACTTTACACATTATCATGGATCTTGTCAGAAAGGTAAACATATGAGACTCCGGATCGCGCATTGTAGGGTATCTTGGATGCTTGCATGGATTGTATGCACAACGACACCCGTGTTATCTCAGACCGCCAAACAGATTCTCAACGCAACAGGCGTCCAGGGCGGGCTGGTCGTTCATTTAGGGTGCGGTGATGGAAAACTAACCGCGGAGTTGCGCGCTAATGAACGGTATGTCGTGCATGGACTGGATACGAACAGCCAACGAGTGGCACAAGCGAGAAAACGTCTATATCAGCGCGGAAAACTGGGCCCGGTCGGCATCAGCCGGTTTGATGGAGAAAGGCTGCCGTACGCAGACAATCTCATCCGTTTGCTCGTTGCGGAAAAGACCTACGATGTGCCGGAGCGGGAAATGATGCGTACACTTGCGCCGGGCGGCACGGTGTACATCAAACGTGGCAACCATTGGGACAAACACAGCAAACCGTGGCCGGATACGATTGATAACTGGACCCATCTGCTGCACGGGCCGGATAATAACGCCGTCTCTCGCGATTCCGAAGTAGGACCGCCCCGGCGAATGCAATGGAAATCGAAGCCGACCTGGTGTCGCAGCCACGAGTTCATTTCCAGTTTTGTCAGTATGGTCTCCGGCGCCGGACGGATATTTTTTATCTTCGATGAAGGACTGACGGGAGTCACCGACCCGGTCATTCCGGAACGCTGGACGCTGATCGCACGTGATGCGTTCAGCGGGATCCTCCTATGGAAGCGCCCTCTGGAAGACTGGTGCGCTGCCAACTTCCGCGGACGCGGACGGGGGTTCGTCCCCCCTCCGATCAACCGCACGCTCGTCGCTCAGGGAGATCATCTCTTTACCGTCTCTAAGTTCAGGGGATCCGTTGTTAAGCTGGACGGCGCTACGGGTGAAAAGATCATGCGATACGCAAATACCGAAGGGGCGGAAGAAATTATTCTTTCCGGCAATAAACTCCTGGTCCGCACGAGCAGCCGGGACAGTGACGGACGAGATGCCCTTGTCGCAATACAACGGGATACGGGTAAACAACTATGGCAACGCCCGGAAAAAGGATACCTGGCGGAATCTCTGGCCGCCCGGGAGGGAAAGATGGTTTATGCCGATCGCGAGGCACTGCGATGCTTGAATCTGGAAAACGGCAACGTCCTCTGGACCTACCCATCGACGGAATTTCAGAAACACTCGTGGAGTAATGGCCCGCGTATCGTGATGACCGAAGCGAGTGTCCTGGTCGGTAAAAGCCGAAAGATTATGTCGATCAATCTCACATCCGGCGACCTGGCATGGGAGCAATCCAGTGGCGGCGCTTCGATGCGCGGCGCCGATATGATGGTCATCGACGACCTGGTCTGGCACGCCAACGCAGAGGAAATCGCAGGTTATGACGTGAAAACCGGGGCATTGCGACAAAAAATCGATCCGCGCTGTGTACAAAGCGCCGGTCATCATCTGCGATGCTATCCCGCCAAGGGAACAACCGACTATCTGATTACCCAGTTTCGCGGCACAGAATTTGTCAGCCTGAGTAACGAAGATCATGTGCAAAACGATTGGACGCGCGGCGCCTGTCGTTACGGTGTTATGCCGAGCAACGGACTCCTGTATGTACCGCCGCACCCATGCTTCTGTTACCCCGGCGCGATGATGACGGGACTCAACGCGTACACTGCGGCATCGGATGCTGAAATAAATGCGATTGCCCAAGCAGTTAATATAACCACGAAACGACTTGAGCGAGGCCCTGCGTACAATGAAATCGTAAGTCAAAAATCGAAAATCTCAGATCTCAAAGCCTGGCCTATGTATCGTCGCGACGCCCAACGGTCCGGGGCAACGCAGAAAACCGTGTCGAACAATCTGACAGAGAAATGGGCGAACACATTGGGCGGGGCATTAACTCAACCCGTCGCGGCGCAAGGTACGGTTTTTGTTGCGGACAAAGATCGGCATATTTTGTATGCCCTCGATATACACGATGGAACGCAGCGCTGGCGTTATTTAGCCGGAGGGCGCATCGATTCGGCCCCAACATTAGTGGGCAACAGGGTTCTCTTCGGCTGCGCCGATGGATACGTCTATTGCCTGCGGGCCGGCGACGGCGCGCTGGCTTGGCGCTTCAGGGCGGCCCCAACGAATCGACTCATCGTCATCGATGAACGAGTAGAATCGGTATGGCCATGTCACGGGAGCATCTTGCCGCACAATGGATTGATTTACTTCACCGCCGGTCGTTCGAGCTATCTCGACGGCGGGTTGTTTATCTACGCTCTCAAACCTGAAACCGGCCAGATCGTACACCGGACTCGTCTGGATACCTGGTCTCCAATACGGGATGATGCTCAAGATGCCCCGTTCCTTCCCGCGTTTCATAACGAAGGGGCGCGGTCTGATATCCTGGTCACTGAAGGCGGATACATTTTCCTCAATCAGTTGCAGTTCACCCCATCGCTGGAACTGGTCGATACGGCGTATCGTCCCGGCCTTCCGGAGTACAAGGAGGATCGTGGTTCACCGAACGCCTTCGGCCCGCTGGTCACAGAGGTCAAGGTGGACGATCCTGAATTCGTGGACCGGGAGACGCTGGCTGAATTTCCTGAAATGGCCAAACGGTGGTTCCGACGCGGCCACCTGGGCGCCCGCTATGTGGCCCGCCATATCTTCACCACGGGCGGATTCCTGGATGATACCTATTTCCCCAGAATTTTTTGGATGTACAGCAACCTGTGGCCGGGCTATTACATTGCGAATGTGGCCCCGAAGAGCGGCCAGTTGCTCGTGGTCGGGCCGGAGAGAACGTATGCTGTACAAGCCTACCCGCAGCGAATCACGCTCAGTCCCATGTTCACGCCCGGGCGAAAGGGATACCTGCTGACCGCCGACGACAATGAGAATGACCCGATCCTTCACGACAAGAACTGGGGACGCGACAAGGGCATGGGCTTGTCGCGACAGCGGCCGCCGGCGTGGTCCGACTGGGTGCCGATCCGGATACGGGCCATGACCCTGGCGGGAAAACACCTGTTTGTCGCCGGGCCGCCGGATATTCTGGACGAGAATGATCCAATGGCCTCATTCGAAGGACGCATGGGCGGACTGATCCGCGTGTATGATGAAGAGACGGGTCAATGTGCCCGCCAATACAAACTCGTGGCGCCACCTGTCTTCGACGGAATGATTGCAGCTAACGGCGATTTGCTCATCGCAACATTAGACGGACGTATTATCTGTATGGGAGGAAATCCATGAGCACGGTACGCATCGTAGAAGCCCCGGAGGACCGCTTGCCGAAGTGCCCTTATTGCGAAAAAGAACTTAACCAAATATGGTCCAAAAGTGAAGGGCTGGGTTTGGCTGGCAAAGAGCGCATTCTCATGTGCCCTCATTGCCGGGCCATGTTGGCTTATGGCGCCTGGCGGCGGTAATTTCGACGACGTATCTGCATTTATTTTTCAGTCATGTGTAGATCCGACAGGTCGGCTATCAAAACGGGTGAATCATAACAAGGAACGGACGTAAACGTATATGTATTACCTTGAGCCGAATAGGCAGATTCCGGAATCTCGAAGACTGTTCCCGTCCGCACATCAACATAGACAGGCCGGTCAAATCGAACATTCGTGAACGTGAAATCGACCGCAGTCCGAGTATTACTATCAGAAGGAATATCCCCGTCAAACCACATGCTGATGATATGAAATGTGGTTTGCTCCATCGGCGTAAAGGCTGTGGCCGTAACACAAACACATCCACGGTTCGACGCCCTGATCGTTCATGTCGAAGATGATCTCGTCCAGCCAGGTGAAATCATAGACGCTCTTTTGCTTTTCCGTTTTGGCCCAGCCGCCTTGAATCCGGGCTTTCTTGACACCGAGAGGCCCTAAATAATCTTTCCAGCGCTTATAAATAGTGTAATCCCGATCCATGGTCTCAGCGCCCACGGACCAATTGGATGATTGAATCTCCTGGGCATGACGAGGTTTAATCCTTCCGATTGGCTTCCAATCAATATCTCCGGCTTTGACAGAGGTTAAGAGACCGAAAATAAGCATAATCACGACTATAGACTTTTTCATTTCTCGTTCACTCCAAAGCATCCGTATTGAATCGAGTCTGTGTCGCTTTGATCTGTTCCCAAGGTACATCCTTGGGCAGGCGGTTGGTTTGGGCGGCGAGAGCCGCCGTAACGCCGGCTGCCTGTCCCATGGCCACGGCGTTTCCCGTCACGCGATAGCTCGAATGCGCAATGAAATCCCCGCTGATACATCGGCCCGCCATCATTAACCCTTTGATGTCTCTGGCGATCAGGGCGCGAAGCGGAATATCATACGCCCGGCTTCGCACTCCCGTGCGAGTAATCCCCTTCCCCTCGCTCGTGCTAACCGAGTGCACATCGACGCCGAAATAGACCCTACAGATCGAATCTTTATGTCTGAGACCTTGCTTGAGGTCTTTGGCCGAAACCGTGTAAAGGCCACGAATTCGCCGGCCCTCACGCACGCCGATATGCTCGTTCGTCGCGACCAGGCGCAGGTTTTTCCACACGCCGCCGGCCCGACGAAGCGCATTAACGAGACCATTAATCTCCGCCCTGGCACGCATCGTCGCCTCAGTCAAATCCGCCGCACTCGTGGGCAACACGTCATACTGATGATTCGCCGCCAGACAAAACAGATCGTCATGGATACGAAAAAGTGTGGGTTTGCCGTAAGACGGATCCACGCCTGCCTTCTGTAGTTCTGCAAGCAGCTTGAGCTTAGGAACGTTGCTATCTTTTTCCGTTCCGCGCACAAACTCTTTGATCAGATCGAACTGAATCCCACTTAGTATCGCCATCATACTCATGGGCTGCGTCTTGCCGTCCGTCGGACGCCCCAGGTCGAAATCGCATCCGGCCGGCGCCGCAAGATCGCCATCGCCCGTGGCGTCTATGAAAACCTTTCCCGCCCATGCCTGCCGGCCGGACTTGGATTCGGTGATGGCAAGGCTTAGGCGATCCTGTTGATCGCGAGCGGCCGCGACGATCCTCGTATGCAGTTGTATCCGAACGCCGGCCTCGGCGCACATCTGCTCCAGCAGCCATTTCATCGCCTCGACATCATAGGCAAATGAATAGCCCGGCTGATTCACATAGCCGGCCTGCATCTTCTGGATTCTCGACATGATCTCCACAAGCAGCCCGGGCTTGTCCTTCGTATCGAGAATCCAGCACAAGAGCCCCGCCGTCCATATGCCTCCCAGACATCCGTTGACTTCGATTAATCGGGTCTTTGCCCCGCTCCTTGCTGCTGCAATGGCTGCTGCTACTCCGGCCGGGCCCGCTCCGCAAACGACGACATCCGCCTGTTCGACGATTGGAACATTCCGCGCCGGCTCGCGATACATCAGTTGATTTTGCTGTTCACCCGCATTGCATATTCCCGCGCTCGCCAGGGCCGTCCCTAAGTGAATGAACTGGCGTCGGTTCAGTTTATGCTTCATCTGCGAAATACCTTTCAATCACCAAATGCCATGATACGGCCATTATAGCAATAAATTTTCGAAGATACAGATCGGAACTTATCGTCTATCGCTATAGCATCCTCTGGACGCTTCATTGAAGAAATGGTAAAAAAATAATGCGCGTTCTGGATAATTTTATTATTGGAAGGAAATCGAATGAAGAATACCTCCCCTCCGAATCATATCTTTTTCGTTTGTGTCGCTATTCTCGTAACGGTTTGGCTCGTTCCATCTTCCTCCCGCGCCCAGGGCCTGGAGGACCTGACGCAATGGAAAGAAGGACGGAGCATGCGCGTCGGGTCGAATGTGTGGGTCGAGGACGACATGTACGACGGCCGGAACAACAAGGATCGCCCGGACCGCATCGAAGCCGGACAAACCTACGTCCTGGCCGACCTCAAAGGCCCCGGCGTGATTACCCATATCTGGATGACCTTCCTGCATGAGCCGCATTTCTGGGTGACGGACGGAGCGGCCAACCATCAGGAAATGCTCTTGCGAATCTACTGGGACGGCCGGGATAAGCCCGATGTGGAAGCGCCCGTCGGCGATTTCTTCGGGTGCTGTTTCGGAAAGCGTATGGAACTGATTAGTTATCCCGTAGTCGTTGAGGATGGGGATTCTTACAATTGCTTTTGGCACATGCCCTTCCGCACATCCGCTCGAATCGAAGTCGTGAACCAGAGTACCAAACCGATCCGCAAGCTCTATAACAACATCGACTGGATCAAGAAAGATTCTCTGCCCGAGAATACGATGTATTTCTGTGCCCAGTATCGTCAGGAATATCCTGCGCAGAATGGTGAAGATTATCTCGTTCTCGACGCGGAAGGCAAAGGCTACTATGTCGGTACGGTCTATGCCGTCCGAACGCGGAGCCCGGCCTGGTTTGGCGAGGGCGATGAAAAGATCTATATCGACGGCGAAAAAAAGCCCTCGATTCGCGGAACCGGTACGGAGGATTACTTCCTTTCCGCCTGGGGCCTCAAAAAGAACAGCACGCCCTATTTTGGTGTGCCTTATCTGAATCAACCCGATCGCATTGTGGGCCAGATGACCTGCTCTTACCGATGGCATATCCACGATCCCCTTGTCTTCAATACCGGAATCCGCGTCACGTTCGAGACCTTCGGCTGGATGTCCGCCGACGAGAACAAAGAACACAAGGCGCATTCCTGGAACGAGCGGGAGGACGATTTCACCAGCGTTGCGTTCTGGTACCAGATGGGAGCGACCAGGAAATTCACCGACGTTCCCCCGGCCGAGCGGCGGAAGCTTCCCAGCCTGGAACGCGTTCTCGTATGGGGTAAGAACTGCACAGATGCCCGATACCACGGCCAAGGAGAAGTAGCCGTGCAAGAGGGCGCCCGCTACCTGGAATCGGGCGGGCAGCTTCTGTTCAAGCCGGAATCCGTCGAGCAAGCCTGGATCGAGATTCCCTTTCAGGTGATACAGAAAGAACCTCTCCGTCTGCTCCTGGAATTGACCCGGTCGTATGATTTCGGTATCTATCAACCCTACCTGAATGGCGTCAAGATAGGCAAACCTTTGGATTTCTATCGCGCCGAGACCGATCTGTGGGAATTTCATCTGATGGATTTCTGGCCCGATCCCGGCGATTATACATTACGACTCGAATGCGTCGGTAAGAACAGAGATTCCACGGGGCATTACATCGGCGTCAATTCCGTTCGTCTGCGGGAGCGTCGGCCACGGGTCAAAGCGTTCGGCTACGATAGGGACAAAAATTGGCGAAAAGAGCGGGTTTTGTATCGGTAAGGTTCACCCTCAGAATACCTTATGATCTTACGAGATGACGGCTTATAAACAGAGCCCCTGCTGGAAGGAGGACTATTAACAGCAGGGGCCCCAAAACATAAGCGAGTTAACTACTATAATGGATAGAATTAGTCAACAATAATTTTCAGGCGAATGTACAAAAAATTTCCGGCGTCAACGAAAACGACCTCGCGCGAAATGTTCCTCCTTCCCGCAGGGCCATTTTTTCCGGCCGGTATATTCCCCTTATTTTCGAAGAAAACTACCCTTTTCTCTTCAGATCTGGTATAGTAGAACTTGATGAATTGGAAAAACTCAAATTGAACGAAACATAATAAGACGGGGGTAACGATGAATAATCAACGGATGTGCTGCAGACGCAAAACGAGAGGATTTACACTCATCGAGCTATTGGTCGTGATCGCCATTATTGCCCTTTTATTGGCGATTCTCTTGCCCGCAATGCGAAAAATGAGGGAAACGGCCAAGGAGACCGTCTGCAAATCAAATTTGCGGAATATCGGTCTGGCGGTCATTATGTACGTAGAAAATAACGATGGGAAACTGGCCGATCCGAGAAATGCCAACCGGTTTCTCTGGTACGATAACCAGGGCCGGCTCCTAACGCCTAATGACAATGAGGCGTATTGGGGCATCGTCTATATCGATTACATCAAGGAAACGAAGATTTTCAATTGCCCGAGCCTCGTTCGTCAGCCGGAATTGATTTATAACGTTGATCCGGCGGCCATTCAAGAGGCCTCTTTCGGTTTGAACGGCTATGCCAGGGGTCTGGATACGAATAAGTTGCGGTCGCAGGCGGAATTCATCGTGTGCCAGGATCACGTTGAGCCGAGATTCGAGCAGGACAGCAGAGATATGTTCTTCAATGACGGCCCCGGGACGATGAACCTGCAACAGTATCGCGAGGGCGGGCCGCGCTCGAAGTTCTATCGAGAAATCTTCAGACATCATGTCAGATATCACGAACCCTTCAGAACCGGAGGAAGAGCCAGCATGTTGTGGATGGATGGTCATGTCAGTTCCATTAACGAGACCAACGGGGACGATGTGCCCAAACGCTGGTACACAGGCGAATAAATGATGGGCGATCCCGCATAGGATAAGGAATGGAATCCGAATATGCCTCTTACCTTCCAAAGCTTACGAAGCAGCAGCCGGGGTAACTGTTTGTTGGTCCGGACCGACCGGGCGAATGTGCTTATTGATTGCGGTCTGGGGTCTATGAAGAGAACCCGAGAGCTACTTAACAAACACGTGGGCAACCCGCAAGCGATCGATGCCCTCGTTGTTTCCCACATGCACAGCGACCATATCAGCTATTATCCACTGAGAGTTTTTGAGAAAGAGGGAATTGAAGTCAGAGTCCACGAAAGCTGTCTTTCTCAGTTGAAGGAAAGGCATTTTAACGGATACGGGTTCGATTTGCTCAAGCTCAAGCCCTTCGGCGAGAGGGAGTTCAGAGTGGGTGATTTAACATTTCAGCCTTTTGAAGTGCCGCACAATCCGTTTTTTCCGACCTATGGATTTATCGTCAGGTACAAGAATATAAAGGCCGTCATTGCTGCGGATTTCAACGATTGGGAAGATGTGCTGGGACATTTCGTGGATTCGGATTTCATCTTTGTTGAAAGCAACTATGATTTGGAGTTGCTTCGGCTCCATTATAATCCCAACAGCCAATTTCACATGCCCAACCCCGAAACGGGCAGACTGTTATGCCGTATGCGAAGCGATAGCAGGAAGCCCCCGCACGTGGTGATGCTCGGCCACCTGAGCCTGATCAGAAATAAGCCTCAGATCGCACTGAAGGAAATCGAGCATCGTTTTCGAGATAAGGGAATCGAATTGGATTTTGAGTTGTTGGCCGCGCCCGGTTTGAACGCCAGTGAAGCGGTGAAGATCAAGGCATCGGAAAGTACTACCACCAGGGCATAAACTCATGAATCGACGCCAGTTATTGCGGAATACGGGACAGTATCTCACGGCTTTGTCGCTAATGACCGCCTCGAAGGGTCAAGCCGCTCGTTCAACTCAGAAGATCAAGGTCGGGCAAATCGGGACGCTCCATGCGCATGCTTCGGGAAAAATGGCGACGTTGAGAAAATTGAAGGATGTGTTTGAAGTCGTGGGGATTGTCGAGACGAATCCGGATCAGCGGAGAAAAATGAGAGATCATTCGGCGTACCGGGGATTGAATTGGCTCACCGAAGAGCAGCTCCTCAACACGCGCGGTTTACAGGCCGTTGCGGTCGAAACAAGTATCCCGGAACTGGTGCCGACCGGACTGCGGTGCGTCTCGGCGGGAATGCATCTCCATCTGGACAAACCGGCGGGTCTATCGCTCGCCGAATTTCGGGCATTGCTCAATGATGCCACTCGTCGGAAGCTCACCGTACAAATGGGGTATATGTTTCGAGCTAATCCGGCTTTCAAATTTTGTTTCCAGGCGGTTCGAAACGGCTGGTTAGGGGATGTGTTCGAGGTGGATGGAGTGATCAGCAAAACCATCGATGCCCGAAGGCGTCAAGAACTTGCTATGTATACCGGCTCCATGTTTGAGCTTGGTTGTCATCTATGTTTGAGCTTGGTTGTCATCTAATTGATGCCATGGTGAAGGTGTTGGGTAAACCGGACAAGGTTACGAGTTTTACCCGGCGGACGCGCCTGGAGCAGGATAATCTGGCGGATAATCAACTGGCTGTGTTTGAATATCCCAAATGCACCGCGACGATGCGAAGTGCGTTGATTGAGGTCGCCGGGCAAAAACGACGGCAGTTCGTCGTTTGTGGCGATCGGGGGACCATTGAAATTCGGCCCCTGGAACCGCCGAAGCTATTATTTGCTCCTGACAAAGCGATTGGGGGATATCAAAAAGGGTACCAGGAAGTGAAGCTGGCTGCGATGCCGGGGCGCTACGACGAACAGCTCATCGAACTGGCCCGGATTATTCGCGAGGAAAAGGGATCGGAGTATCCTCCAGAACATGACTTGGCCGTTCAAGAGGCCGTGCTGAAAGCCAGTGGAGCACCGCTGAATTGAAGATTGCGTTTTACCGGCGCAGT
>CAYZAT010000149.1:0-9659 GCA_964476475.1 uncultured Pirellulales bacterium
CATCGTTTCGCCCCCAGTAAACGAGCCAAACATTCCGGCCATTCACCATTCGTCTTCACAGCCAAAGGACAATTCTACTACTCCCCTTTGGATGCCGTGTATGTTTTATATTCTATTAAAAACGCATCACGCCACAAAGTCAAGTTTTTTATGATGAGATTCAATGCCAGATATGACGTTGTAGGGGGAAAGCAACTCCCTCAGGACCGCGACCCGGCTCGATCACCGACATGCCCATTCGCATGCAGAAACTGCAGGCGCTTATCCATCAAGTCACCTCACAACGACATAGGCCCCGATTCTGTCGGAATAATCATCACTGCCGATCTTGCGGACACTGAGCGGAATCATCACCATGTTGTCCCTTAGGTGGACACAATCGAACGAATGAAGGTCGATGCTGTAACCGTCATAAATCGGGACCGGACCCTTAATGACTTTGCCGCTCGTATCCACAATAGCACACCGAACCTGTTTTTTCTTCGTGGTAAAAACGACACAGATATTACCGTCTTGTCGTTTCGCCAATCTGATTTTGTGTAATTCTTCGCCGTACAACAGGTGCGGCCCGGAAACCTTCATGCCGCTGGGCTGGATCACCTTGCACTGGCCTTTGAGATCCTGGTCGATATAGGCCAGCAGAATATTGTCGTTATCCAGAACGATGGATTCGATACCGAAGATCAGCTTGAAATGAAATTTATGTTCGCCGACAATCGTGTTATTAAAAACATCGACCACCTTCGTTTTCGATCCGCTGCAGTTATAGGCCAGGTGAATCAATCCGTTGGAAAGTGTTGCCGCACTGATATAATTGGTCTTGCCCTTGTCGCTGAATACATTCGGCCCGTGAATGATATTGCCCGACCGGTTGACAATGACATACCGTCCATCCCCTCTCGGCCCGACGAGGCGTTGATAGGCAATCAGCATGGTCTTGCCGCCCGAGAGCGGAGTGATGGAAACATCGGTAATCTTCTCGTCGTCAAAGGGGGTCTGCCCTTTGATAATCTTTCTTTGTTCGTCGACAATCACAAATCCACCGCCGGAGGCAATGAGAATCCTCCCATCGGAAAAGGCCTTGGCTTTCTGCAGGTTGGTACTACCCTGTGTGTAATACACCGTCGGTGACTTCTGCAAACTTGTCGTAAAGAACGTCCCTTCGCCGACAACCTGGTTCGCCGGGTTGCGAATGCGCCAGCCGACAAAGACCTTCCCATTATCAAGCATCGTAGCCACAATACTACCCGGAGACGCCTCCCGGATCAGAACCTGGTTTTTAATGATAGCAATCTCCGGCGGCGTAACAATTTTGGCCATTCGTCGATCCCTGCCGACCTGAGGAACCGCCCTACGGCCAACAGACCGAGAGGCCGGTTGAGAATAACCTTGAATGCCGATACCCAAAACGAGAATGAACGTTAACGCCGAAAGCAACGCTGTCTTTTTCATTCTTCTTCTCCTTATGATTGGTCAACTCTCCGGCTGCAATTCCAATACCGCATACACGGGGCAATGATCCGAGGTGACTTTATCATCGATCACCTGCGTGGTCAACACCTTCCAGCGACGGCTCGGCTTGAACAGTATATAGTCGATTTTTCTTTTCGGCCCGGCCGAAGGAGACGTCGGCTCCGGATCGTTCGGATCGGCACACGTCCATTGACGGCGCAAAAGCTCGATCGGATCGCTGCCCGGAACCGCATTCAGATCGCCCGCCAGGATAACGGGCAGATCCACGTCCTCGAACAGTTCCACGATCCGCCCGGCCTGCATCATCCGGTCGGTCTGATCCCGCACGTGGTCCAGGTGCGTGCCGACAAAGACAATCCGCTCGCCGCCCGGCAATTCAACGTGGACTTCCAGCGCCGCTCGCGGCTCCGCTTTCGGCGAGTGCGGCAGCGGATTGTTCTTCACATCGAGAACCCGATGACGACATAGCACGGCTTCCCCGTATTCGCCGCCGGCATAGTCCATCGCCTTGCCGAAAATCCCCTGCATCCCCGTACGCCGGCTCAGTTCGGCCGTCAGATCGAGCCCTTTGACACGCGTCGTCTTATTATCCACTTCCTGAAGGGCAACCAGATCGGGTTTCAGCGAGTTAATGATCCCGGCCACGGCGTCCAGGTTCGATCCGCCGTGGGCGTCCTCGCCGTGATAGATGTTGTACGTCAAGACGCTCACTCTCGTCCCCGGCTTCGCGCAGCCCCCGGCACACACGCCAACGACGAAAACAACAAGTACGAATCTCAAGCTAACAGACAAGGTCTTCATCATTCGATATCTCCTATACCCCCATACGTTAAGATTGAATTAACCGCGTTTGCTTCACATCATAGCGGATCATTCATCAAAAAGACAGTTTTAGTTTGCTATTGATTTCCCGTGGACGGAGGCCCCGCCGCCGGCGTGGGTCGGCCAATTCAGGCAATTATCTTATTCCGGAATGCAGACAACGGTCGTCACAGCGGCATGGACGAAGCTGGACCGCCCGATGTCTGCAACGCTCGCCCCAAAGGCCCGCGGCCGCCAGTGGGTGCGATACACCAACAACGCCGTTATTCAGTCGATCCAGGGCATGCCCCCCGCTATCCCTAAAGGCTCACTCGCCTCCCCTTCATGAGACTCTCGGTGAAGTACCGCCCCTTATAAAATATGTTTACGTTCCTTCTTATTCATCCGGGCTCGAACCAAAAAAAAGAACCGTAACGTCCTAAAAAGGGTTGGTTTTGGTTTCACGCCGGGACATTAATATTTTCTTGTCCATCCTTTGAAAAACAACGGTAAAAAAACGCTTGACTTCAAGGAGCGATTGTGGTAATATATTCTTATCAACACGGGGAAGTCAACAGTAAGCGAGAATGATTCAGAAGTAATTTAGCAATCGGTTTTCAAAACAATCATTGGGGGAGAAGAAAGATGAAAAGACTGTTATTGACCAGTGCCATAGCTGCAATCTGTCTTGGGCTGTGTTCGACGGTTGAAGCGAATCTGACCCAGCCGCAATGCGGATCAAACGGATGCGGCGGAGTTCCGTCTAAAGAAAAATCCAAGGAATCAGACGTTGTTGTCGAACAATGGTTCTATTGGCTCTGCGAGCACGTTTTCGGCTGGGACTGGGGCGGAAAAAAACGTTACTATTACTCTGGTGGCCCCGATGATCCTTGTAATCCTGGCGGTCCTGGTGATCCCAGCGGTCCTGGCGGTCCCGGTGGTCCCGGCGGCCCTGGCGGTCCCGGCGGTCCTGGTGGTCCCGGCGGTCCTGGTGGTCCCGGTGGTCCCGGCGGTCCTGGTGGTCCTGGTGGTCCCGGCGGCCCTGGCGGTCCTGGTGATCCGGGTGATTGCCCGGTCCAACCCATCCCTGCTCCCGGCGCGGTAGTCCTCAGCGGGATCGGTTTGAGTGTGGTCAATTTGCTCCGCCGACGTCAGATCTTATAAGGCGTGTGATCCGAATGCTCGCTTGATCGCACTAAGCGGTTCATCCTAACAGATTTTTTCGAGTCCTTGTTTGGATTTCTCCTCCAAACGAGGGCTCGTTTTTTGTTTCATCACCCGCCAGAACGGACTCCTCCGGACCATCGTAGCGCATTCTCCTTTAGAACAATACATATCCGACGGAACGTTTACCGGGAAAGATCCTCATACCTGTTTCATCGGAGATGTCATTTACTATTGAAGGTCCCAAGGCAATGGTTTACTATAGGATTCAACGTAGGCTGGATAAAATAAGTTAAGCCGAATAGAACAAATGGAAAGGTGAATAGATGCTGGATTGTCCCAACGTCAAGAAAAACAGGTGCCGGACGCGAATGGCTCTGATCGGGACGGTCGTGAGTGTTATGGTGGCCGTACCTTCGAGCGGGAAGATCGATCCGTCTGACTGGACACATTTCACCATTGCGGATCAATTGCCCGGCTCGGCCTGGGGGACGGGCGGAACGCCTCTGGCGGATTTCGACGGGGACGGCGACCTGGATATCAGCCTTTCACGGCGCCAGACGAAAACGGCCTATTGGTTCCAGCGAATCGATGACGCGACCTGGGTTCGCCATACGATAGCACGCCACGAGACGATGGACAAACAACTTGGAGCAACAGAGGTCGATTGCGACCTGGACGGCTTCGTGGATGCCGTCTATTCGCGGGTGTGGTTCAAAAATCCCGGCACTCTCGCCGCCCATCCCGATACGCCCTGGAAGGCTTTTTCTTACCTGGGCGAAGGTCATGATGTTCTCTCCGGCGACATCAACGGAGACGGGCGCCTCGATGTGGTGGCTTACGATGGAAAGACTGCCTCGTGGTACGATCCTGTTCAAGGTATGAAACAAACGATCATCGGAGGTGTCGGCGAGAACCACGGCGGTACGGCCCTGAAGGGTGTCGGTGATCTGGATGGGGACGGAGACAATGACGTTGTGATCCCGGGCTATTGGTTCGCCAACCCGGGAAGCGGCCATGGAGTCTGGAGGCATCATGCGTGGCCGCACCTGGCGGTGAAGAACGCCTCGTACGGGACGAGCATGCGTTGTTGGGTCGCGGACATTAACCAAGACGGCCTCAATGACATCGTCTATAGCGATTGCGATACCGGGCTCTCGCACGTGTATTGGGTGCAGAACCGAAATAAGGGCGCAGAGTGGATCCGCCATCAGCTTCCCGATCCGCCGACAGCCGATGGGGACGTGCCCGGGACGGGCTCGTTCCATTCGCTCGGCGTCGCCGATTTCGATAAGGACGGCGATTTAGATATCTTCGCCGGGGAGCAGGAAGACCCCGATACGTATATGACGAGTAGCGGCAAGCTTGCGATGAAGCCGCCGGGTTTGAAGGAACGCGGCGTGATCTGGGAACATTCCGGCTCGCGAATCCCGGTCTTCACGCCGGTCGTCATCCATACCGACAACCCCGGCTGGCACGACGCCGTGCTGGGCGACGTGGACGGCGACGGCGATATGGATATCGTCACGAAAGTCTGGAACAAAGACGGCGTCTCCTATCACGCCGATTATTGGAGAAATGACAAAATAGTGAATCGTCGATAATTTACGATATACGAGATACGAGATCATGCGTGACTTCAGTAAAGCCAAGCGAATGGTCATTAAGATCGGCACGAATATTCTGACGAAAGATGCCGGCGTGGATGCGGGGTACGTTCGTCGCGTGGCCGGGCAGGTGAGTGCTCTACTCCAAACCGGCCGGCAGGTGGTTATCGTCAGTTCCGGAGCGATCGGGATGGGGCTCGGCCAGTTGGAAACCGAATCGGCCAAGAATATTAAGATGCGGCAGGCCTGTGCGGCCATCGGGCAGCCGCTCTTGATGGCGGAATATCGAAAGTCCTTTCAGCGATATGATGTGACCGTCGCCCAGGTCTTATTGACCGCCGAGGTGCTTAACAATCGGAAAACGTATTTGAACCTCCGTCATTCCATCGAAACATTGTTGAAGTTATCCGTCGTACCGATTCTGAACGAAAACGACAGCGTGAGCACTGAGGAAATCGGCTCGGCCTTCGGCGATAACGACAAACTCAGCGCCCTGGTCGCCAGTAAGATCGACGCGGACTTGTTGATTATGCTCAGTGATATTGACGCCCTTTACGATAAGAATCCGCGGCAATTCTCCGATGCCAAGCCGATACCGACCGTTTTCGAGATCACCAGCGATATTATTCGCAACGCCGGAGGAAAGGGCAGCAAGCACGCCACGGGCGGCATGAAAACGAAGATTGAAGCGGCGAAAATCGCCTCGAACGCGGGCTGTCGGCTCGTTCTCGCGGACGGCCGCTTAAAAGACGTCATCAGCCGGATCGTGGCCGGCGAGTCGATCGGCACGATCTTCATGCCGAGAAGGAAACTTTCCAATCGCGCCCGATGGATTCTCAACAGTGCCCCGGCCGGGACCATCTGTATCGACGACGGTGCAATGCGGGCTGTCAAAGCACGGAAAAGTCTCTTACCGAGTGGAATTACGAGTGTTAAAGGCGCCTTCGAGGCCGGTGCGGTGGTGATGCTCAACGATCGCGCCAAAGCCGTAGCAAGCATCGGCAGCACACAATTGAGAACGCTGGCCGGCAAACATAGCACCGAAATCAAAAAATTGCTCGGTCCGAAACACCGCGATGTCGTTGCCATCCCGGAAGACATCGTCATCATTGATTATTGATGGAGATTTGAGCTGTTTTCACGGGATTTTGGGGGCAAACGAAATATTTCTTAAATTTTTTGAAAATTACCATCAACATTTCACAGCTAACGTACGCCTTATATTACAAAAGGACAAATTCTACACAGATAAAGGAGTTGGCGATGGTTGCGTATGCCTCTAAAGATCCTGTCGAGCTGCAAGTGGAATTCAACCGGCCTCGATCCGATGGTTCGAAATATGAGCTTCTGATCATCTCGGTCTCCGATGTTCAAATCGCCCTGGGTTTTTTGAGGGGGCAATTGACGCTTCTCGTGGCCAGTCAAACATCGGAAGATGTCGGCTATGAAATCGACTAAGTTGTTTTGTCTGTCGATTGTGAAGATATGTTAAAATGGGAAAGCTACTTCCTGCCGCTATCCCCCTTTGAACCGTAATAATAGCCGGAAAGGTTTGTTTTTCGGAGCAGATGTGCTATTCTATCGGCAATAGAGCTCGGCCGTGGCGCTGGGCAGGGAAATGGAGTGATGCCGGTCGAAACGAGTCAAAGCCGTGAATGGATCATATATTTCCTCTCCAACAGGCATTTTGACGGCCCTTTGCGGCGTCGGAGCCTTCTTTTTCTTCCTCGAATCGCAGACCAGGTGGAGGCTCTTCAATTACTTTCCGCCGCTGATCTTCATCTATGCCCTGCCCGCCATCCTGTCGAATACCGGCATCCTGGCCAATAAATCACCGGTGTATGATTGGCTCAGCTCGACCGTGTTACCGATGTTCCTTGTGATCATGCTGCTCAAGGTGGACGTCGCCTCGACGGTCAAGGTCATGGGCCGGGGCGTGTTCGTCATGCTCATCGGCGCCGCCGGCGTGATCCTTGGCGCTCCGATAGCCTTTCTGCTCGTCAAGAGCCACCTGCCCGAGGATGCATGGAAGGCCTTCGGTACGCTGGCCGGGAGCTGGATCGGCGGGACGGGCAATATGGCGGCCGTCAGCGAAGGACTCAAAACCAGCGGCGAGGGATTCGGCCTGGCCGTGGTCGGCGATAACCTCGTCTATATGATCTGGCTGCCGATTTTGTTGGGATCGAAGAATTTCGCCAACGCTTTGAATCGCTTTTTGCGTGTGGATGAAAAACGAATCCAAATGCTCGAAACCGCTCAAAGCAAAATAGAGGATCGGCAACAGAGTCTTAAGATGAGGCATTTCCTCTACCTTTTCGTCCTGGGATTTGCGTGTACGTGGGCAGCGGGAGCCCTGTCCGTCCGACTGCCTGAACTCAAACCGATCCTGACGGCTTCGAGCTGGAAGATTCTGCTGATCACCACGATGGGCCTGTTGCTTTCTCTCACCCCGGCCCGGCGTATCCCGGCCAGCCACGAACTGGCGATGGCCCTGGTCTATATCTTCGTCGCGAACATGGGCGCCAAGGCCGACGTCTCCGGCCTAACGAGTTCCGCCCTCTGGTTCATTCTGGCCTGTTATCTATGGATCGGCATGCATGGGGCCTTTTGCCTCCTCGGCGCTTATCTGCTGAGAGTCGACATTCATTCGACCGTAATCGCCAGCGCCGCCAACATCGGCGGGGCCGCCAGCGCGCCCGTCGTCGCCGCCCATCACAACGAAAAGCTCGTTCCCGTCAGCATCCTCATGGCCCTCATCGGCTATGCGGTCGGCAACTACGGCGCTCTCCTGGCCGCCGGGTTGTGTCATCTCCTATCCGGCTAACGCACCTCACCGGCCCTCGATGCGAAAATCCTAATTCGGTCCAAACGATATGTACGACGAAGCAGGATTAGACTCGAGTTTTTCGCAGCTTCCACAGATAATTAGACTGAAATGGTCATCTCAATTGTGTGTAATATGAAGAATGATCATTCTTGGATAGTGCCGGTGAGGTCTGAATGCTTGAGGACAAATGGCTCTTGTGGAAGTTTAAGCACGGTTCAAGCGAATCGCTCGAGAGGATCTACGAAAAGTACGAGACGTACCTGATCACGGTTGCGACGGCCCTTTTGAACAATACGCATGCCGCCGAAGACGTGCTCCACGACTTCTTTATCTCGTTCGTATCGTCGGCCGACCGGATCAAACTTAACGGGAATCTCAAGGCGTATTTGGCGACCTGTGTCGCCAACCTCGCCCGTAACCGGATCAAGAGAAGGCAACTGGAGCCGACCGCCTTAGAGGATCGCGATTCGGTTGAGTCCGCCGCTTCGAGGCCGGATTTGCTGGCTATCCAGAAAGAAGAAACGACAATACTTAACCGGGCGATGGCCCATCTGCCTTACGAGCAACGAGAAGTGGTCGTTCTTCACCTGCAGGGAAATCTGAAGTTTACACAAATAGCCAAATTACGAAGTACGCCCGTCAATACGATACGAAGCCGGTACCGTTACGGCCTGGAAAAGTTGAGATCGCTGTTAAACGGCCAGGTGACGAAATGAAATCGTTTAGAGATATAGAACATAGATTAACAAAATTCAACGTGAATCCAAGATCGGAGATGCGAAGCAAGGTGTTCGATGAAGCCTTAAAGGTTCAAAGAAACCAAAAGCGACCAAGCATCTCTGATACGAATATATGGAGAATCCTCATGGAAAGTAGAAAAACGAAGTTTGCCGCTGTAGCGGTGCTTGTATTGGCAACTTACCTGTGCCTGCAGATACCGAAAGGCCTTGTGGCCCCGGCGTATGCTTTGGACGACACCATCGAGGCATACAACTCGATGCGCACCCTTCACGTCAAAGAATTTTGCACGGTCTATGGGCAAAGGTGGGACTCAGAGTCCTGGATTGAATTTGACGAATACGGAAAACCCGTCCGATTCAGGTACGAGACCAATCGGGTCTCAACAGGCAGTGAAATAGGACCGGTTACCGTGGTCAATGACGGCGATGGGTCCTATACCTGGCTATCGAAACTCAACCTGGGTTTTAAAAGATCAGGCGAGTCCGTAATTGGTAGTTCATTAGTGCAATGGGAGGTGTCTAAGGTTGATCCGAAGCTGGTATTCGAGAATTTACGCCGGCAGGACGAACGAGGAGAGATCATATTAGATATCAATGAGCCGGACCAGAAGAACGAGCCTATTGTTCTTCTGGTGACGTATCCCGCTGAAAGCCGGTCGGCCAATTGGAAGAAGGTGCTGTATATCGACCAGACAACCCGGTTGGTTGAAAAAGAAGAGAAATTTGAGATGCGGGACGGGCAGTTTCAGCACGAACGGACGACTGAGTTTTTCGATTACAACAAACAGATCGATCCGGAGAGATTCAGCCTTGAAGAGGAGCTGCCGGAGACGGTGTTCACGATAGACCAATCCGACAAAGAAGTTGGCCTGGCCCAGGGCGATATGTCCGACGAGGACATTGCCAAAGAAATCACTACACAATTTTTGCAGGCGGGTATCGCAAAGAATTTTAACAAGGTTGGACAACTCTATTTAGGAATACCCGGCTTCTTGGTCGAAAAACTGTCGAGTGGAAATATGCTCAAGATTATCTCAGTCGGACCGG
>CAYZAT010000149.1:9669-10536 GCA_964476475.1 uncultured Pirellulales bacterium
AATATACTGGATTGCTCGTGCAAGACCCTTGGCGAATTTGGCGGACAATACTATGAAGCTGATATGAAGATACACGTCGTCCCTGTTTCAAGTCAACCGGAAAGATGGATGATTTGCGGAACGACGTCTCACGCGAAACCTGTTTCAGAAGAAGCCGCCCGGGCAGACTACGAGCCGACAACAGAAGAACGAGTTAGGGGATTTGTGGCTGTGCAGGACAGCGAGTCTGAACTTCGCCCCAGATTGAAAAAGCTGGAGGTGGATCTCGGACGCAATGAAAGCGATTTTGTACCAGTTAAGCTCGTTGGTTTGTCGGAGTTGGACACTGTGTCTATTAGCGTTTCAGGACCTGGCGCGGCGCTCTGCACGTCCTGGATCGAACAGGAGTATCAACTCCATGCAGGCGCTCAAACGCCATTGGACATGAACAATCCGTCCCGATTCTGGCTGGAGGTGGATTCCGGTAAATACGATCCCGGTGTTTATGAATTGACAGTCTGTCTTCCATCGGGTCAAGGTACTGAATTGCGAATTCCCGGCACCGTGACCATCCATGATGTGGTTTTGCCCGAAAAGCGGACTGTGAGGATGAAGCCCTTTGCATGTACAGTCAGCCTCTCCGGAGGGGCCAATGATCAGCCAGAGACACTCAAGCGTTTGGAGATCTTTCTCGACGACCTGGCGGCGTTACGCAACACGGTTTGTGATTGGATGTATACCTATAATCCAGCCAATGTCCTACACCAGGTGAAGATCGCAGGGACGGATCAAACACTGCACGCGGCCGGCCAGGCGGGTATTATTGACATCAACAACCTGCCGGATCTTGACTTTTCATTCTTCGATCCCTGGATTGCAGGATCTGTA
>CAYZAT010000150.1:0-10465 GCA_964476475.1 uncultured Pirellulales bacterium
CTTGAATTTCTGATAGAAATCCATGGTGACAATGCTGCTGGTCGCACAAAACGCCGAGTCGAGAGAGGACATAATCGCCGCCAGCAGTCCGGCGAGGACAAGCCCCGAGATGCCGATGGGCAATATGTTCAGGATCATGATCGAATACGCCTTGTCGGGCATGGCGTCCGGAAAAAGAACTTTTGCAACAAGGCCGGGCAAGACGATGACAAACATAGCCACGATTTTTAAAAATCCGGCAAATATTCCTCCCATTTTTGCGTGAAACTCATTTTTGGCGCCGAGCGCCCTTTGCACGACTTCCTGGTCATTACAGCAGTAGAAGATAGAGACCAGGGTAAGACCGAAAACGACGCTGGTCCACGGCATATCCGGCGCCTGGACGCTCATGGGCTTGAGCAATTGGAACATGGATGGATCGAGGGTCGATTTCAACACATCCCAGCCCCCGATTTTGTGCAGCCCCACCCCTAAAGTCAGCGCACCTCCGAAAATGAGCATCGCCGTTTGTATGGCATCCGTATAGACAACAGCACTTAAACCTCCTATGACGGTATAGACTGATACGGAGACCCCTATAATCAGGACACACAGGAAGATCGAGTCGATCCCCAAAAACTCGCTCAACACAAGGGCGCCCGCGTAGAGAACGATCGAGATCCGAACCGCAATCAGTGTGATGATGCTTAAGGCTGAATAGATAAACCTGCTTTCCGGCCCGTACCTCTTTTCAAGAAATTCAGGCATCGTATAGATGCCCATTCTTATATAAATGGGCACGAAGAACAGCCCCATCAGCACAAAACAAATGCCGCCTACAAACTGGGGATTGGCTACAACCAGCCCCAAAGCGAATGCACTGCCGGCTTGCCCGACAAACTGCGCGCTGGATATGCCGGTGCTGAAGAGGGACGCTCCGATGACGGGCCAGGTGAGCTTGCGTCCGGCCAGGAAAAAGCCTTCTTTGGTGTTGGACTGGCTTTTGCCTTTCCAGATGCCGATAAGCATGACCGTAACGAAATAGACCAGTACGATGCTTATATCTATCGGATTGACTTTATATGATCCCATCTGCAAGCACTCATCCTAAATTCCCATTAAATCACATATAGCCAAGCATGCGAAGTCTTTCCATCTGGGCTTCTTTATCCTGCCGACGGCCTACTCGTTCGACGGTATGATCCAGGTCCTGCGTCCAGGCGGGCACGCCTTCGGCGGCAATGAGACTGGTGGTCTTGGCTCCAAGAGAGCGATAGCCCTGTTCATAGAGAGGACAGTAAGGGATATCGAAGTATCGTGTGGCATCCCATAGGGCTCGCTCTTGCCAATGAAGAATCGGTCGCACGCGGGTGTGGGCCGGCACGAGCTCCTGTGCCTCCGCCTCTTCGACGTACGGGTCGTTCTTGCGGGCGGGCTGCTCATCCCAGCGAAGGCCCTGGAATACGGCCTTGACGTTATGGTCCGCCAGGTACATATTGAATACCACCGTTTTCATCAGATGGTTGCCGACGTACGATTCCGCCTCGAAGGGAAATTTGTTCAGGTCAAAGCCAATGCGTTCGATTTCTTTCTGATTTCTTTCGTTCAGATCCCGGACGTTGACTTCCGCCCCAAGGGTATGATTGGCCGCCTTGAGAACGTCTTCGTTTCGACCCCAGTCCAGCTCAACGCCCCACTGCGCTGACCAGTTATGCAAAAATTGATCGATTTCTTCAAATGCATCGCCTTCGTCAATCGTGAAGGCCCTGGGCATCTGAAGATTGTGCTCTTCACAGAATTGTTTGCAAATCCAGGTGGTGAGAGTACTGTCTTTCCCGCCGGACCAGATAAGACGCATATCTCGAGCGTCAAACCGCTCATAAGCCTGTTGGAAGACTTCTTTGGATTTTTGTATTTGTTTCTTTAACTCTTCCACCCTCTCAGAGGTTAACTGTATCTTTGGCATGTACTTTTCTCCTTTCGGTCTCTCGGATGTCTTATCGATAGTTATCCAAACGCCAGGTTATTCTGGAATTGAGCTCGTTCTTCATCTCTTGGGCAGCGTCGGACAATTCCACAATATTATTCTGCTCATTCGGATCTACGTTCAGGTCATAAAGCTCCCATTGATCTGTTTTCATGCTGTGGATAATTTTGAGATGGTCCTTTTGAAAGAAATGCACCGGCCGATCGGCCTGCTGAACTTTATGCGTCAGTTTGCCGATCGCTTCGCCGAACGCGCCTTTCGACGTATAACGATCCGGAGGCAGCAGCGGTTGGCCGTGCCAATGATCCGCCGGTCGCAGGCCGAGCAAAGCGGCAATGGTGGGAGCAATGTCCACACCGCTCGAAACGGTCTCGACGGTCCGACCTTTCGTCATGTCCGAATCATACACGATCAACGGAACGTTCACGAGTTCGGAATACATCTTGCCATCGTGAGATAAACTGCCGTGCTCGCCGAACTCGTCGCCGTGATCGGCGGTGATGATAACGGTGCAATCATCCAAAACGTTGTTCCGTTCGAGAACACTGAAGAAATCCTTCGCGTATTCATCGATCTCGATGACATGGGCCTGGTACAATTTCTTGAGTGTCCGGACTTTGTCGGGATCGGACGTGTCACGCGGAAGAAGCACGTCTTTGAACAGAGCGAACATTTCCTCTTCACTGGGTTTGAGTTGCGGATCGACTTTCTCAATATATTTTTCATCGGGCACGTAAGGTTCGTGAACGTCCATATAATGAACCCAGAGAAAAAAGGGCTTGTCCATGGATTGTTTCGAATGAGATTGAAGCCAGCCATCGACTTTTTTATTGATGACGTTGCCCTTGATATAAGGAACCGTCTCGGTGACGTGGTCTTGCATGGAATCGTAGAAATGATCCCACCCTCTGTTCCAGCCCACGTAATTCGATAGATAGGCATTGGAATGGAACGCCGCCGTGGGGAAGCCGCCCCGTTTGACCACCTCGGAAACAAGCGTGCGCTGGGCGGAGAGCTGTTTCGGATTGCCGTATTCCAGAAAGTAGCTTGAGGCGAGTATGCCGGGAAATGAAGCCTGCGTATAGGGGCCGGCCGATTGATGCCGCGTAAAGACCAGCGACGACGCTTTCAGAGAATCCAGAAAAGGCGTGAGCCCCTGCTCGTTGCCGTATAATCCTATGACATCTTTTCTTAATACATCAATGGTAAGTAGAACTACGTTTTTCATGTACATCATGCTCTTAAAGAATGACCCTTGTCTTTGACGTGTTTACGGGACGATCCAATCTCACGGTAATACCGCATAAGGACCTCGACGATTTCCGGCCGGCTGAATTCCTTTGGGGGTTTCCTGCCTTCCGAAAGCATTGTTCGTAAATCGGTGCCGCTGATCATCAGCCTTTCCTGCCGGGAGTGCGGACACGTCTTCATGGACGCAATACCGTTACATCGATAGCACCAGAAGGTCCAGTCGAGCTTGAGCGGCCTCAGGTGCAAATCCCCTGGTTTGAGTGTATCAAATATCGCTTGAGCGTCGAATGGACCATAGTAATCCCCCACCCCGGCGTGATCTCTCCCCACGATCATGTGACTGCAACCGAAGTTCTGTCGGATGATCGCATGAAGGACCGCCTCCCGGGGCCCGCCGTAACGCATTTCCAGAGGACAAACCTTCAGCACGACGCGATCCCGGGGATAGTAATGTTCGAGCAGCACCTTATAGCATTTCATGCGAGTTTCAGCAGGGATGTCACCGTCTTTGAGCTTGCCGACAATCGGATGAATGAACAAGCCGTCACACACCTCGAGGGCAATTTTGGTCAGATACTCATGTGAGCGGTGCATCGGATTGCGCGTCTGGAAAGCAGCGACCGTATGCCAGCCCTTGTTCTCGAACAACCTGCGGACCTCGGCCGGTCGGGCAAATTCCGAATACACATCCGGATAGTCGCCTTCGCTCAGAACCTCCACGGGCCCGCCCATGTAGAATTGACCCTGGTCATAAATCTTCCGTACGCCGGGATGCTGCTTGTCCGTTGTGCCAAAAACGTGATGCGCTTCCTTTTGCTTGTCATAGGAAAACACGTCCCGCACCGTCATAACCGCCATTACGTTGTTCTGCGCATCAACGAGGGCGACGTTCTGGCCGTCAACGACTTTTTCGGCAATCTTTTCGGACACGGCGACGGTCACCGGAATCGGCCATAATATGCCCGTGGACAGCCGCATCTCGCGGAGCACACCTTCATAGTCTGCCCGGGTCATAAAGCCATCCAGCGGGCTGAACGCTCCGATACCGAGCATGATCAGGTCCGACACTTCTTTGCTGGACAAAGGAACGCGGAGAAGGGTTTGGGCTTCCCTGAAGACGACGTGCTGCGGAGGATCATATTCGACACGCAGAGGTTTCAGTATGCCTCCATGCGGCGGAACGAATTTACTCATAACGAAAAATACCTATTCCCTATCATGGCGTTTACATCGCTGGCTCATGTCCTGCGTTGAACGACGGCCGGACCTGAAACGGCCGGCAAAGGTCTTTAATAACCGGCCATTTCCAACCGTCGTTTGACCAATTCCTCTTCAATGTTTTCTTCTTTGCATTTCTTCTGAATCACCCACTCATAGTTTCCAGGGTCCAGATCCTTGCCCTCGAATCCTTTGAAGTCCACGCCGTAGCGATGGGCCTGGAACATCAACCGGGTGACACTCCAACCAAATTTTTCCGGAATATTGATAATGAAAGGACTGACGTATTTCCAGATCACTTCCTTCTCGGGGGTGATTTCGTAGAAAATCCCGGCCGCCGAGTCACAGGCCATATAGTTGCCGTTCGGCAACTTCTGCACACTGCCGCAGAAATTCGATATGATCAGGTGCATCGGATCAATGTACTCCCATAGAATCTCCCCGGTTTCCGGGTCGACTTCGAGAAGTCGGGACGCGTGAAAACACGATGTATCATTGTGATCCACTCCGGGAGTATGAATCTGCCGATGGAGCCCGTTGTCAAAAATTGTAACGGTTCCCTGTTCCGTCACACTGACATCGTGCTGATGGCCGAGCAATTGCTCGGGGCCCCACGCCCATACGATCTTGCCCGTCTTCTTGCTGATGCGTATGACGCTGTTCATTCGTCGAACGGACAAGATCACGTCTCCATTGGGGAACACATCGACGGAATTGGTATAACCCCATATTTCCCTGTCGCAAAACGGGCACTCGATATGGTTGTTGGGATCGAAATGTTCCCAGTTATTCCACTGCCAAAGGGTTTCTCCGTCTCTGTTGATCTCTCTGATCTGAACCCCGTAGGTCTGGCCATTTAGTTCCGTTCCCGGCACGCCTCCCCGAAGACTCTTTTGAATCTTCGTGGGCAGCTCGACATGTCGCATGATCATCATATTTCCATTGTCAAGCACCTCGAAATCGTGGTGCATACAGGGATCGTCATAGCGCCAGACTTCATTGCCGTCCCAGTCGACTTCGATCAGCTCGTCGGCCGATGCGTTCAAGCCTTGTATGATATTGGGCCCTCGACCCATCCACATGAGATTCCCGTTTGGCAACAGCTTGTAGTTCAGCCCCGGCGGGTGCTCCATCTCCCAGAAATGGACCACATTGCCTTTCATATCGATAAGCCAGGCCATGCGATTCTGAAATGACGGCGCAAACAATGTATACCCCCCATAACATTTCAGCTCATTGTAAATGGGAACGTCGTTAGGCATTTGTCTGATATAATTCGCCATGGTACTTCTCACTTTCTTGGCTCGACCCTTTCGATGCCTCTTATGATCGTGTTGCTTGCTCAAAACGGTTAATGATTTCTGTTAATTTGTCCGCCCGGCCCGGCTCGATCCGGCCCTGTTCTGTCTGCGCCAGGGTCTTGGCTTTCTCCCCGGCCAGCGCATACGTGTCTTTGCCGCCCTCGGCCGTCCAGGCCGCCCGCGGGCCGCGAACACTCAGACGGGGGCGTACATATTCCTCCGAGCGCAGCCATTTCATCGTATGCTCGTCCATCAGGTAAGAATCCCCCTTGGGACCAATCCGTTTAATAACGTCCGCCGCAATCGTGTCTCGACTGACGGTAAGGCCGGCGGCGATTCTCTTCGACATCGCCGAAATCTCCTCGTCCATCAGAAGCTGCTCATGACTGCAGGTCAGTCCCGTAGCGAACATTCCACAGTTGACGATGAGGTCATGACCCGAGGCCACGGCGCAGAACTGGCTGAAGGTTTTCTCCCACGCATTTTGCTCATCGTGTTCGTGGTTATCTGAATTCGGTGCCGTGGTATGAGAGGGGATCTTGTAGAATTTCGCCAGTTGAGCGGCGGCGATTCGACAGATCGTCGTCTCTGTCGATCCGACCAGGGCCGCGCCCGAGGTCATGTCGGTCGTGGTCCAGGAATTGCCGTACATGAGCTTCATTCCCTTTTTGAGCAACTGAAGCATGACGACGCCGGATAGGGCTTCCACGTTATTCACCGTGAGAAGGCCGGCCAGAGAATACGGCGCGGAAATACCGGCTATCGGCTCAGGCAGCAGAGAAATCGGCACCCCCGTTTCGACGGTGTCAAAGAAGGCATCGATGACGCCCTGTTCCCAGTATAGCGGTGCCGTCGGGGAAAGCTGGCAAATACCATACACCTGATTCTTCAGGTCGCCGCCGAACGCGGCTCGCAGCAATTCGATGCAGGCGCCATTCGCCCTGCAATTGTCCGTCGAAAAATAGACTGGTTTTGTGCTGTTTTCCACCACCGCCTTCAGGCCGTAAAGCAGCGTGGCCTGCGGGACCGGCACATCCTGCGGCATGACCGGAACGCCAATCATGTCCAGGCATTCAAGAGCCTGGCATATTCGGGAGAACGCTTCCACGTCCGCCACCGTGGATTCACGGGTCAGACCCGAATCCGAATCGTACCAGAACACCGCGTTGTGGCCGGCGGCTATTTTAGGAACTCCGTCGCCAAGCGCGAAAGCGAATTCTCCTTCGCGATTAAACACGTCGAATCTCTCAGGGACCGAAGCTAAAGCATCTTCTACGGATTGGCGAGAAAACTTAACCAGCATCTCCTCTTTGTCAACGTCCAATCCCTTCTCTTTCAAAAAGCTCAACATGCGCGCATTGAGAACCTTGACACCGCACTCCTCCAGTATATTGATGGAAGCCTCGTGAATCTCCTTCATGTCCGCTTCCGAAAGTACTTTCAGGTTCTTCAGTCTCATATCATCCTATCCTTGCCTCTTGTGAATCAATTATGACTTGCCGGTTTTCATTCATCCATAATAGCGATATCCAGAAAGCCCGATTTAAAGGGCAACGCTCTCTCTTCAACAGAAGACGTCCGGAAATGCAGAGTGACTTCTTTTTTGGCCAGATCAGAGAGAGAAATAAGCCTCGTTGGAGATTGCAGCCACGGAGCCGTCGTCGCTTCTTTTCTGGCCCAGAAATGGTAAGGGGCAATGCCATCCTGCCATAACGGCATCTGCTTGCCGTCTGCTTCAGCACTAATATGAAACCGAATGATCGGGGCTGCGGCGCTGTCCTCGACGCTCATCTGCGGCGCCTGGATAAGCGGCCTGAATTTTAACACAGTCTCCCGGTCCGGTATCACCACTTTTAATGAATAGTCATTGACTAATTTTCTGGTGTTGGCGGAATGCACAACCTTGGTTTTGTCAGCCAGAGCCGTTCTGGTCAGATACTCGCCCAGTTTGGCGAGCTGATCCGGTCTTGGGGCTATCAAGCAAAACGCGGGAATTCCCCGGCCGGGCAGCCTGGCAATAAGACCGGCCGAATACCTTTTCTTATCTCGCCAGTTGATATAACGGCTGTAAAGCTCTTCCGTGAAGCAACGTCCAATATCCGGATGATTGTGAAGGCCGTCATAACTGCCGATGATAACGCGGCATGCCGCATCTGACGCGGATCTTCCGATACACTCATTCAGGTTAAATCGCATGCCTGCCCGGGCGCCTAACGTATCCATAACACGCAGAGCCAGCTCGCGATCCCGGCGGTTCTGACCCGTTTCTACCCGAACGGCGCCTTCACTGCCTTTAAGAACTTTTACGATATCTTCTACCGAAGTCAAAACGACCGGCTCAAAGGAGCGGACAACCGAATCCGCCAGGCGTTCATAGTCCGAATAGCGTATTACCTTTTTGGGTTTTTCAAGGCCGGTCTCAATAACAAGACAATCCTTGGCTATCACGGGAACCTTGACGGTTTCGCCATAGGAGATCGTGCCGTCACCGAGGGGCGCCTTGACCGGATAGACGATATACGCACTCACGTTTCTGTTTTCCGGCCGGAAACCTATCTTCTCATTGAAGGTCAGTTCGGCCTGGGCCTTCTCGAATCCTTTGTTGAGAAGATACATCACTCCCGCACCACCGCCTACGTGAGAATAGCCCATGACGCCTTCATTCGGTTTATCGTCCAGAGGATAGATAAGCCTGACGTTGAAGATGTATTTGGATCTGGCCCGGTCCCAGGCGAGCCATTCTTTGAGGACGTCAATGTCGAATTGAGCCATCTGGTCAAAACAGAACCGGATGTCCCGGACAGCGGTCGTCGCAAAGCACGTAAACATATTAAACGTCCAGCCTTCGCCGGAGGAGATAATGAAATCTTTGTGGGCGGGATTCACCCAGATGGGCGAACCCTGCTGGATGGACCAGCCTGCGATATCGCCCTTGATGCCCCACGGAGGCATGAATTTTTCATATCTACTCTGCCAGCTTCGATACCGTTCGAATGCCAGCGCGCGAGCGGGAAAATCTGTTTTCATGACTTGCCCCATCGTGGCGGTGGAACCAGGATCGCCGGCATGAAGATGCGTTGCATGCATTAAGATCCATGGAGCGACATCGCCCCGGCACCAGAATCGGTAGAGGCCGGGACTCATCTCGTTCGCCATGTCGAAGATGTCTATCGTCTTGCGCATCTGGATATCGATTGAGTTCCACGCATTGGCCAGGCTTCTCCGGTTCGGATCAGTCGAATAGTCCGGCGCATAGGCCTGGTCATCAAAGAGAATGCCTTTCAGATTATATCGTCGAATGCATTGAGAAGCGAATTCCTGCAGGAGATCGCCATATTCACTCGCGGTTGATTTTGGCATCACTTTTTGTTTTGATGAATTTTTAATGGCCCATAGATCGTCTTCTTTAACGATCCAGCGGGCGGTTGTATCGAACCATAATGAGACGTTCATGCCCAGGGATTCGGTAACGGCTTTAATCGGGAGCAATCCATTGGGCAGCCGGCTTTCGACCGTCATGGTCGCGTCCCACGCCGGGTCGTTCGCGTCCCGCACCCTGGGAAGACGCTCGCTGTACGTATGATCGCCGTCTTGCCAGCCCAGATCGAAGTGCATCAGGTCGGCTCCCACGTAGGCCATATCGTCAAGATTCATCAGAATACGAGAGGAATTGGTATAGGCCAACCACGGCCCCCACGTGGTATACTTAATCACAAACGGCACGTCCGGATTCACGCGTTTTCTGACGTGGGCAATAAACGCCTGCCGGGCGGCATCAAGATCATCAACGTCCGCCGCGGTTTTCTCAAAGCAGACGAGCGAACCGGTGGAAACCTCTTTGGTCTCGCCGGCTTTGAGCATAAAGCCCGGCCGATAGGTCATTTCAATTCTGCCGTCGCTGTACGACAGATGCGCCCTCGGCCACTCCAGGGTCAAAAAGCACCCTTTGCCGGAAGCGAGTAATACGGCAGGCAAACCGTACTGATTGTGACCCGGCCAGGCCATGGGAAGATCCGGCTTCAGATTCCACTGGCCAATTCCCGCAATGTAGACATCCTTCCTGGCGTCGCACGTTACCGTCTTGTGCAATACCGGATCGTTCTTGAAGAGCGTATAGACAACCCGGACCTTTAAATGTGAATTATCAAAACGAAAGACGGCCTCCGTTTTTTCATTGTTAACCTTCACCCCTTTAAAATCAAACTGAGCCTGTAACGCATAAGTGACAACCAGATCAGGATCATGGATGGCTTCCGGCTCGACCAGAGCCAGCATCACCTGCTGATCGTCGCGGATTGAATAGGTGTAGCCGGTAGAAAGATGCTTCACACTGTTCAGGCAGGGACCCCCGGCGGATTCACCGAACGTGACGACAAGATGATTGTTCTGCAACGTCACAGCTTCCGAAGCCGTCACAGTTTCGATCGGCCCATAACATGACATGCAAAACATTAAGAAAGCCATAATGATCGTTGCTGCAAGCGATTGCTTCATGATTGTTCCTTCCAGTCATCCATATCCGGTTGTTTGTCGAATCACACCCATTCTTAACATGCGAATCCGGTGAAATCCATCATACTGCCTTCAAATACTCCAATGTTTTCCTTAAGGATTCTTCGTGGTCAATGGAAGGCGCGTATTCCAATCCGAACACACCCGTATAATCCATCTTGGCTATTTGTTCGATCACAAAGGGATAGTCCGTCTCTCCACGATAGAGCTCGTGACG
>CAYZAT010000151.1:0-10438 GCA_964476475.1 uncultured Pirellulales bacterium
TGGAGGATTCCGAAGGGGTCTTTTTTATCGGCGCCCACAAGGCTCTGGGCAATATTTGGGACGGCCTTCTCGACGATATACGGATTTATAATCACGCACTGACGGAAACGCAGATTCTCGCGGCGATGGAAGGCGATCAAGACTATCCATATGCCTTCGGCCCCAATCCGCCCGACGGTGCTTTGCATCCGGATACCTGGGTTAATCTGACCTGGTCGCCGGGCGATTCCGCCGTCTCGCACGATGTGTATTTAGGGGATCGTTTCGACGACGTGGACCACGGAACGGCAGACACCTTCCGGGGCAACCAAACGACAACCCTTTTTCTTGCGGGCTTCCCCGGATTTGCCTATCCGGACGGCCTCGTTCCGGGCACGACATACTACTGGCGAATCGACGAGGTCAACGAGGCGGACCCGAACAGCCCGTGGAAGGGTCCCGTTTGGAGTTTCTCGGTACCGCCCAAAACGGCGTATCATCCCAATCCACCAGACGGCGCCGAGCTTGTCGGCCCGGATGATGTGACCCTGAGCTGGACCCCGGGCTTCGGGTCCATTCTCCATACGGCCTATTTCGGCGATGATTACGACCAGGTGAACGACGCCTCAGGAGGAGCGCCGCTGGGTTCGGCAACGTACAGCCCCGGCCCGCTCGAATCAGAGCAGGTTTATTACTGGCGGGTGGATGAATTCGATGCCGTCGAGACGCATAAAGGGGACATCTGGAGCTTCACCACGCCCGGCGCCGTGGGCAGTCCGCAGCCGGGATACAAAGCCACAGATGTTGAAATGAACGCAATTCTACGCTGGATGCCGGCGGATTCCGCCGCTTCACACCAACTTTACGTCGGCACGGACAAAGAAGCCGTCCGAAACGCCGACGCGGGTTCTCCCGAGTACAAAGGCTCTATAGCATTGGGCGCCGAGAGCTATAGTCCCGGCCTGCTCGAAGCAAATACGACCTACTATTGGCGCGTGGACGAACTCGATGCCCAGGACAATCCATCGAAAGGCCCGCTCTGGATCTTCACGACCGGCGCGTTTCTTCTCGTGGACGATTTCGAGAGCTACACTGACGACGATGCGGCGGGACAGGCCGTCTGGCAGAGCTGGATCGACGGATTCGGCGTTGCCGACAACGGCGCGCAGGTCGGTTACCTCATGCCCCCGTATGCCGAGCAGTCCATTGTTCACAGCGGTTCTCAGTCCATGCCGCTGTTATACATTAACGAAGCGGGCGTGACGAATTCGGAGGCCTCTTTGACCTTGACCGCGCCGCGGGACTGGGCAGACGGCGGCGTTTCAGAACTGTCGCTCTGGTTCCGAGGCGCCTCGGGCAACGCCGCCGAGCCGTTGTACGCAGCCGTCTCGAACAGCGCCGGCGCCCCCGCTCTGGTAGCCTATGATGATCCGGCCGCGGCGACCCTCCGATCGTGGACGCAGTGGACGATCCCGCTCCAGGCCCTTGCCGATCAGGGGATCAACCTGGGCAATGTGGACAGGCTCGCGATCGGTCTGGGCAGCAAAGCCGGCATCGCATCGTCCGGCGGGTCGGGAACGATGTATATCGACGATATCCGGCTGGATCGATAGAGATTTCAGCTTAGACGAAGAATGGCCGATAGAATATCTCAGAGAATATGAACGATTATGTAAGGAGGTTTATTATGTCCGAGAAATTGCACTGGCTCATTTGTTTGCTTTTCACCGTGTCTCTGGCGCTGCCGGCCTTCGCGGCCGACGTCGATCCGAGTCTCGTTGCCTGGTGGAAACTCGACGACGGCTCCGGCGACGTGGCCATGGATTCCAGCGGCAACAACAACGACGCGACACTTCTCGACGGCCCGACCTGGGGCACGGACCCCGATCACAGGGGGATTCTGCTCCTCGACGGAGAAGACGACCACGCGTATATCGATGGCACGCCCTTCGAGCTTCCGTCGTATTCGGTCATGCTATGGTTCCGCGTTGACGGCGGCTCGGGTAATCGAATGATCCTCTCGGGGAAGGGACCTACCGGTGTCAACGGTTTTCTGCTGCAGATCGAGGGAGACGGCACTTTGCGCGATCTTCACCGGTTTCCGTTTTCCAGCGGAGGGGGGACCAATATTTACTCGACCGACAGTTATGACGACGGCGCATGGCATCACGTCGCGACGGTCAAATCCGCCAGCGATATGGTGCTGTATGTTGACGGCCAGCAGGTAGGTACTGAGCCGGATAGCTCGCAATTCGAGGGACCGCTCGGAGAAATCTGGTGGGGTACGCTCGATCAGAGAATGGGGCGCATGTTCCCCGGCCCGTTGGATGATATACGCATCTATAGGCGGACGCTGAGTGAGCAGGAAATACAAACCGTTATGGAAGGTGAACCGGAACCGCTGGCCTACGCCCCCGATCCGGCCGACGGCGCGGTTCTCGAGCAGACCTGGGCTAATCTGCAATGGGGAGCGGGCGACTTTGCCGTTTCACACGATCTTTACTTCGGCACGAATTTCGATGACGTCAACAACGGGGCCGAAGGCACGTTTGCCGGCAACACGATGACCACGTTCCAGGTCGTCGGATTCCCGGGCTTCCCGGCGCCCGACGGCCTTGCGTTCGGCGTGACCTATTACTGGCGCGTCGATGAGATCAACGACGCGCATGCCGACAGCCCGTGGAAAGGCGAGGTCTGGAGCTTCTCGATCCCTCCCCAAAATGCTTACGATCCCGAGCCGGCCGACGGCGCCAAGTTCCTGGAGCCGCCTTTGACCCTGAGCTGGAAGCCGGCATTCGGAAGCAAATTGAACTATGTCTATTTCGGCGACAATATCGACGAAGTCAGCAACGCCACGGGCGCCGCGGCCCAGGCGGAGACGGTGTACGATCCCGGTACGCTCGAATTAGGCAAGACCTACTACTGGCGAGTGGACGGATACGACGGCATCGTAACGTATAAAGGCGACGTCTGGAGTTTCACGATGACAAGCCCCGGCGGCGGTCTCAAGGGTGAATACTACAACAATACGAACCTTGCCGGCGAGCCGGTGCTGACCCGCATCGACCCGGTCATCGACTTTAGCTGGGGTTCGGAATCGCCCGATCCGAACGTTCTCAACGCCGAGAAGTTCTCGGTCCGCTGGCGAGGCGAGCTGGAGGTTGCCTTCACCGAACCGTATCGTTTCTATGCCGCGACCGAGGACGGCGTCCGATTGTGGATCGACGACGCGCTCGTGATTAATCGCTGGTACGTGTACCGACTGAACGAATACCGCTCGGATCTCATTGACTTACAGGCCGGACAAAAGGCCTCCATTGAAATGTGGACGCACGACAACGATGAAACGGGCGAAACCGACAGCGCCACGGCCCAACTGATGTGGGAAAGCGACCACCAACCCAAGGGAATTATCCCGTCGGCGGCGTTTTCTCTACCGCTCCGGGCGGGCTCGCCCATCCCGGCCAACGGCGCCATCGACGTCAGCCAGACGCTGGAGCTCCACTGGACGTTCGGCGAATATGCCGCCGAGCAGGAGGTCTATTTCGGTACGGACGCAACGGCGGTCGCCGACGCCGACACGAGCACCGCAGGCATCTACCAGGGCCGACAGACCGAGAACAGCTTCTCAACGGGCAAGCTCGATTGGAACACGACGTACTACTGGCGCGTCGATGAGATCAACGACGTCCATCCCGACAGTCCGTGGAAAGGCCCGGTCTGGAGCTTCACGACCGCGGACTTCTTGATTGTGGACAATTTCGAGGGCTATACCGATAACGACGCAGACGGCGAAGCTATCTGGCAGAATTGGATCGACGGCTTCGGCGTCGCCGATAACGGCTCCCAGGTCGGCTATCTCATGCCGCCCTATGCCGAGCAGACCACGGTCCATAGCGGCTCGCAATCCATGCCGTTGTTGTACGATAACACGCTGGCGGCTAACAATTCGGAAGCGGAACTGACGTTGACAGCGACGCGCGACTGGACCGAGGAAGGCGTCGTGAATCTGTCGCTCTGGTTCTACGGCGACCCGGCCAACGCGGCCGAGCCGATGTACATGGCCGTGGCCAACGCCAACGGCTCGCCGGCTATCGTTGCCTACGACGATCCGAGCGCCGTGACGATAAGTTCCTGGACGGAATGGGTGATCCCGCTACAGGCCTTTGCCGACCGGGGGATCAACCTGACCAACGTGGACAAAATCGTCATCGGCCTGGGCGCGAAAGGCAATGCGACGGCCGCCGGCGGCTCGGGAACGATCTATATCGACGATATCCGGCTGAAAAAGTAATGAAGTGAGCTAAAGTGACTAAAGTGACTAAAGTGAGCTGAAGTATATTAGCGCAACTCCAACTTTAGGCTCTTAAAACGCTTTCATTCGGGGCCCGCGCCGGTTCATTTGGCGCGGGTCTTCGCTCTTTATTCTTCTTGACGCAAAGACGGAAAATATGGTATAAAAAAACTGTGGTGAACATTAGGTTTTATCCGGTTTAATGAGGAGGCCGTTACACCTCGCAAAAGAATCAAAATTTAAAGTGCAAAATGCAAAATTGAGGAAGTCATCCGCCTTCGGCAGATGCCGCAATTTTTATTTTTGATCTTTGATTTTTACATTTATTTCTCTCAAACACCTTAATTGAAGGAGGTATGTCATGTGTCGAACATTAGCTTGCCGGGTATCTTTCATTTTGCTGCTGAGTGTATCCGTTGGTATTACCCATGCGGATATCACGTCAGATCTCATCGCGCACTGGAAACTGGATGACGGAGGCGGAACGACCGCCACGGACAGCGCCGGCGTCAACGACGGGACGCTTATGGGCGACGCCACGTGGGCGGCCGGCTGGATCGGAAGCGCCGTCCAACTCGACGGCGACGATGATTACGTGGATTGCGGCCAGGGGGCCGTCTTCAATTCCGTCTGCCGGGATGTGATCACGCTCGCCGCCTGGGTCAAAGCCGATCCGGCGCTCGGCCCTGATTGGGGAGGGATCATTATGAGAGGCTATGGTTATCTGTTTGGTGACGTTGATCCCTATGATACGTTCGCCATGTATTATCATCGGCCCAACGAAAGGATGGGCTTCAAGACGAACAGCGCCTCGCCCGAATGGATGGCCTCACCGGACAATTCAGCGACGGCCTTATTCGACGGCGAATGGCATCATACGGCATCGGTGTACGACGGCGCCGAAAAGGTGATCTATCTCGACAGCGAAGAAATCATGAAGGACGCAGCGACGGGCGAGATCGGGATCGGCGAGGGCGATGGTCGCGTCATTATCGGCGGAGGACGAGACGCCGAGCCGATGGTCATCGAATTCGGCGGACTCATCGACGATGCCCGGATTTACAACCGGGCGCTGACCCAGGAAGAGATCGTAGCGATTATGGAAAATATTGAAAGTTATCCCTATGCGTCGAGTCCTGATCCGTCGGTTGCAGAGATCCTTACCGCAACGTGGGTGAATCTGAGCTGGCGGGCGGGGGATTCCGCCGTCTCGCACGACGTGTATCTGGGCGACGATTTCGATGCAGTGAACAACGACGACATCACGGGCGAGACGTTCCGGGGCAATCAAGCCGGAACGTTTTGTATCGCCGGCTTCCCCGGCTACGCTTACCCGGACGGCCTGGTGCCGGGCACGACGTATTACTGGCGGATCGACGAGGTCAACGAGGCCGATCCGAACAGTCCGTGGAAAGGCGATATCTGGAGCTTTTCAATTGCACCCAAAACAGCTTACAATCCCGATCCGGCCGATGGCGCCGAATTTGTCGATCCGAGTACGGCGCTGAGCTGGACCGCCGGGTATGGTGCGAAGATGCATACCGTTTTTGTCGGCGACGATTATGACCAGGTGAACGAGGCCACCGTCGGCATCCCGCAGGGCACGACGACCTACACGCCGGGTACGCTCGAAGCGGCCAAGGTGTACTACTGGCGGGTGGACGAGTTCGACGGCATCGCCACGTATAAAGGCGACGTTTGGGGCTTTACGACGCCCGGCACGGTTGGCAACCCTCAGCCGGCCAACGGCGCCGCAGACGTCCGGATGAACGCCATCCTAAGCTGGACACCAGCCGATTCTGCCGCCTCGCATGAGGTCTATTTCGGCACGGATAAAGAAACCGTCCGCACGGCCGGCATGGGTTCACCCGAGCATAAGGGATCCCGAGCGCTCGGTGCTGAGAGTTATGATCCCGGACTGCTTACCTCGGGTGCGACGTATTATTGGCGCGTGGATGAAATCGACGCCCAGGGGAATACGGCCAAAGGCCTCATTTGGAGCTTTACAGCAGGCGCCTTCCTTCTCGTGGACGATTTCGAGAGCTACACCGATAACGATGCAGAAGGCGAAGCGATATGGCAAACGTGGATCGACGGCTTCGGCGTGAATAGCAACGGCGCGCAGGTCGGCAATTTAATGCCTCCGTACGCCGAGCAGAGGATCGTCCACGGCGGCGCGCAGTCCATGCCCTTCGCCTATGACAATTCCGGGCCGGCGAATGTGTCGGAGGCCTCGGCGGAGACGGCGAATCTGGCTATCGGTCAGGATTGGACGGCCGGCGGCGTGACGACGTTGTCGCTGTGGTTCAACGGCGATACGGATAATGCCGCAGAGCGGATGTACGTGGTTCTCTCCGGTACAAACGGCGCTACGGGCGTCGTGACCCACGATGACGCTGACGCGGCATCGACGGACTACTGGGCCCAATGGACTCTGCCCCTGGAAGCGTTCACGAACCAGGGCGTGGACCTGACCCGCGTTCAGACGATCACGATCGGCGTCGGCGACAAGAATAATCCGCAGGCCGGCGGAACCGGCTCGATCTATTTCGACGATCTCCGGCTCAATTAACCCGGCGGATTTGAGGATAAAGACGACCGGCGAAAAAGCCGAAATGATTGGGATAGAGTTTAGAAACAGGAGAATAGTTATGTTTAGAAAACGATTCTGTTTAATGGCCTTCTTTGCACTGTTCCTGCTGGGTCCGGCCGTGGGTTTAGTGAACGCGGATCCGTTACAGCAGGACCCCGGTCCGGATGGGATTGTGGCGGTGGAGGCCGAGCATTATGACGCCAACGTTGAAGTAAACGGCCATGCGTGGGAGGAGATCGGGCCTACGGGCGGCTTTACCGGCGAGCTTGGTATGCACGCACCCAACGGCAACGGCGGACACAGCACCAACTATGCCGCCAATAGCGAGCGTCTGGAGTATGAGATCAACTTCGTCAAGACCGGTCCGCATTACGTGTGGATTCTGGCCTGGGCCGAAAGCGGGAGCGACGATTCCTGCCATGCCGGTCTGGACGGCGAGGAAACACCCCTTTCTGACAATATGAGCGGCTGGAACGGCGCTTACGAATGGAACAACGGCCGGTATCTAAGGGCGGAACGGGCGCAGATCGTGATCCCTTCAACCGGCCCCCACACGTTGAATATCTGGGTGCGTGAGGATGGATTGATCATCGACAAGATCGTCCTGACCACCAACCCCGATCTCACGCTCTCGGGCAATGAACCCGGCCCGCCGGAAAGCGAGCGCGGCCTCATCTTGAACGCTCATAGCCCGGATCCCGCCGACGGCGCGATTCATGCGGACACGTGGGCCAATCTGTCATGGACCGCGGGAGCCACGGCGGCCTCCCACGATGTGTACCTCGGTGAGAATTTCGCGGACGTCGAGAACGGGTCCAATGACACGTTCCGCGCCAACCATCCCTCGACCTCCTTCGTCGTGGGTTTTCCCGGAGTCCCTTATCCCGACGGTCTTGTTCCCGGCACGACGTATTACTGGCGGATCGATGAAGTGGAAGCCGACGGCCTGACAAAACACAAGGGCAGCGTCTGGAGTTTCTGGGTTCCCTCACTGAAAGCCTATGAGCCCAGCCCGTCGGATGGCGCCAAGTATCAAAACATCGATGTGACGTTGAGCTGGATTTCGGGTCTCAATGCGAAATTGCACACCGTTTACTTCGGCGAGACCTTCGACGAGGTTAACGACGCCACAGCGGGAGGGACCGCACGGGCGCTGCCGAACTTTACGCCCGCCGCCCCCCTCGAGCACAACAAGACGTACTACTGGCGCGTCGATGAGTTCGGCAGTGCGGGAACCCACAAGGGAGATGTATGGACGTTCACAACCATCGTTGAAATTCCCGTCACCGACGACACTCTCGTCGGCTGGTGGAAGTTCGAGACCAGCGGAGACCCGGCGGTTCTCGACTGGTCGGGCCACGGCAACCACGGCACGATCGTCGGCAACGTGCAGTGGGTCCCCGGCTTGTTCAACGTGGGGCTCGAGTTCCTCGGCGACGACGAGGGCCACGTGGAACTGCCCCCCGACACAGTCAATACGGCCCAGGGCTCCATTCTTATGTGGATCAATACCGAGCAGACCGACGACGAAGGGATGCTCTGGCACGGGACCGAGATCGCCGGAGACGGTTACGGCAGTGATAACGAAATCCACATTAATATCGACGACCCCGGCGAGGTGGACTTCTTCCTCGAAGAGGACGGCTCGGGAAGCGATATTATCCTGAACGGGCCTCAGGTCGCCGGTGCAGGCTGGACCCATGTCGCGGCCACGTGGGATCTCGCGGACGGGTGCAGGCTGTATGTCAATGGCGCAGAAGCGGCCTTTGCGGCACACAACACGAACGAGAAAAACCTCACAGCGATGCGCCTGGGTTACTCGCGCAATGGAAGTGTCTGGTACGAGGGTCGCATGGACGATGTCAGGCTGTTCGATCACGCCATCAGCGCCGAGCAGATTGAAGAGATCATGAATAAGGGCGAAGATCCCCTTCGGGCCAGCACGCCTAATCCACGAAGCGATGCGCTGGTCCCCCTGGTGAATGCGACGCCGCTGAGCTGGTCGGCCGGGGCACAAGCGTCCGAGCACGATGTGTACTTCGGCATGGATCAAGACGCCGTGGCCGGCGCCGATGCGACCGATACGACCGGCGTCTATCGAGGCCGCCAGAGCGCGACGACCTACACGCCGCCGGAAGGCGTCGAATGGGCCGGCGGGCCGTACTACTGGCGCATCGACGAGATTAATACGGACGGCACCATCAGCACGGGCGCGGTCTGGACCTTTACGGTCGCCGATTACCTTATCGTGGACGATTTCGAATCCTACAACGACATCGAGACCGGGCAGCCGGGAAGCCGCCTGATCTACGAAACGTGGCTGGATGGATATGGGATTCCGACGAACGGTTCGACTATAGGTTATCTACAAGGATTTTCGATGGAAAGGGGAATCGTCTATGGCGGGACGCAATCGGTGCCCATCGAGTATGACAACAACTCGGCGAGTCTGTCGGAAGTGACGGTGGATCCGGCCAATCTTCCGATCGGCCGGAACTGGACCGTAGGCTCACCTCAGACAATGCGACTGTGGTTCCATGGCCAACCGGGCAATGCTACTGAGCGGATGTACATCAAGATCAACAACGTCAAGAAAACCTATCCGGGCGACCCGGCGGACATCGCCGAAGTCCGGTGGAAACAATGGGATATCGACCTGGCTACAGTGGGCACCAATCTTGGCAATGTGACAACGTTTACTGTCGGCTACGAGAGAACGGGCGCATCCGGCGGTACGGGCACCGTGCTCTTCGATGATATCCGGCTATATCGACAAGCCCCTGAGGTTGTAGTTCCTTCGGAAGAGATTTGGATCGAAGCTGAGGATGCCGACACGATCACCGAACCCATGAAGGTTTATGACGATGCCACCGCCTCGGGTGGAAAGTACATCGGCACCGATATCGGCATCGGCAACGCATCCGATGCGCCGCCGGCCGACGGTGTCGCCACGTATAGTTTCGCGGTGCAGGGTGGAACGTATAAAATCGCCGGCCGCGTGATTATCCCTGACGGCGATTCCTTCTGGGTACGGGTCCTGGGCGCTACGACCCAGACGACCAACCACAGCAGCGGCTGGGTCAGATGGTCCGATCCCTCGACGGGTGCTGATTGGCACTGGGAAGATGTTTTCAGTGCCGAGGATGGCGGCGAAACCGTCCTCTTCACGATGGACCCCGGGACGTACACACTGGAAATCGCCCGTCGCGAAGACGGCGCCCTTGTGGACGCCATCGTCATCTCCAAAGTGGATTAAAAAAGCATCGTTGCAGAAATGAATATCAATTCAGGGCCTATTCCAATCAAATCGGAATAGGCCCTTTTTCACGAAATCCAAATATAAGTTTGTATACGAGGTTATCCTGCAGAGCGGATATGACGAAAAGTCTGTAACCTATAAAGGTTTATGATATACATAAATCGATGCATGAAGTTGTGTAGGCGTTCGATGCGAATAGGGTGCGCCCGAGGCTTTCGAGTTACCTGCAGAAGTCTTTTTCTTGACAGAATTGGACACAATGCGTAAGGTTCCGAGCAACAGCATCTTGTAGCGTTCTTTGAAAAGTTGATAA
>CAYZAT010000152.1:0-10436 GCA_964476475.1 uncultured Pirellulales bacterium
ATGAGGCAATATATGGATCTTTTTGCATGTGTGCGCCACATTAAGAATGATGAAGTGGGAATAGATTTTACGGTTTTCCGTTGCAACTTTGGAACACCCTACCAGGATGCCAAGTCGGCAGGAGTGATGGAACTCAATGGTCAGGATGAATACGCATTGTGTTTTTGGCCGCAAGCGCGTATCGACATTGAGAGATTGACACATTTGGCCTGTCTTCATGCAAAGAAAACCAAAAATGATTTCGTTGTTCTCAATTTCAAGGACAATGTCATCAGACCCGATGCGGCCGGTCTCAATTGGGCCAAGGCGTATATCGATGAGCATTTCCCTGAGATTGATTATCTCGGTGTAAAACCAGACGACTTTTCATATACATTGACTCAACCCGAGAAGATCAAAGCGATGAAGGGCGAAAAGACAAGCAGAACGTTTAAACTCACCTCAATGGTTTGTAACAATATTGTCGGAGATATGGCGGGTGATGAAGCCGGTATGTATGTAGGCGGAATCGGCGGTGTCGGCTCGGCGAATGTGAGCTTCAGCCAGGGCATGTTTGAAGCCGGCGGGGGTACAGGAATTCGCATGATCAAAGAGAACAGAGGTCAATTCGCCTCTCCAGTAGCCGTCGTAAAAGCGACCGGTGAATTGCAGGCCTTCATCGGCTATACGGATCATCAGAAAAGTATCTTGAAAGCTCTCGACGCACTCACAGCAGCTAATTTGGTGCCCAACGGCGGCAGAAATGGAGTGACCTGTGAGCAGGCTACTGAGTTTCTATTAAAGGAACTTTCCAATTAAGCTGATATCCTGATATCGAATTCGACAGCCCTGATGCTCAGCGGCTTCCAGATGCCCCGGCACCACGGTAAAAGGGCCGATGCTATTATCGAAAAAAATGAGCGATTCATCGTCTTCCGTTCACAGTTTATTATGAAGAAACAATGAACTACGAGCAAAGTCACCGGAGACTCATTTCAGGTCAAAGCGCCGGTTTGGGGGCGAAAGTATTACGTCTCCTGCTGGGCGTTGCCGCGATAGGCTACTCCTTTGTTGTCCGGCTGCGGAACGTTCTCTATTCAAAAGGCTGGTTGAAAGCGCATCGTGTCGATGCCGCAGTGATATGCATCGGGAACATCACGACCGGCGGAACGGGGAAAACGCCGCTCGTAATCTGGGTGTACGAACAGATCATTTCAAATATCAAATCTCAGATTTCAGATTCTCCGTGTGCGATACTGACTCGGGGCTATAAGGCGGTGAGAGATTCAGATTCCAAGACGCAAGAGTACAGCGATGAGATTGCGATTTTAATGGAACGTTGTCCTCAGGCCAAAGTGGTCGTTCATCCGGATCGTGTCGCGGGAGCCACGCGAGCGATCAACGAGTTCGATGCGACAGTGCTGATTATGGACGATGGTTTTCAACATCGCAGGCTGGCCCGGGACCTTGACATCGTGACGATTGATGCAACTCGGCCTTTCGGTTACGGTAAAATGCTGCCGGCCGGGCTGCTCCGGGAGCCTATAACATCACTCAAGCGTGCCGATGCCGTTGTACTCACCCGTTGCGATCAGGCCCTGGACTCCGAATTGAATGGGCTCGAAAGAAAACTGCGGGTTATTTATCCGGGCATCATCATTGCACGCTCCGCTCATGCCCCTGTTCGGGCAGAATCAGCAGATCAAAACAACATCAGTATCGAACAATTAGGAAACAAGAGGGTTTTTGCCTTTTGTGGGATTGGCAACCCGGAAGCGTTCTTAAATACGATCAGGGATTTGGGATGCGAGCTTGTCGGCTCGAAAGCCTTTAACGATCACTATCACTACACGGAAGATTGCCTGTCCGCTATTCAGGGGCAGGCCGAACATCTTGGCGCGGACCTGATCCTGACAACTCAGAAAGACTGGACGAAAATATCCCAACTCATACCTGCCGATAAAAGTCTCTCTCTTGCGTATCTGGCCGTTGAAATCAAGTTCCTGGCCGGGAAGGATCAATTAACAGCCTTGATCGAAGATACATTGCAGGGTAAAATCACAACAAGCCCCAAATGAGGGGCATATGGTTGGCTGCTTTTTTTGCACGGATGCCGTGATGTATGAGAATTTGTTAAAAACGGTGATGAATCTTGGCTCGCCCGAGGTGATGGTCGTCGGGGATTTTATTCTCGACGTTTATATTTACGGCGACGCGACGAAAATCAGCCCGGAAGCGCCGGTGCCGGTCCTTAAAGTTGCCCAAACGGAGTACCGTTGCGGCGGAGCAGGCTCCGTCGCGGTGAATCTCGCTACGTTTGGAGCGAAGGTCCATTGTCTGGGATTGATTGGAGACGACCGGAACGGCGAAATCCTCAGGGAAAAACTCGTTGCGGCCGAGGTCGATATCACGGGTTTGCTTGAAGTTTCCGACCGACCCACCATCAGCAAGCAACGATTGGTCGGTCTGGCCCAACATCTGCATCGCCAACAACTCATGCGGGTGGACCATGAATCCGAAAAGCCGATCTCCGACGAAGTGAACAAAGCCATTCTCAGGGCCTACGAAGAAAAGCTGCCGCAGATAGACATTGTGTGTTTACAGGACGATAACAAGGGCCTTCCCGGCGACGCCCTTTGCCGGCAGATGATCCGACTGGCCAATCGCGCGGGTAAAACGATTTTAGCTGATCCCTCGCTAACAAGCGACCGATCAAAATATATCGGAGCGACTGTCCTAACGCCAAACCGCCAGGAATCTTCAGCCATGGTCGGTTTTGGTGTGACGAGTGTAGAAACGGCGGACAAGGCGGCGGATCGTCTCTTGCGGGAACTGAAGCTTCAAACAGTGGTCATAACACTTGATAAAGAAGGAGCGTATCTCAAGACCGAGAACGCAGGCCAGCTTGTTCCCACGCGTCCGCGAAATGTGTACGATGTCACTGGCGCCGGAGATATGGTCCTGGCCATGCTGACGATGGCATTGGCTGCCGGTTGTGAATATGAAACGTCCGTAAAGTTATCCAACATCGCCGGCGGGATCGAGGTTGGAAAATTCGGCGCCGCCACCGTGACGATTGAGGAAATCGCCGACGAGATTGCCAACCTGAACCGAGATGCCACCGGTAAAGTCCGTTCGCTGGATTCTCTACTTTGCGAGGTCGAACGGCATCGCCGACAAAAAAGAACCATTCTCTTTACGAACGGTTGCTTCGACGTCTTGCATCGCGGGCATCTCGAATATCTCAGGTTTTGCCGGCGACATGGCGACATCGTCGTGCTGGGTATGAACAGCGACCGTTCGGTTAAGACAATTAAAGGCCCCACGCGGCCGATCAACAACCAGAACGACCGGTCGGCTCTTTTAGCGGCGATGGAAATGATCGATTACGTCACGATATTCGAGGAGCCGGACCCGATGAACCTGATCAAAAAAGTCAGGCCGGATGTTCTGGTTAAAGGTGAAGACTGGGCCACGAAAGGCGTCGTAGGCCGCGAATTTGTCGAATCGTACGGCGGGAAAGTCATACTTGCTCCACTCGTCGAGGGCAAAAGCTCGACCCTCACCATTGAAAAGATGAAATCGGAAGCTAATTCTGCATGAACGATCAGATAAAAACGTACATTGTCGAGGCTATCGAGACCCACAAGCGGATGACGGCCCAGTTCGAATCAAACGGTCTTGAGACGATTGCTGCTATCGCGGAAATGATTACGGTAACATTGCAACAAGACGGCACGATGTATTTATGCGGTAACGGAGGCTCGGCGGCGGATGCCCAGCACATTGCCGGAGAATTCGTAGGTCGATTTTGTCGGGAGCGCAAGGCGTTGCCCGCGGTCGCTTTCTCAACCGATACATCCGTCCTGACGTGTATTGCCAACGATTATGCTTATGACAGGGTTTTTGCCCGGCAGGCCGAGGCGCTGATGAGAAAGGGCGATATCTTATGGGCGTTTTCGACCAGCGGCACATCAGCGAATGTCGTCGCGGCCGCACAGGTTGCAAGAGACAAAGGCGGCCGCGCCATCGCTTTTACAGGGCGGGCCGACAGCGAGTTGGAGCGGATTTCAGACATTTGTTTTTGCGCCGAGGACGAATCGACGGCACGGAGCCAAGAGATTCATCAGCTCGCCTACCATATTATTTGTGATCTTGTGGAGCGAAACTTGATAAACGAATAAAAGAGAAACGGATTTCAAAAACATGTCAAACAAAGCGATATTCTTAGATCGTGATAATACCCTGATTTACGATCCCGGCTACATCAATCACCCGGACCAGGTGAAATTGCTGGACGGCGTCGCGGAGCCCCTTCACGAGCTCAAGGCCCTCGAGTATAAACTTGTGGTCGTGACGAATCAATCGGCGGTGGCTCGCGGTATTGTGACGGAAAAGACCCTCAATGAGATCCATGCGCGACTGGAGGAACTGTTAGCCGAACAGAACGCATCCCTGGACCGGATTTACTACTGCCCCTACCATCCGGACGGCGTCGTACCGGAATTCACCAGGGAAAGCGACTGTCGTAAACCCGCCCCCGGCATGCTCCAAAAGGCCGCGGAGGAGATGAATCTCGATCTGGATCAATCGTGGTGCATTGGCGATACGCGCCGGGATATAGAGGCGGGCCGGCAGGCCGGATGCAAAACGATTTTAATCGATACACCGACCCCTCATCAAACCACCAGCGCATCGTTGTCATTCGATGACATCCAACCTGACTATAAGGCCATCAACATGAAAGAAGCGGTAAATATTATCAAGAAGCATCTGCGCTCGTCCCGGGCCGATCAAAATACCTTGGAGCCTGTCACATCGAAACCAACCGAACCGGAACCGCCGATGGACGAGCCGACCCGGCAAGTCGAGGAACAATCGCCTGAGCCGGTCGTCGAGGATCCACAAGTTCCCCCCGACAAAACGGAAGAACTGCTAAGCAGCATTCTGATCCAGCTTAAGGGTATGCAGCGAGACGATATGTTTAGCGAGTTTTCCGTTATGAGACTCATGGCCGGCATGGTGCAGGTGATTGTGCTGTTTTGTCTGCTCATTACTCTATGGTTTCTCATGAGTCCGGCCCGATCGGATAATTCGGTGTTCATGGCGCTCGGTTTTGCGACCGTTTTTCAGCTTATGGCGCTAACCTTTTACCTCATGCAAGGCAAAAAATAAGCTCAGAGCAGCGTGTGAAGCGAGACTCCCAAAACGAAAATGATCCCAAACACGACGAAAAGTGTTCGGCTGGCGAGTTACGGGATGCAAACATCTTAGTCTGGTTGCCCTCGCCGATGGGGGATGCAATTCTCTGCACGCCGGCGTTGCGAGCGATTCGTCGCCGATATCCAACGTGCAAGATATGGTTCTACGCCAGCCCGGTGGTTCGAGAGGTTCTCTCACCGAGCCTTTTCAACGACGAATGGCTGGAACAAAAAGATAAAAATCCCCTAACGATCGGCAGAAAGCTGAGAAAACATAAGTTCGCTTGTGCGATTCTTTTTAAGAACTCTTTCGCTTCGGCGCTGGCGGCTTCCCTGGCGGGGATTCCGTCTCGCATCGGCTACGCCCGTGAAGGTCGCGGCTTTTTGCTTACCGACAAGCTTCACCCGCCGCGATTGCCCAACGGCAAGTTCGAGCCCCGCTGCATGGTGGATTACTATCTTGACATCGCGTCCCGACTCGGCGCCGATGCGTCCAATAAGGTTCTGGAACTGACCGTCGATCCGACCGATGCGGAGAGCCTGAAGTCAAAATTGCCCGAGGTGATCCATACCGGGGGACCGATTGTTATCCTCGTTCCCGGCGGAGCGTTCGGCCCCAGCAAATGCTGGCCCAATGACAGGTTTGCACAAACGGCCGATTGGCTCATCAAGAACCATAATGCCACGGTCGTTATATCCGTCGCCCCCGAAGATGCCGAAAGACGAATCGCAGAAGACATCTGCGAATTAAGCGGGCACGAACTGATTAACCTTGCCGGCCGGCCTGTCACGCTGGGACAGTTAAAGGCCCTTTTTTCTATTGCCGATTTAGTCATCGCGAATGATACAGGCCCCCGACATATCGCGATTGCTACCGGGCGAAAGGTCGTCACTCTCTTCGGGCCGAACGATCCGGCGTGGACCGATACCGAATACGAAAACGAGATTCAAATCGTCGGCAACGTTCCCTGTGCTCCGTGCACCAGATCGATGTGCAACCAGCATCGGCATCTGTGCATGCAGGCTGTTACCGTCGAGATGGTGTGCCGAGCGGCCAAAGAATTGCTTGAGGGCGACCGAAAACAAGCAGTAATTTCAGCCCGGCAGCGATTTGCAGAAATGTCAGAATCGTTTTCGGTCGATCCCGATTATCAGTCGGCGTTGAGTCGCCTTGGATTGACATCCATCGATACCGTCTTTTCTTTCAAAGGTGCGGAGAATTTAACGAAAAAAAACCTCGCCCCGTTCCGAAGCCGTCTGCAATTCGACATCGCCCCCCCCGGATCCCCTCAATCGACAACAGTATTTCTAAAACGCTATGACTCCCCTCCTATCCTCGTTCAACTTAAAAACTGGTTATCGACTCGAAGTAGGAAAAGCTGTGCCTTTATTGAATCCACGGCGATAAATGAATTAACCGCAATGACTATAGGCACCCCTAAAGTTGTCTCATACGGTGAGCAAAAGGGTATGCTTCTTGAAAAAAGAAGTTTTCTTCTTACAGCAAAAATCCCGGATGCCGAATCGATCGAGCGGCAGTTACCCGAATATTTTACCGGGCCGGCAACGAAAGAAACATTACGGCTGCGAAGGGATTTTATCGCCCGGCTGGCGAACTTTATTAAAAGATTTCACGAGACGGATTATCGTCATCGAGACCTTTACTTTTCACATATATTCTATAATGATGTCGGTCGGTTTTTTCTGATCGACTTAGCGCGAGCGTTCAAGCCCGCCCTTTTGAATCGGCGTTATCGAATGAAAGACCTTGCACAAGTGTATTTCTCGGCGCCGGGTCGATATTTCTCGAGAGCAGACCGATTGCGTTTTTACATCGGCTATATCGGCCGACACAAACTCACCGCAAAAGACAAATCGATGATTCACCGCATCATCAAAAAGGCGGAACAAATGGCCCGGCACGATATTCGACATGGGCGGAGCGTTCCTTTTACAAGTTGAGACAATCAAGGTATAGTGTCCGGAATGATAGAGAAAGTCGCCATTATAGTCGAACGGGCTAATATCGCCCTTGGGGGCGCGGAACGGTCCGTTTTTGAGTTGGCGGCGGCTCTGTCCGGACAGGGAACGAAGGTGACGATTCTCGCCGCAACGGGACAGCCGAATACAAAGAACGTGAACGTGGTATGCCGGGACAAGCCGGGCAGCCGGGTTAAATTCTCGGTTTTCGCCGAGGCCCTGCGGGAGCATTTATCGAAGAATGATTACGACATCATTCATAGCGTCTTGCCGTTTGATTTCGCCGATGTCTATCAACCGCGGGGAGGCACGTACGCCGAGTCCATCCAGCGTCATATCGCCAGTTTCCAGAATCCGTTCGTCGAATCTTATAAGAAAATCACGGCCTGGACGAATCTCCGCCGATCCACTCTTTTGCAAACGGAGCATCAGTTAGCTCACCGAGCCGATGGGCCGGTGATTGCCGCCCTTTCGGAATACGTCGCCGAACAATTCAAACGACACTATAGCACTGACGCCCAGCGTATCATCGTGATACCCAACGGTGTCAAAACGGAACGGCGCGTCGATAAAGACCGAGCCGACCGGCTCCGAACGCAAATACTCACCAAAGTGCGCGTTCGGGAATCGGACCATCCAATCCTCTTTTTGTTCGTCGCCCATAATTTCAGATTGAAAGGACTGGGCGTTTTGCTCAAGGCGATGTCCCTCATCGCACATCAAAATACGAAACGAAAATGTTGCCTTGTCGTCGTGGGTAGCGACAAAACACGTAAATACCACCGATTTGCGAAACGGCTCAATGCAAACTCGTCCGGCCCAAGAGTAGTCTTCCTCGGTCATTTCAGCCACATTCAGAGTATTCTGTCCATAGCGGACGTCGCGGTTCTCCCGACCTTCTACGATCCGTCCAGCCGGTTCATTCTCGAAGCTTTGGGAGCCGGCAAACCGGTCATCACCACGAAGTTCAACGGAGCCGCTGATCTATTCGTGGACCAACGGCATGGGAGAGTGATCGATCGACCTGAAAATATCGACGCCCTGGCGGAAGCGATGAGCTGGTTCACCCATTCGGACAATATCCAAAAGACGTCACAGGCCATCGTCGATGATAATCTCAAAGAGACCGTCTCCGTTGGTCGGGTCGCCCGGCAATTGATGGACGTTTACGAATCGATAGTGAAGAGAAGGGGTGAGAGATGAGTTACGGCATTTTCGCTCTTGCTATTGTAGCGTCCTACCTACTCGGTTCGATTCCCTTCGGGGTGCTCATCGCTAAAGCGCATGGCAAGGATTTACGCTCGATCGGGTCCGGCAACATCGGAGCCACGAACGTCGCTCGCGCTTTAGGCAGAAAATGGGCTTATATATGTTTCGCCCTGGATGTGCTCAAGGGCGCGATCCCAATGCTTGCCACACTGCCTCTGACCAGGATATCACAGGATGAAAAAGCCGTAATACTTTGGCTTTGGTTAGCTGTAGGGTGTGCGGCGATTTTAGGTCATATCTTCCCAATCTACCTCAAGTTCAAGGGGGGCAAGGGCGTTTCAACGAGTTTCGGAGTAGCCCTGGGTCTCTGGCCGTACTTCACCATCTGTGCATTATGTGCAATCGCAATATGGGTCGTCGTTGTTTTGATAGGACGCTATGTCTCTTTAGCGTCGATTACGGCCTCGATCGCTTTTCCACTCGCTTTGATTGTGAGTATCTTCCTCGTTCCCGGCTGGAAATTTCTCGACCTTTGGCCTTTACTGATTGCCGCCTGTGTGATTCCACTGATGGTCATCCTCCGCCATCGAGAGAACATCAAACGACTCCTCGCCGGGACGGAAAGCAGAATCTCAAGCCGCAGAAAAAAGTGAATTCAACCATTATGGTTGGTACTTGGGATTCAGCTTTGTGGGGACCGGCGCATTTGTGGCTTTGCGCCAGGCGAGCATTAATTCATGTAATGCCCTGGTTTTTTCCGGCATCACGTTGGCGAGGTTCTTCTTTTCGCCAATATCTTCTTTGAGGTTGTATAGCTCCAGGGCGCCATCCTCGAAGTATTCGATGAGTTTCCAATCATCCGCTCGTACTGCCCCGGCGGGACGTGTTCTGAAATACGGATCTCGCGCCCCTTCAGCTCGCCCCTGGAGGTAGGCGGGAAAATGCCAGAAGAGGGCTTCGCGGTTGAGAGTATGGCCGCCTTTGAGCAGCGGTGTAATGCTTTTACCGTCCAGCACTTTTCCTTTGGGTTTGCGAACGCCGGCAATTTCGAGAAGGCTTGGGAAAAAGTCGATTCCGATAATCGGCGTATCGCAACGTGTGCCGGGTTTGACGTGGGCCGGCCAGCGAACGCACATCGGCTCGCGAATCCCACCCTCATAGAGCATCCCTTTGCCGCCACGGAGCGGTGCATTCGACGTGATCGTCCGAACGCCGCCGTTATCGGAGAAAAAGAAAACGACGGTATTGTCCGTCAAGTTTAACTCGTCGAGCTTGTCCATGATGTGCCCGACGCCCTGATCGGTGCTTTCAATCATCGCGGCGTACGTTGGATTGTTCTGACCGCCTGAGCCTCGTTTCTTCTTATATTTTTCGATGAGTTCCGCTCTGGCTTGCAAAGGCGTATGGACGGCATAATGCGGCAGATAGAGAAAGAACGGATTGTTCTTATTCGCTTCGATGAATTTCAATGCCTCATCCGTGAGCCGGTCCGTGAGATACTCGCCCGGGGGACCGTCGGGAAGTTCCGGATTGCCGTAAGGCACAAAGTACCCTTTGGCCGGGTGGCCGGCACTAAAACCGCCGACGTTGACGTCGAATCCCTGGCCTATAGGACCGGCCTTGGGATCGGTGCCGAGATGCCACTTGCCCATACTGGCGCTGACGTATCCGGCGGGCTTAAGGGCTTCGGCAATCGTCACAATGTCTGAACGGAGATCGGTGGTATTTTCTATCGGGATCAGCTTCCTTTGCTTTGAGGGTCCTCGGTCTGAGTTGCTAACGGTATAAATGCCATGCCGGGGGCTGTACTGACCGGACATCAGGCAGGCGCGGGCCGGGGCGCAGTTGGGCGCGTTGGAGTAGGCGTTTGTGAAGATCATCCCCTGGCCGGCGAGTTTGTCGATATTCGGCGTTTCGTAATACTTACTGCCCATGAAACCAACGTCGCGCCAGCCCATATCGTCGATGAAGATAAAGACGATGTTCGGTGGATTTTGGTCGGTTCGAGCGCGTGCAGACTTACCGGACAGCGCACAGCCGGTTGCCGCTAATGCAAAGTTCGATAGC
>CAYZAT010000153.1:0-10347 GCA_964476475.1 uncultured Pirellulales bacterium
AAGGGATGGCTGAACAGGCCACATCCGAGGAGATTGCCGACGCCACAGCAAAGGGTTATCTCTGTGACTGGGAAATAGCCGGGCCCTATATCCGGCGAGGTAAGATGCATATTGACAAGAAACATGATGAACTTTTCGATATTCCATTCGGTCCGGAACTGCCCGACGTGGATGTTCCCTGGCAATCCGTGAAGCTCGAACCTCACGAGCCACATCCTGTGTCTGTCAATATTCGTTCTTTGCTGTTGCGCATCGATCAAAGTGTTGCCTATCTGCGTACGGAAATCATCTCGGACGAGCAGAAGCCGGCGCGTCTCGAAATCTATACCGACGATGGCGTCAAGGCCTGGCTCAATGGCGAGGTCGTTCACGAAAATAACAACAGCCGCGGTATTCAGGAACAGCCCGACGCCGTCGATGTCACCTTGAACCAGGGCGTTAACCGTCTCATGCTAAAAGTCACCGAAGACATTTGGGGCTCGCGAGCCATTGTACGTCTCGTTGAGCTATAGCCCTGAAACGGTTAACCACATAAGAGACGATAGACAAAATCAAATATATATGTGAAAATCCTGGCTGTCTCTAATAGATTCAGGATATCCCTTCAGAAAAAAGTCTTAAAGAAAGGAAAGGCTTATGACCATTTCACAAATATTAAAATGTCGTCTCGTTTGGATTCTGGCTGTCATTTGTTTTTGTGTTTTGATACTAACTCAGGCCGCATCGGCCTGTACAACCTTCTGCCTGGAGGACGACGACAACCTGGTTTTCGGAAGGAATTATGACTGGCACCTCGATCACGGTTTAATCATCGTGAACAAGAGAGGCGTTACTAAACGGGCCTTGCTGATCGATCCACAAGATACGCCGGCCCGATGGGTCTCGAAATACGGGAGTGTGACCTTCAACCAGTACGGCCGGGAATTGCCCTGCGGCGGTATGAACGAGGCGGGTTTGGTCATCGAGACCATGTGGCTGACGGGGACGGCTTACCCGATTCGCGATGAGCGTCCGGCCGTCATGGCCTGGGTGCAGTATCAGCTCGATACCTGCGCCACGATTGAAGACGTCATCGCAAGCGACAAAAAGATACGCGTGACGGCGCTGACGCCCATGCCGCTTCATTTCCTGGCGTGCGACCGCGAAGGGAATGTGGCGACGTTCGAGTTTCTCAGCGGCAAACTGATCTGTCACGTCGGCGAAACGCTGCCGGTAAAGGCGTTGGCCAATGATACGTATGAGAAATCGCTGGAGCATCTCAAGCAGCATGCCGGATTCGGCGGCACGAAGAAGTTACCTTATGGCTCCTGGGGCTCGCTGGATCGTTTCGTCTGTGCCGCCGACCGGGTCAGGAAGTATTCGTCGGCGCGGGGCGGTTCTATCGTGGACTATGCTTTCGACACGTTAAAATCCGTTGAGCAGGGCGATAGCACGAAATGGCTGATCGTGTATGATCCGAAGAACATGAAGATTCACTACCAAACGTGCATGTGCAAAGAGACGAGGACGATTAACGTATCCGATTGCGACTTCGATTCTCAAACACCCGTTCAGGTCATCGGTATTAACACGGCGCATACGGGTTTGCTGAATCCCTATTTCGCCCACTACGACACCGATCTGAATCGGTGGCTGGTGTATTATTCAATGAAACACACCCCCATGCTGAAATCGATCCCCGATACCCGTCTTGAACTGTTAATACAGTATCCGGACACGCCGACCGTGCAGTATCTGGATGATTGGGAAATGGCCGGGCCCTATTCACAGGAGGAGAAAAAATGTCGTGAACTCTTTGATATTGCGTTCGATCCCGAGCGTTCCCATTCTCAGGTTCAGTGGCGGCCTTTACCGATGAATCCGTTTGCGGACAATCCGGCCTATCTCGATCTTCAAAAAATGCTCGAAGATGGCGCGCACATGGCGGGGTATCTCCGCACCCGGATTGAATCGGACCGGCGAACCTCGGCCCGCCTCGAAATCTTCAGTGATGACGGCGTGAAGGCCTGGCTCAACGGCAAGCTCGTCCACGCCAACAACGTCTCCCGAGGGATACTGTTGCGGCCGGATGTCATCGAGGTTACACTTAAGAAAGGATCAAACACGTTGATGCTGAAGGTCACACAAGACCTCGGTCCCTGGGGCGCCATCGTCCGACTCATTGAACAGTAGCTTTGTAAATAGTCTGCTCCAACTTTGATAACAGAATTTGACCCATACGGGCCAAACGACCGAACGGTCTAAATCTTTGCTCGTTGCAGGGTATCGGTGAATTCGATGATCAGGTCGACTTTGCCCCGGACGCCGACCTTGCTGCAGATATGCCCCAGATGGACGCGAACCGTATTGTAGGCAATGTGCAGCTCTTGGGCGATCTGCTCGTTGTTGCGTCCCTCGCAGATCAGCTTAGCCACCTCGACTTCCCTCGGGGTCAGATGCCAGCAGCCTCGTAAATAGTCCCACTGTTTTGCCTTGAAATGCATTCACGACTCTCCCTATGAAAAACCAAACATCTCACGTTAAACGCATGCCCGGGCCCACCGCCCGGCTTATAGTCGTCTCGATTCGTCGAAACGACGACGAGCATGATATCAATCGGAAGGCGGCTCGCGCATCCCGCCGTTTTCGTTCATCAGGCGGCAGCCGTCCTTCACCAGGGTATCTTGCAGTCGCCGGATGTGGTTTTCATATACGGCGCGCGGTGTCGTTCTATACTTCGCGGCGATAGCGGCCGCGGTCCCCACCGCCTGGCCCATCGCGCAGCAGGGGCGCATGACGCGCGTGCCGCCGAACGCGATGTGGGTTGCCGAGTGACATCTTCCGGCCATAAAAAGGTTCTCGATGCGCCTCGAATAGAGCGTTCGGTAGGGGATGCTCGTCCTTCGCCCTTTGTAAACGTGGATGCAGTCGTTGCCCTTGACCCAAAAGCCTTCCGGATGATGGACGTCGGGGCCCCAGTCCGTAAAGGCGACGGTGTCATCGTGGACGATCCGCTCGTCGTAATCCTTCTGGCTCAGGATGTAGTCACCGATCAGCCGCCGGCTCTCGCGAACGCCGGCCACATAATTCAACCAGACCAGTTCCCGTTTTCTGTTTTTGTCCTTTGTCGCGGGATTGTGGTTCTTGGCATAATTCCACAATCCGATCGATATTCGGAACAGCTCGTCGCGAATGGGCTCGGCGTCTTCGATGGTGTTTTTCGTCCCGCCGTATTCCACCCACCAGGTATGCAAGACCGCGCCGTTGAGGTCGTTGCCCGGATTCCGGCCTTTGCCGCGGGAAGGGGCGTCGAAGTTTTCAGGGCGAACGATCTCATTGGTTCGCTGGTGCGATCCCAGAGGTTCGAAATCAGCCGGCGACGTCCACTGATACGCCCAGTCCGGACACTCGAACGGGACCGGCGCCTTCCGGGTCGCCAGGACCGCCTTGTAGAGATTATTTCCCATAGTCCGTTTGCCGGCCTCAGCCGGGGCGAGGGATTCGTTGAATTCCGCGCGGGCTTCCTGGCCCATTCGGTATTCGGCCCCGGCGTAAAAACCGATCCAGCCGTGCCCGGTGGTGTCGGCGAACAGGGGGGCGGAGAACCGCATGCGCCGGCCGGTACGGACATGGATGGCAATGACCGATGCGATGTGAGTCTTGCTTTTCATCTCCACGTTGACGGCGCGTGTGTTGAGGAAAAGGGAGATATTCTCTTCGGCGCGAACGATGCGTTCCATCTTTTTCGAGTCGGCGAATTGTCTCCATCCCTGGGGCGGGAAAAGCTCTTCGGTGATCCCGGTAATGTTGCGACGGTCCGGCGGGTTGCCGATGTAGCCCATGGGTGGGATTTGGATCTCCGATGAGCTGTTGCCGCCGAGGACGGGTCGATCCTGAATCAGCGCGACCTTGATGCCATGACGCGCCGCGGCAATCGCGGCCCCCATACCCGCGGGGCCGCCGCCCACCACGACCAGATCGTACGTGCCCATATTCTCGATGCCCGGACTGACGCCGGCGTACTTGAGGCGTTGTGCGGCGAGCTCTTCTTTGTCGTTTGACGGTTTGAATCCCCCGGATGCAAGAACCACCGCGTCGCATCGTCCCCACCAGCCGGTCGTATCGTGCAGACGAAGTTCCGCGGTGCCTTGTTTTAATGCGAAGTCGCCCCCATCGATCCAACGCCACGCATCGTTATCCGCCTTGCCGAAGGTCCTCGGGGAGGCCTTGTCGTCGATCAGTACCTGGAACCGGCCCGGTGAATGGGAGGGAAACCAGTCCCGGCAACGAACCCAGAGTCTGTACGTCCCATCCTCTGGTATCGTGAGCTGCGTCACAGCATCATCCACAGGGGTACCCACGCCGGTGGCCAGCAAATAAGGAGAATCCATGATGTCAATATGTTGGGGATCGTTGGACCATGTCCCCGTGTTCTCCATGGACTCCGCCTCCTGCCAGACCACGTCAGCAGCGGCCAGAGCAAACGACGTAGAAATGAGCATCAGGCACAATACAAAAATCACTTTCTGACTACACATGGCCTTTGATCTCCTGTATCCTGAATTTCAATTTCCTGTTTCATTGATTCATCGGTGCTCCACCGCAAGGCGTCCCGCGGACGACACGCTGTTTATCATATCAGACCAGGGACAGCGATTTCAACATCCGATTCGAGAAAAGAGACCATTCTATGTCGCTCCGTTGGCCGGGAGGACACCGTGCGCCGCAGCGGCTCACTCTACCGATGACAATAGACGGCCCCGGATCTTGTCACAAAAGAGATGTAACTCATGGCGTCCGCCTAATCCGTTGTATGATGAATTGCACGCATCTTACGGGGTCTATAATCGTTTCGACTCATCGAAACGACTGAAAAGCTATGGGTCGATCCAAACAAACGATTTGCCGTCAGGTGGTTTTTGATGCGTAAGGAGGATCGAACAACCGGAGGCCCATTGAAGCTCCTGATGCCGCCTGAAAAAAAAGCCTCCTGCCGGATGCAAGAGGCTCTGAAAGTCATGAGTCGATGGTAACTTAGGCTTGGGCGGGATGATGATGTAGCCGAATCTCCCAGCGTTTAAAAATGGACGGTAGCGACAACACGTCATAGAGCGCCGCCAGGCCCACGAGTGCATACACGAACCGGCTGAGCATGGTCATGGGCCCAAACAAGCCGGCAACCAGGTCAAAACCGAATAATCCCACCAGTCCCCAATTCAACGCCCCGATCATCAGTAGTGCGTACGCAAAAACGTCAATGGATTTCAATGTTGAAGCTTTCATCGTTTATGTCCTTTCTAAGCACTTTTGATTGCATATTGATTTACTTATTATCCGTACGAGACGGTGGATCAGTGGGTTCGCATTCCAAAAATATTTTTAGGACTAATATAATCCTATATAGACCCCTGCAAAAGCTTTTGCGGGCGCACTGAGTGCATATAACCTTATGCTAAAAGAATTTAAGTCGCCAGGAAACCGGAGACAGGATCGAGCATGATGAATGGATTTACTGGAGGCGACCTCGCAGGATCACACCGTGTGGTCCGTCGTTCATAATCTGAGCGCGGGCCAAATCCGCCTGGTGATGGGCAAAGACTATGCCAGGGTCTATACCTTTACCCTCAAAATGAAAAACAACAATCCATAAGCTTCCCCCAACCGACACGTCAATCTCCGCTCTCTCCTTTCGGCCCAAACGGAAAAACCGTGACGTCTTTCGTTTTCAGTGCCTTACATAAGTAGAAAGGCATTCAAAACCGTCAAAAGAATGCAGAAAGGAGTAGTAAAATGAAACGGCTCATCTCCATTATCGCACTTGCTATCGTGGCGCTGGCTCTGGCCGGCTGCAATTTCGAATATCATCGCCATCGCCGACCCGGACCCGTCGTCATTACCCGGCCTGTGCCTCGGCCTATCCCGCCGCGTCATAGGCCTCATCGCCGTCCGCCTCCGCCTCCGCATCGAGAATCGAGACGCGGTCGTCATCCATGGCACTAACCTACCCACCTCTTCATACGGCCGATGCCGGTTTCGCCGGAGAATGCACAGCGAAAGATCCGACGGCGAACCGGCGGCCGTATTTTCACCTCATACACAAATCAGATGCTCCGTTGTGAAGATGTTGGCCCGAACGGAATCCTACAGACCCAGGGCGGTGAACTGGTTCATGAATTGCTGGTAAGCGACAACGACTAAATAGAGACAGGCAATCGTAACGCCCAGTACGACAATCGTGACAATTCCTTTGATCGCGGGTTTGAAGCGCGGGTTCAACCATACCAGTGGAAGGGCCAGCGGCCCCAAACAGAGTAATGCGAGAACCACCGTCCCGGTCGCGAAGTACCATTTCTTCGGTCGAGTTCTCGGTTGAGTCGGACGTGAGCCGTCGAGGAACTCGTTGCAATACCGGCACTTGATCGCCTCCGGCTGTATCCGCTCGGCGCAGAACGGGCATTTCTTCAGCCCGTCTTGCTCGTCCGTCGTCGGCGTCGTTTGTGGCTCAAGCGTATATTCAGTAGTATCAGTCATCAATGTTTCTCGTGCCATCATAATACCTATCGACACTTTAGCAAAGCCTCTTTATGGATAAACGGCGAATCGACGGATTCCCGCGAGTTCGGGAAGTTCAGCACGGCGAACGCACCGTGGTATTCTCTCGCCGCCCGGTCGTAAGCTTTAGCGGCCTCGCGTTTATCGCGGAAATAGCCCAAATGTTCCCGCTTGCCGTGGCAGACGATCGCTGCTCGCCATAGCCCCTTATCCTTAGCGAGCCAGACGCCTTTATAGCCGGACCGGGGATTGCGTTTGCCGGAGTTCCAGGCGTTCTGAGCGACGGTGGCCAAGCGCAAATTGGCCCGGCGGTTATCCAGCCCGGACCCGTTGATATGGTCGATGACATACCCGTCCGGCGGCCGGAGTAGCTCGCGGTGCATCAGCATCCGCGAATACCTCCCATCGGCTCGGCGGGCGGACCGTTCGGCATAAAGCACGTTCTTACCTTTCGTCTTGCACAGCCGCCATTTGTACCGGCTAAGCCGCTCGTAATCACCCGGATCGACGATGGAGAAGCGCCCCTGGGTTAACGGAATCCGCCGGAACGCATAGCCATATCGAACCCGGCGGTACAATAGAACCATTCGGATGAGTAAATGAGCAAGCCATGCTGGAATGTTAATCGTGATCTGAATCTCGCAGACTCCGCCTTTTGTTCAAATCCGAAGCACTAATTTCTAAATCCTAAACAAATTCTAATTTCCGAAATTCAAATGCACCAAACGACTACGCAAAAGCTTTTGCGGCCTCGAATGTTTGGGTCATTTGAAAATTTGTATTTCGATATTGTTTAGAATTTAGAGTTTAGGATTTAGAATTTAGCTCATGTGAGCCGGAGGCGAAAATGAGTCGCCTCTATAATAGGACGAACCTGCGTGATTCGTGCGAAATTCGACAAAATTGTCGGCGGGATTTAGAGTGTAAGTAATCTGTAATAAGGAGATTATGGAATATTGGAAAAATTTTATTTTTGCTTTTGACTACAAGCGGTTTTCGTTCGAAAGGGAACCACGAATGAACACGAATTAACACGGTTTTTGTATAACAATATGCTAAATACCAACAACTAACGACTAATTTTTGACACGGGTCAACACTGATTAACACGGACTTTTGAGCTTCATATTCAAATTATCAATTGGACAGGATTACATGAAAAACAGGATTATTGGTTGGTTGTTATCTTGTCAATCTTGTTATCCAGTCAAAAAAAAGAAATGAGACGGGATTACATGATAAACGGGATCATCAATTAGTTATGATCTTGTAAATCCAGCTATCCAGTCTTAATAAAACCGCGGATTCAACAAACTATATACCAAAGACTAAATACCAGATACGAATCGTTTTTAGTCGCTGGTTGTTCGTTAATAGCCAAAAACTATACACCAAAGACTATTCACCAGATACTACATACGAGATACGATATACGACATACGAGAGACGAGATAAATTCCGTGGAATGGGTGATACGCAATACACAATACTCAAACCTTTAACAGCAAAAAAGAAAAACCGGAGCCTTTTCTGTATTTTGTTCTTCCAGTTTAACGATATGGTTTACCTATCGTTGCCCAAAAACTTATTTCATAAGGGCTGACCCTACGTTTTTCTCTACGTTTTTCTACGTTTTTCCGGCTTGAGTGACGAGCGTAATGATCGGGGTTTTTCCAAATCCGAACCCGTGGAACTCGGCGCGTTCGACATTTTCCCATTCGACCTTCGGACCGTCTCCAACCTCAATAGCCTTATCCGATATTCTCAACAGGAACTTGAATCGCGAGGAAGCCTTGACAATTTCATATATGAGCCACCCAATGAGGCCGATTACCAGCAACGGGACCCAGGTTATGAATTCTGCATAGCCATCTCTGACAAGCGGAAGAAAAGCCGCGATGCCTCCCAGGCCAATAAGTGGATAACCACACTGCCAAGCCCCGTGAAATTTATACCCCCCCTTGTAGCCAAACTCTTCCATGGCGTCACTGCCCAACTCATTACTGGTAGAAATCTGTTTGGTGGCGGGCCCTACCAATACATGCCCACAGTTTGTACACTCTCCATCCCGAGTTGGGACCACCCCTCCTGCTCCACAATCAGGACAATCGTAGAAGCGAGTTTCTGACATCGGTGTCTCCTTGACAAGGTCTCATTGCCTCACAAGTTCATTGCTGTGTAGAATATTCTAGGGACAGTCACGAATCGCAGTCCCAAGTTTGTTACTCCGAAGTCTGCTTGTCGTCGGAAAAGAAAGGATTCGCCAATCCATGAACCCATCTTGATCCGTTGTAATAATAGAGTTTATTGTCGGCAAACGCCCACGAACCCCGTACCGTGTAAGAAAGCTCTTCATCAGTGTTTGGAGACGAGAGTAATGTTGCATGGATCTCGACTTCAACTTGGTCAGTGCTCGCTGTCCCTTCACAGAAATATGACTCAAACTCTGTCGAATTGGGATCATCCGGATCTCTGAATCTGTAATAGATTGCCTTGGCGGCCCCCGAGAACGTTACTCCGTTGAGGTTCTCGTTGCTATATTGAATGGATGTCTGAAGCATGCTCATAATTGCAGAATTCTTTGCTTCCAGCCGATCTTCCTTTGTCTGTTCGAGCAGATTCCTGAAAACGCTCTCCATGCCCAGCGAGTTCATTGTTCTGTCGATTTCCGCAAGCAATGCAGGATCGGTCAACTCGCCCCGGGATGTGAATGCCAGATTGTCCTTGGCCCATTCCAGAAAACTCCCGGAGGGCCATTGTTCAATGTACCTAGTGAACGCGTCTACGCTAGGCGATTCCTCAGCCTCGGAATATTGTTTTGCCTCTTCCAAAAATTTGACATGTTTCCCGTTGGGGCAGAGATCGACGTACTCTTCCAGATTTTTCAGCGTTTCCCTGCTGAGATTTTCCAGGTCGAAACGACCGGCCTGTTCCAGAAGCTGTTCATAGGCGTTTCTGGCTCGGCCCGCCAGAGAGCTGCGCCGGTGGGCCTTCAAGAAGCCTGCGTACCGAACAATACTGGGTTGCATCTCGACTTTTGCAAAATCAATAATATCTTCAGCGGCCTGTTCCTGCTGTGGCTCAATCCGAATCGTAACGTCATCATCGACTTTGATGCCGCATATGAAGCGATGAGTATCACCAGGTTTTTGAAAATCTTCGTAAAAAATGTCATCGGGATGCCCTTGGCCGACGATCTCGCCGACTTTTCCCGTCGTTTCAGAAATCCTCAAATGCAGATACCCGGCCTCTCTTTTCCATTCAAACGCGCCGGAGGGCCCCAGTTGGCCGATTTCTTTTTCCCCGTCGTGAATAACAAGAGGAATTGCTCCGCCCCAAACATTATTATCCCGCTCAATCCTGACTGTTGCAGGATTTTCTATTCCGGCAATATCTTCCATACTTTGGGGGTTGATCTGTGTTTTTGCATAGAACGCCGACGGACAGCCGGACAGCAATAGAATCATACCCAGAGACAACAACGAAATGACTTTCATAAAGCACTACCTCCTAACTAGATTTGTGTCTTTCAAGAATCACATTCAGAAACGCTGAGTTTGGCTTCGGGCCCTGGATAGAAGGTGCCAGATTCCGGCTGCCAGGCACAAGACCCCGACTTTTCCGGGGACACCATACTTAATTCCTTCCTGAATGTGAAGGGTCAACACCTATAAAAATACCGAAGCCCCTCTGCCTCCTAAGACTCTCGTTTATTCCTTCCGTCATCTGTTATCTGTCGACCGGCTTCTATATTCTGTTCCAAAATTCGTTTCTAATACATTCCTTTCCTTGAGGTTGGTTTTTTCTTGTGAAATC
>CAYZAT010000154.1:0-10317 GCA_964476475.1 uncultured Pirellulales bacterium
AAGGAAGGGGGTTTAACCATTTTGGACAAAACGTCTATCCACAAATCCTGGGCATTTTTTCATCATGCATGTAAGCTTCTTCGGATTTCATTTGGGACTTCATTCTTCCCACCCGGCCAGAGGCCAAAGTTAGACCTCAATCGCGATGGTTCATGGCATTTTCCCACCTCTTGACGACATACCTTAAGCTGCTTTAAGAGCGCAGACACCTTCTTGTCTGCTCATCACCCTATTAAAGCGAGAAATCCCTTTCTGAAGCCCTCCTTTAGGCATCCTCCCGGATACCGACAGGACCAGGCGTCCTCCGAACTGCCCGGCATGCTCCGGTTCGCTAAATCCGTTTACCAGAGCAATCAAGAGTAGATGCTGTTTACGGAGTGGACGTTGCGGAATAAATCAAGTTGTAACTTTTCATCATTTCCTCACCGTCGTTGTTCTGAACGGGCAAGGCATCAAACGTACTGCCTGCACTAGAATACATCATGCTGTAACAGTCACTCTGCTCTAATACTTCGCTAAGTTTACCATGTTTCCCTTCTTGTGTCAACAGTAAAATTCTTAAATTTGATAATTTTTTATTTCACCCAAACCACCCGCCTTGCCATGCCGCAGGCCTTTATGCCTCTTGTGTGCCTCGTATGATGAATCGTCTCAATTATGAAAGGTGTTCGTTGGAGAGTATTTCAGTGGCCTTCTCAACCGCTTTTTGAACTGGCATTGATAGACCCGGATTGACACAGTCGGTGTCTGAAGCCGTTTGACAGGCCATGACGATTACCTCGATACCGCACAAATCCCGTAATTCCCGGAGCAGGTTTGACGTGGGGATCTGGTGCATTGAAAAATCGTCGAGTTTTGCCTGCGGGATCCCGTCGATGTCCAGCCAGAAAAGCTCCCCCGGCTGCCGCCCGCAATCGACGGCATCGACGATGATAATCTTCGCCGGCTTTTTGTGGGCAAGGATGGTATCGAAAAGAATCTCTCGAACCGAGGTGCCGGCGTCGAATACGCAGACGTCGTCGGGAATCGTAAAATGCTCCCGAAGACGCCGGGCCACTGTCGGACCGAATCCGTCATCTCCGATGAGAATATTGCCGCATCCCAGGATGAGAGTAGATTTGTCGTACCAATCGGATTCCATTGGATAGTCACGCCTGTGAACACGTCCCGTTCGAGGGGCAACCGTCTGTATCGTTCACATCTGAGTAGTTTTCTTCGATATTCAAGCTTGTCTTAGCTTTCGTTGAGGAGGGCGGAGACTTTATGCCTTAACACCTCGAAATCCACGGGTTTTTCCAGGAAATCCGCTACGGGCAGCCAATCTTCGTCGATGTCCTTTTTGCCGAATCCCAGAGGAAATTTCATGTTAATGGCCGTGAGCATCAGGATCGGAACATTCTTGAGTTTTTCGCTCTTATGGCGGATGAAACGGGCCAGCTCGAAACCCGCCGAATCATCCTCCGGAAACATCACGTCCAGGACGACCAAATCCGGGGTTTTGTCCTCCATACTTTTTTCGGCGTCCTCCGTGCTCAATTCGATCTTTACGTCATGCCCTTCCTTCTGTAAGACGATCGCCGCGGTGCTGGCGAAATCTTCATCATCATCGACAATTAAAACATAAGCCATTTCTACTTCTCCTTTGCCTCGCCGCCGGAGTTATGCTCCGCGACGGGAAATCTGAGTTCAAATGTTGTACCGGCGTCGGGACGACTTTCGACGCGTATATGTATCTTATACATCTGCGCGACCTGTTTGACAATAGCCAAACCGAGGCCGGAGGATTCTTTGTTGTGCTGCATGGCTTCTTTGGTGCGGTAGTGCTCGTCGAAAATGCGCGGCAGCTTTTCCGGCGGAATGCCGATTCCGTCGTCGGAGATGGTCACGATCGGCTCTGCATTCGGGCCCGGCCGACAGGCCATGCGGACCTGGCCGCCTCGATGGGAATACACCACCGCATTCGCCAGCAGATTCATAAACAGCATTTTGAAGTGGTCTTCCGTGCCCGTCATCGGGACCGGGCGCATATCGGCCTTGAAGGTAATATTCCGTTCCTGCGCAATCGGCTCCACTTGGGAAATACACCATAACAGCAGGTCGGTCGAGACGATCCGGGTCCGCGGCAGCGTCGCCTGGCTGGTGGAGCTGAGATTGGCCAATTGGAGCATCTTCTGGATTTCCGCCGTCAATCGTTTGCATCGGGTCGAGATGCGCTGAACGACCGGCATCGCTTCGTCGGGGAGTTGACCGCAATAGCCTTGTTGCAAGAGTTGTGCGTTGGAGTAAATGGCCGCGAACGGGGCTTTTAACTGATGCGTGGTGGCCAGCATGTGCCGGGACCGTTCTTCCTGAGCGGCGACGAGTCGGCGGTTGGTTTCGGCGAGTTTAAAATCCCTTCGGCGCACCATCGACGACAGATGAGAGGCCAAATACCATACGACCAGCCATATGCCGACGGCCATAAAGAAATTCAATATCAACACCGACGATTTCAACGAGATGTCCTGTCCGCAAAGCGGGCCTGCGAAAATGCTCGTGGGGGGCACTATCCCCAGGATGTATTCGGCGGTATTACTGGCCGCAAACATGCCGATCGCCATAAACGTCACGATCAAACTGTGCCTGCGGGAAAAGAACACACACGCCAGCACGATATGAAAGAGATAGGCGAACGCAATGTTGGTTTCCAGTCCGCCGACGAAGTAGATCACCACCGTGAGAATCACCAGGTCCGTCGTGATCTGGCTCCAGAGATTGAATCGGACGGTGATCGACGGTGTTTTAGCGCGGGCTAAAGACAGGAAGATGAGATTGGTGGCCGTGAGCACCGCGGCGGTGATAAAGGGCCAGGACCCCGGCGGACGCATTCCCAGGCGACCGACCAGCCCGCCAAACACGCCCAGAAAGCCAAAAGAGACAAGAACGCCGATGACGATCCACCTGCATTGGCAAAACCACAGCACATTTCGCTTGAGCAGGGATTCCGGGAGAGGCGTACCCGAGACTTCTTTTTCTGAATCATCGGGGCGTTCCTCATCCAACGGCAACTCGTAACGGGTCGATTGACTGTTCTCGTCCGAATCCATAAAAGACTATCTCTGTGCTAACTTATTTCATTGCTAATCACTATTGGATCACAGGTTCTGCGGCAGGATTATCTGATTGCCCGCCATCATAAAGATTTTCGGGGATGGCCCTTTAACTAAGCCATCCCCGATATGTTCTTGCGGCTACCGCCGAATACGTTTTGGCCGTGGGCGGCACAGCCAGTCAAATCACCAGTTGGCCAGGGTATCGATTATTTTACCGCGGTTGTCACGGATTTCAACCTTTACGGCAATACTGCTGTCCAGTTTGTGCGTCGCACAGGACAGGCAGGGGTCGTAGGCCCTGATGGCCATCTCCAGTTTGTTCAGCGTGCCCTGGTCGTAGTCGCCGTCCTTAATGAGGGCCTTGGCCGTCTGCTTGACGGACATGTTGATCGGTGCGTTATTATGGGTCGTACCGACGATAAGATTGACGTTCGTGACCAGCCCGTTCTCATCCGTCTCATAATCGTGGATCAGCGTGCCTCTGGGGGCTTCGACGCAGCCAATGCCGCGTCCCGCTTGCGGGGTGACCGGGACGCGTGTTTCCTTTCCGGTGATCTCCGGGTCGTTCAGAAGCTCGATCACGTGCTCGGCATTATAAACCAGCTCGATAAGCCGGGCATAATTGTAAAGGAGGCTTTGCTGAGCGGGGCGTCCGAACTTCTCTCTGAATTCTTCCAGCTCGGCCTGGGCCAATGGCGTCGCCATCTGATCGCAGACGTTGACGCGGGCCAGGGCGTTGGTGCGGTAAATCCCGACGTGGCTTTCGAGATCCATGCTAAAGTCGCCCCATTTCTTGGCGTAGGGGAACTTCAGATACGTCCAGGGCTCGACGTGCTCGCCGATGTACTCGGTGTATTGATCGTAGGCGAATTCCTCATACGTGGCATCCGGTTTCATCAGCCGGAGTTTGCCGTCATAGACGTTGAGCGTGCCGTCGTCGGTGACGGTACCGAGGAAGCCGGTCTCGATCATCCCGATCGTTTCGATCTCGTCGAGGTATTTGGGGAAGATGTTCTCCTTCGCGAGGCTAATGGCGAATTTGGCGAATTCAAGCACCTCGTTGGCCATGGGCAGCAGTTGGTCCCGGTCCTTTTCCGTCAGCGGCTTGGAAAAGCCGCCGGGTACGGCGGTGACAGGGTGGATCGCTTTGCCCGAGGTAATACCGAGCATTTGCGTGCCGAGGTGCCGGGCGCGGATGACCTTTTTGCCGAGGTCCGGATTGGACTGGGCGATGCCGATCACGTTGCGTACGGAGTAGTCGGCATCGGGCCCCATGACAAAGTCAGGACCGGCCAGGAAAAAGAAGTGCAGAATTTTGTCCGAGCAAAAGGCGATGCTCTGGCACAGGTCGCGCAGCTTCCGGCCCGTGGGGGGGGGCGTCACGCCAAAAACCCCATCATTCGCTTTGGCCGAGGCCAGGTGATGGTGCCACGGGCAAACGCCGCAGATGCTCGTGACGATCCGCGGCAGCTCCTCGACCGGCCGTCCGATGCAGAATTTCTCGAAGCCGCGAAGTTCCACAACGTTGACAAAGGTATCCGCAACGTTGCCGTCATCGTCAAGATTGATCGTGATCTTGGCGTGGCCTTCGATGCGTGTTACTGGAGCAATGGTAATCGTTTTCATAAGTCAGTCTCCTTGTTATCTCCGACGTGCAGGCAGCGGCCTGAGTCGTTTTTGAGCGCCAATGTACCTGTTCAACAATGCGCGTCTGTCGGGGACTTGTTTCGCATCCAGCCCAATGGATGAAATCGCGCTCATCATATCCACCAGCGGATTGGCGCCCTTTCGGATCGGGCCGAAACATCCGCGACACGGCATGTACCCCTTGATACAACGGGGAACCGTCGTACCGTCGCCATTGCCTTCCTTGTGGCCGCAGCCCGCCAGGGTCACCGGGCCCAGGCACAAATACCCTTGCTCCATGAAACATCGGGTACTGTCCCAGGGTTGATCCTGATCGAATTGTACCGAGTCGAGAGTGCGCTTGATCTGGCCGCCCGAGGCTTTTTTCTCGCGTTTGAGCGGGCACTCGTCGCACACGCTTCTCTCTTCGAGCTTGAATTCCCTGCCTTCCAGGAGGCAGGTGAGCGCCTTGACGATGATATCGGGATTCGTCGGGCAACCCGGAATGTAAACATCCACGGGCACGATTTCATCGACGGCATACACTCGGTCCAGCAACGGGGGAAGGTTATCGCCGGGGGTCTCGGCGGGTTCCGTTGTCTTCGAGTCTCGATAGACTTTCTCGTACAAATCCTCCAGGGGATACATGTTCGCCAGGGCGGGAATGCCGCCGAAGCAGGCGCACGAGCCTAACGCGATGAGGGTTTTGCATTTCTTCCTCATCTCCTCGGTGACGTGCTTTTCCTTTTCGTTGCGCACACCGCCGGAGATAATCCCCACGTCCGCCTCGGGGATCTCCATTTGGTCTTTTTCGCCGGTCTGGCCATAATACTTGTGGTCCATCAACACGGGCATGTGGACGAAGTCGAGCTGGGGGAGCAGATCCAGCAGCGGCTCCCCGATGTCCAATATGGAGACTTCACATCCACCACAGATATTGAGCCATTCTTCTGCTACTTTTACCGCCACAGTACTACCTCCTTTCTAAAGAGATATATTGTTTTCGCATTCCATAAAGATGCTTCTTATTCGCTAACTACCGTCGCCTTTTTTAGAAAGCTGTTGCTCGATTTTTTCTAAAAGAATCTTCGGTTCGACCCCTTTCTCCACGTAGTCGTCCACCGGCAGAAATTTCGAGTGGATACGCTCGCCGGGGAAGTCGAAGCCGGTCTGGTCCCGCATGGACGTCAGCATGAGGATAGGCATGTCCGCATACCGGGAATCTTTTCTGATCTTCCTGGCCATGACAAAGCCCTCGGCGCCTTTGCCCATCATCACATCGAGAATAAGCAGGTCCGGCACCTCTTGTTCCAAACCGGCCCATCCCTCGTCCGGATTCCCGGCGGACCGGACCGCGTATTCCTTTGTTTCGAGAATGACTTTCGTGACCTCCACGAAGTCCGGGTCATCGTCGATAATCAGTATGGTCGGAGCACTCATGTTCTCTCCTTTGAAACCGATATTCTTTTCGTTCCGGCTTTCCCGTCTCAGGGCTTATTCCACGACAACCTCGGTAACGACGCGTCGCGTGAATAAGAGGATTTTCCCGCTTTCGCTATAGTTTTGGACGTCGAATCCTTTTTCACGGTATTCCTTTTCCACCTCACCGGCCTTTTTCTTGTCGTCGTACTCCTGGCCGTCCCACATATATTTCTTACCGTCGAATAATTGCGATCTTACTGCCATATTTTAAATTCCCGATTCTCGATACCGGATGCTCGATACTCGCCGAGAATCCAGAATCGAGCATCGAGTATCTTAATTTTTCTTACGCTCTATACGGGCTTGGCCCTAACTCCCGAATCGTCTCGGTCATATCCCGGACGACCTCGGCGAACCGCGGGCCTTCCGACGCCGAGACCCATTCCAGCCTGAACCGCTCCGGCTCGATGCCAAAGTCTTCCAGCATCAGCTCGATGGCCTCTTTCCGGTTCTCCGCCGCGACGTTCCCTTCGAGATAATGACAATCACCGATGTGACAGCCGCAAATCATGACGCCATCGGCGCCCTTGGTTAAGGCGTCGATCACCAGATTCGGATGCACCATGCCCGAGCACATCACTCGAACCACTCGCATGTTCGGCGGATATTGAATCCGGGAAACGCCCGCCAGGTCCGCCCCGGCGTACGAGCACCAGTTACAGCAGAAACCGATAATCAACGGATCGAATTCTTCTTCGTTGTCCATAGCTAACGAACTCCTCATCGTGTCGAGGGCGTCCCGCCCTCGAATCGCGGGCAAGATGCCCGCGACACTTTTGCTTCCCAAAAAGTACATGCCTGACTGTATATTTAACGAACGTCTATTCTCCTGCCAATGCCGCTTCTACCATGGAGCCTAACTGTTCGAGTCTGAACCCGCGAATGTACACGCCTTTCTTCGGACACGTCGCCTGGCAGACGCCGCAGCCTTTGCACAAAGCGGGATCCCTTTCGACGGTTTTCTTGATGCTGCCCTGGTACATATATTCGATTAATGTCAGGGCGTTGTACGGACATGGATCGATGCAATAGGCACAGCCGTCGCAGTTATCATCGACGATCTCGGATATCGTGGCCTCCAGCTCGATTTCATCTTTGGCCAGAATCGTGGTGGCTCTGGCGGCGGCCGCCTCTGCCTGGGCGATGCTCTCATCGACCGATTTCGGACTGTGGGCCAGGCCGCACATGAAGACGCCGTCGGTGGCAAAATCGATCGGTCGGAGCTTCATGTGGGCTTCCAGGAAGAACTTATCCTGATTCAACGGTATCTTGAAGAGTTTGCCCACCTCCTCGGCGTCTTCGTTGGAGACGATCCCGGCGGCCAGCACCACCAGGTCGGCATTGATCTTCACCGGGACGTTCAGAATCGGATCGGTACTGGAAACGCGTAACTGGCCGTTGTGTGCGGCGACCTCCGGTTTTTTATCCTCTTCGTAGCGAATAAAGCGAACGCCGAGGTCTCTCGCCGTTCGATAGTGCTCTTCCAGCAGTCCATAGGTTCGGACGTCGCGATAAAGCACGTACACATCAGTCTCAGGATCCTTTTTTTTCAGGGCAATGCCATTCTTAACCGCCTGCGAACAGCAGACCCGGCTGCAATACGGTCGTTCCTCGTCTCTCGAACCGACGCACTGAATCATCACAACGGATTTGACCTTATCCAATTCCGGATTCTCCTGGCCGATCCATTCGTCAAGGTTGCGCTGCGTGATGACGCGGGGGTCTTTGCCGTAAAGATATTCAGTCGGTTTATATTCGGCGGCCCCGGTGGCGATAACGGCGGCGCCGTGCGAAACTTCGTTGTCCGCGCCGTCGTGGCCGCGTATCGTGGACTTGAAATTCCCGACGGACCCCTCGACCACCGCCACTTCGCTGTCCAGGTAAACGTCGATATTCGGATGTGAATTGACTTTATCAATCATTTCGGCCAGCTTCTGTTCGGTATTGCCTCCGTTGAGCAGGCCGTGGATATGCCGGAAGTTGCCACCCAGGTCCTTCTCTTTTTCAACTAAATGCGTCTTGAATCCCTGCTCAGCCAGGTTCAGCGCCGCGGTCATGCCCGCCAGACCGCCGCCAATCACAAGGGCGTTATGGTTGACCTTGAGACTGCTTTTGTACAAAGGCTCCAGCATCCGGGCCTTGGCGACCGCCATTCTCACCAGGTCTTTCGATTTGAGTGTGGCCGCCTCCGGCTCGTGCATGTGCACCCACGTACACTGGTCGCGGATGTTCGCCATCTCGAAGAGATATTCGTTCAGGCCGGCTTGCCGGCACGTATCGCGGAACAGCGGCTCATGCGTCCTCGGACTGCACGAAGCGATAACGACCCGGTTGAGGTCGTGTTCCTTGATGAGATTGGAGATTTTCTCCTGGGCGTCGGTGGAGCAGGTATAGAGATTGTCCTCGGCATACACGACGTCGGGCAGGGTCTTGGCATATTCGACGATGCTCGGCACATCGGCGTAGCCGCCGATGTTTTTGCCGCAATGGCAGATGAATACGCCGATGCGAGGCTCCTGGCCCGTCACGTCTTTTTCGGGCGGATATTCCTTGTGCGTGATGAGCGTTGCCCGTTCCTCTTTGAGAAACGCCATCGCTTTGCTGGCTCCGGCGGACGCCTCGGTGACCGTTTCGGGGATATCCTTCGGCCCGGCGAACGGCCCGCAGACGTAAACGCCGGGCTTCGACGTCTCGACCGGGGAAAAGCCCTCCGTTTGAGCAAAGCCGTGGCCATTTAAGTCGATCCCGAACTTGGCCGCCATCTCTTTCACTTCGGCGGGAGCCCGCATCCCCGTGGAGAGCACGACCATGTTAAATTTTTCCGACGTGATATCGCCGTCATCGTTCTGATAGGTGATCTTCAGGTCTTTTGTTTCATTGATTTCCTTGATGGATGAGGGGTAGCAACGGATGTATCGCACGCCGAGCTCTTTGGCCCGCTCGAAGTAGGCGTCGAATCCCTTGCCGTAGGCCCGCATATCGATATAGAAGATCGTGCAATCGAGATCGGGGGAATGCTCCTTGGCGATAATCGCCTCTTTCGTGGCGTACATACAGCAGACCGAGGAGCAGTAGTTCCTCTCGACTTCCCGCGAGCCGACGCACTGAATCCACGCGATGCGTTTCGGATGCTTCTTATCGGAGGTTCGCAGGATTTCGCCCAGATACGGGCCGCTGGCGGACAAGAGCCGCTCGAATTGCATACTGGACAGGACGTTCGGATACCGGTCGAAGCCGAGTTCTTTTTGGATCTCGGGTTTGAAATGCTCGTATCCCGGCGCCAAAACGACTGCGCCGACCTTGACCTCTTCGGTCTCGTCCTGCTGCTCATAGTCGATTGCCCCGGCTTCACAAAAGTCCTGACAGGCCTTACATTCGTCCTTGAGGAAATGCATGCATGTGTTGCGATCGATCACGGCGACCTTGGGAATCGCTTGAGGGAAGGGAATATAGATCGAAGACCGCCGGGCTAAACCCATATCATATTCGGATAAAATCGGCCTCGGCTCATTCTGCGTGGATTTGGACAGGTCCACGACTTCCAGCGGGCAGACGACTTTGCAGGCGCCGCAGGCGATACAAATGGGAGAATGTTTGTCGTACGGAACGGCGATTTTCCGGCTCGGACCGCGATTGATGAAGCTGATCGCGCCCACACCCATTTTTTCCTTACAAACCCGGGTACACAGGCCGCAAAGAATACAATCCTCGTTTTGTTTGGGCAAACGCGGCTCTCCCACGCCTAACTGCTGCGCCATGTCCTTGAGCACCGCCGAATCCGGACATCGCGCCAACAGCAGTTCCAGCATGATCCGACGGGTCTTCAATACCCTTTCCGTATCGGTTTTGACGACCAATCCTTCCTGAGCGGGATAGACGCAGGAGGCCTCAATCCAGGAACCCCGTTTTCCCACAATTTCGACCAGACAAAGCCGGCACGCCCCGTACGGTTGCAGGGATTTATGGTGGCAAAGCGTGGGAATGTGGATGCCCAGTTTCTCGGCGGCCTGTAGAACGGTCGCGCCCTCTTCGACGTTTACTTTCTTGTCGTCAATCGTCAAACTAATCATTTTTTGTCAACTCTCTTGTATCAAAACGATAAAGTGAACCATTTCTG
>CAYZAT010000155.1:0-10306 GCA_964476475.1 uncultured Pirellulales bacterium
CGTCGATATCATTCTACTTTATTATACGACACTAAAACCTGTTTGGCAAACAAATTATCAAATGGACACTTAGTTATTTGGACCAATATAAGGCTCGCATTACAAGACATTAATACGAATATTCCGTTTGATAGGTTGAATATTTATGGAAAAAGAGAAGAGGTATCAATGTGTGCTTGCGGCTACCTCATGACCCAGCGTTTTTCTTCGGGGGCTAAGTTGATGGCCGAACGGAGAGCCGGATCGCCTTTAAGGTTGTAGCTCAGTTCGAGCGTTTTTCTCAGGTAAACTTTGACGGGCTGGCCCTGGTTATCCGTAGCCACCGGGTGATCTACTTCAGCCGTTTCATTGCTCAAACCGGTGATAAATACTTTGATACTCTTGGCCTGGAAACTGAAGTCCGGCCAAATGATCGCGATATCTTTTGTATTATCCTCTCCCTGGAGAATTTTGTTGCTCGTCTTGTCCAGAAGTTCAAGAAATGGGTATCTTTTCTCATGACGTTTCCGGATATGCTCGAAAATCACAGGGCTGATAGACTTGCCGGCGGGGATGATCTGAAAGGTATCTGTCATTAAATCGCATTTGGGATAGAATCCGACGTCTTTGCCTGTATTGTTCGTCAGCGTCAGGATCACATACCAGAAACTAACGGGTTGATTATCGGAAGTACGTCGCAGGACGATCTGCTGGGGATGAGTATACTCAACATCAACGGTCCATTGTCCGGGAGCGGGGATGATGGCCGGTTCCGGGGCCGCCATACATACGCACGTTGCCAACGCCCAGATTCCAAATATCCCATAGAGAAACCTTTTCATCGTCTTGCCCTCATCAGAAGTTATCTGCCTGTTCAATCCTAAAAAACAAAGGAGCATCTGTTTGTTATTGTACACGAAAGCGCCCCAAAAGCCAAGAACTTTTTATCCTCATAGGGGTGATCTAAAGATAATTCATATAAATCGACGGAAATCGGAATCTTTCTTAATCCGGGTTAAATGTTGCCGGATGCCAGAAATTCCGGTATTGTTTGTTTCTTAAGGGGGTATGACCCGGTTTTGCTCGGATTGTGATATGGCGGATGAACAAAAGGAATTGCTCGAACAGATTGAGCGCTTGCTGGAATCTGAGGATCTGTCGGCTCTGAGTGAGCTGCTGAACGCCCAGCGCGGCAGTGATATCGCCGAAGTCGTGGAACTCGTGGATAACGAGCACAGACGTGCTATCTTTGATGTCATGGAAGAGCCGATGTCTGCGGAGGTTCTGGAGAAAGTCGATGAGGCTACCCGGGCTGAGTTGTTCGAGCTGCTCCGTAATGACGAATTGAGCCATCTTCTTCTGCATCTTGATTCTGATGACGCTGCGGATGTTCTTTTCGAGCTTCCTGAAGAAGAAAGGGCTCAATTGCTCGAAAGCATGCCGCCGGCCGAGTCCGCCGAGATCGAGAAATTGATGGGGTATTCCGAAGACTCCGCCGGTGGAATTATGGACCCCGTGCTCATCAGCGTGCCGGAGAATGCCACGGTCGCCGAGGCGATCAACAAAATCCGCGCCGCGGAGATTGATGAGGATTTTTACTCCGTCTATATTGTGAACAAGGCCGGCCGTTTTCTCGGCGATGTTCGCGTGCGTTTCTTAATAACGCGTCCCGAGACGACAAAGATTCATGATGTGGTCGATCCAGATACGATTTACGTTCATGTTGATACGGACCAGGAAGAGGTGAGAAATATATTCAGTAAGAACGATCTGATTGTTGTGCCCGTTCTCGATAAGAATCATAAGCTCGTCGGCCGCATCACCGCCGACCGTGTCATTGAGGTTGCAGAAGAAGAAGCAGCGGAAGACTTATACACCATGGCGGGTACGGATCCCGATGAACTGGAGACGTTTTCCGCTTTCCACGCGGCCCGAGTGAGAATGACCTGGTTATTGCCTTGCCTGATAGGTACTTTTGTAACCGCGTTAGTTCTGACGTTTTTCGACTATACGTTTAATATCAAAGACCTTTCACCTATTTATATGGCGGCTTTCTTGTTCGTGCCGATGATTGCGGCTATCAGTGGAAATGCCGGTTTGCAGACGTCCGCCATTGTGGTTTCGGGACTGGCGACCGGACACCTCGCAGCATTGAAATTTAGCCAGGTTTGTACGCGTGAAGTACGCATTGCATTGCTCGTTGCCCTGTGTTGTGGTTTGTTGGGAGGGATCGCCTTCGCCGTCCTTGTTTATTCCAAGCCGGCGTATAATGCGATAGAATCCGTGCGGCTTGTCTTTGCGTTCGGCACGGCTATGTTCTCGGCGATTATGGTCGCTACAACGCTGGGTTTGTTTTTACCGTTTTTATTCCGCCGGGTCGGGATTGATCCGGCCATCAGTTCCGGGCCGCTCGTCACGACCGCAAACGATTCAATCAGTGTAGCTATCTACATGACGCTCACACTTTTACTGGCCACATGATAGACAATGGTAGGGCGGGGATTAAACGGTTCGAAGGTTGTCATCACTTCCGGAATGCAACTTTATCCACGCAAACGCCTCGATCCGACCGGGCCTCTGGATCGAGATGTCCTCTGGATTTCCCTGATTCGAGATCCCTTCGCGGTTTGTCGGCGTGCATTATTCACTGGCGCAGGCACCTTCTCACCCAAGAGTTTTAATGCATGCCGGGAGACCTCCCGCGTCGATTTGTCGCGGTGCTTAAGGCCTTGCCTGAGGACATCGAGTGCTATTTTTCTCATCCGGCCGCGCATTTTCCTCAGCCCGTAGGCGGCGGCGTTTTTCGTCGTGATATGGGCGCTTCCAAACAGGGCGCCCTGCAATACTTCCAGCCCGTCCTCCTGCAACCAGGAGAGGTTAAAAGCGGCCCGTCGGCGATTGGAAGCATCCGAGGATTGAAGTTGCTCCTTTAGCTTTCCGAGAAGCTTTATGGAGGCTTCATCTCTTTCTCGACCCGATAGTTTCCTTCTTTCTGACTCCATAGCGACACCCTTACAGATATATCGGCAAAGAAGTATGATTTGCTACAGTCGATTTGCGTTTTTGCACGAACCGGCTTGTTTACGGATCGTTTCATTCGGTTTTGGGAATTGAGAGGATTGAACGCACGGGGCGAATAAAAAACAATTTATTGTTTGAGCATCAAGCTTGACAAGTTATCATGAAACAGTATAATAGATATCATATAAGAGTTTATCTTCACAAATCTTATGGTGAAACACGGTGTTTGTGTACAATGGCCGGGAAACGACCGGATCACGGCCTGCCGGGTGGGTGTAAACCTTGGAGTCAGCGATAATTATGGTCGATGAACATCCCATTGATGATCAGGTTGAACTCGGTCACGAGCCAAAATTGAATAAGTTTTTCAAAGCCGCGGTCAAGACGCGGGCGAGCGATTTACATTTGAAGACCGGTCAACCTGCCAAATTGCGTCTCTTTGGCGAGTTGAAAAATACGACCGGCGAGGTTCTGACGGCCGAGAGGATCGAAGAATTGGTTTTCGAGATTCTGAGTCCGGCCCAGAAAAAGTTTTTCCTGGAGCATGGAACGATCGACTTTGCGCATGAAATCGAAGGTGAGCATCGCTTCCGGACCAATGTCTTTCGCCAGCGGGGTATGATTAGCCTTGCCGCACGCCGGGTCAATACCGTTATCCCGCCGTTTGAGGAGCTCAACCTGCCGGCGGTGTTAGCCAACATCTGTGAGAGTCGGCAGGGGCTCGTTCTTGTCGTTGGTCCCACGGGATGCGGTAAGACAACAACGATCGCGTCGATGATCGATTACATCAATCGCACCCGTTCCTGCCATATCATCACTATCGAGGATCCGATTGAATACCTTTTTAGAGATGCCAGGGCGATTGTTTCTCAACGAGAGATCGGCCTCGACACCCAGGATTTTGAGGAAGCCTTAACGTACTTGATGCGTCAGGATCCTGACGTTGTTTTCGTTGGGGAAATGCGGGATGCCCGAACGGTAACGGCGGGTATGCGAGCCTCCGAAACGGGTCATCTCGTTTTCGGTACGCTGCATTCGGCCAATGCGTCTCAGGCCGTTCACCGTCTGCTGGATCTGTTCCCGCAAAATGAACGCGATCTTGTAAGGCAAACGTTAAGCCTGGCCCTTCGGGCCGTCATTAGTCAGGTCTTGTTGCCGTGCTTGACAGAGGGGGTGGACCGCATACCGGCCGTGGAGATTCTTATTAGCAACGCGTCCGCCAGGAAACTCATTTCTGACGGACGCGAAGGGGATTTGCCCGGTGTCATACGAACCTCTCAGCAGGAAGGGATGCAGGACTTGACATATAACCTGTGCGAATTGATTAAAGATGGATCCATCGACCCGAAAGACGCGTTTAAATACGCACCGAACAAGGAAGAACTCAAGATGGCCCTCAAAGGAATAACGACCACTGGCGGCATTTTATAAGGTTTCATGGAGCAATTTATGGTGGACGTATTAGCAGCATCCGTCGCATTCGGCGGCTACATTTCCATTCTCAAACTCATCGGTTTTGTGATTTTGTTCTTTGCCTGGCTGCCGTTGGTCAGTTGGGTGTACAACGACGGCAAAGCTATTGAGGTCAATGAGACGACGTGGGCGGGGATTGTGTTAGGGGCGGGCGTAGCCGGCGTTCTCGTCTGGCTCCTGGTGCCGATCTACATCGTCGGCGTGCTCTTTTATCTCGTCGCCGTCGGTGGAACCTCCCTGGTATATGTCAAGCAACGCAACACACGCGTTTTGGATTTCGATCGAGTCCTGACGGTCGATCACATCAAGAGCCTGCTTGTCAGTAAGGAGAAGAAACTCGAAGCCCTCAAGGGCTTTTCTTTTGTTACGGCAAACAAGAACGTCATTCCGCTGCCCGAACCGAGGACGCCGGAATTTTTGGGATATAAAATAACCTACGATCTTTTGAGCGATGCCATGTGGCGGAGGGCGGACAGCGTTGCCTTTTCTCCAACAGCCCAGGATTACCAGGTTTCTTATTCTGTGGATGGGGCGTTGCTCAAGCAACCGAGCATGGCACGCGAGCAAATGACGTATCTCGTCCATTTTCTCAAGAGTCTGGCTGATCTCGATACGAAGGAAAAGCGTAAACCCCAAAAAGGACAATTTAAGATCCGTAAGAAGAAGGATGATATCCCGTGGGAGGTGGTTACGGCCGGTTCGACCGCCGGCGAGCAGGTTCGGCTCAAGCACATCACACAAGAGGGCATGGCCAGGTTGACCGAACTCGGCTTGATGCCGGAACAACGAGAGCAACTGGATGCGTATCGCGGGATCGGGCAGGGGATCTTCATCGTCAGTGGACCCGCCAAGAGCGGTGTGACCACAACGCTGTATGCGCTTCTGAGGAATCATGATGCCTTTTTGAACAGCGTAAGCACCCTCGAACGGCAACCTTCCGCCCAATTGCCCAACATTACCCAGAATGTCTTCGCCCTAAGCGACACGGGCACGACGACGTTCGCCAAGAAACTTCAGGCGGTTATGAGAATGGGGCCTGATATCGTCGGTGTCGCTGATTGTGAGGATGCCGAGACGGCCCGCGTGGCGTGTGCCGCCGCCCGAGACGGTAAACTCGTCTATGTCACACTCAAAGCAGACAGCGTCATACAGGCGCTGGGTAAGTGGCTGAAATTTGTGGGTGACAAGGGGATCGTCGCCGGGACTCTTCTGGGCGTCAGCAACCAACGGCTGCTTCGCATCCTGTGCGATGAATGTAAGCAAGCCTACGCGCCGGACAAAGAGCTTTTCAGGAAATTTAATATTAATGCTGAGAAGACGAAAGTGCTGCACCGGGCGGGGAAAGTTCAATATGATAAACATGGCAAGCCCTCCACCTGCGAGCATTGTCAAGGGACGGGTTTCTATGGGCGCGCGGGTGTTTTCGAGTTGGTGACGTTGAATGACGAATTGAGAAAGGTCATTCATCGATCGAAGTCCCTGCCTGAGATGGGCACGCAGTTCAGACGGGCCAAAATGCTCTACCTGCAGGAACAGGCGCTTCGAAAAGTCATCACCGGGTCGGTCTCGATTAACGAAATGATTCGCGCGCTTTCAACGTCGAAATCGAAAAAGCCGAATCAACAGAAAAAGGAATAAATGTCAATTTCGATTTACGATTTTATGACGGCGGCGCCGTAAGACGTCTGCCGGGGACGGTCGCCCGCTGGACACCTGAATCATACATCGTGAATTATAAGTCATAAATGGAAGGTTGTCGTCATGGCCAGTTTACTTGTCGTTCTTATCATCGTCGGTTGTGCGGTATTACAATACTTTAAAGGGACCGTCGTTCGGGCCTTCGGGACCATCGTGGTGGCTATTATCGCCGGCCTGGTCGCATTTGGATTCTTCGAGGCGTTGGCGAATGTCTTTATCAGCCGGGGTGGGGATAGTAAAGTTATTTCTCTGGTGCCGTGGGCGCAAACGCTTTCCTTTATCCTGCTTTATGTTTTGATATTTGCCATCTTGCAAACGGGTCTTACCTTCTTGACCCGTCAGCCGGTCGATTTGGGCGTGCTTCCGGAACGTATCGGGCGCGGCATTTGCGGGATTCTCCTCGGTCTTGTCGTTTCGGGTTTTCTACTTACGGCTTTTCAAATGGCGCCTTTACCTGTGGGGTATCCCTACAAACGTTTTGATCCGGCTAAGTTGGACGCCGATAATCCCAACGGAGTGCTTTTCAATACGGACGGCTTGGTCACGGGTTTATTCAGCACCATGAGTAGTGGGAGCTTCAGTGGAAAGAGAAGCTTTGGAATGCTTCATCCCGATTTCTTAGACCAGTTATTCTTCAACCGTCTGACGCGCGTCGATCAAACATCGATCATCAGCAGTCTGACGCCGGCGATAAAACTGCCGAATCCCGCCGTCTGGCCCGTTTCCGATGCGGTACGAGAGCAGGCCGACCGATTCGCTAACGAATTAAAAACCCGCGGAGGTAAAATAGCCTCTGATGATTCAGGTCGGTCCGTTTTGCTGCCGGTCTCCACGAAAGGCGGCGGTAATCCGACGATCGTGCGGATTGGAATCCGTAAAAGGGCGATACGAGGTTCTGCGAAGGTGAATGGAGGCGCCTTTACACTTTCTCAGTTGAGACTCATCTGCAGACGAAAGGGTTCTACCGATGAAGGGCTGGCCGGCAAGGGAATCAACGTATATCCCATCGGTTTCTTGAAATCGGAGAATGAGATTCAGGTCAGTCCCGAGATCAAGCTTGCAACCGATAATTTCAAGCGGAATGCGGAGACCAAAGAGATCGATTTTGTTTTCCGTGTGCCGAACGGTTTCGAGCCTGCACTCGTTCAGTACAAGCTCAATAGTGTTGTCGAGATACCTTCGCGTGCGATCGTTTCGATCGATCAGGCGCCGTCGCCGGCCACGTTTAATCCCGGCTCTTCATCCGGAGGCAATCGAGGCAATCGGAACAATGCGAGACCCTCGCCGGCCCAAGACGGGGCGCCTCAACAGGAACCCCGGGGCGGAGCGCGCGGCGGGCGTGGAGTACGGGATATCACCGGCACGATCACCGATCCAATAGATCGGTAGCCATCCAACGATGGATTGAACGCGAGAAAGCCACTGGATAAGGCGATCATGCGCCTCTCGTCTGATCGGAATCGACATAAGCGCTCCGTAGCCCATATTGGAATGGATTTTGCTTGGGGATATAAAACTCGCGAGTCGCGTCTGCACTCGGTTGCCGGGGCGTGAGCTATGACGGACGCTTCCCGCGAATGAAGGTAGTCGTCGTTAACTGCAGACGACCAATTCCTCCAAATCCAGCTCCATGAGGTGTTCGAGGTAATCGTTCAAATCGTCCTCCGAGAAGCTGGCGAGAAATTCAGGCTTGGCCGTCTTGTTGATTCTGCAAATGTAATCGATCAACTCCCTTTTACTCATGCGTGTACACCCTTCAAAACGTGTAAGAATCCTTTGCAACCTACGGAATATCGACCGGACGGACGTTTTTTCTTGAGCCAACTCAAATGCATTCTTAGTAAGGCCCCATAACCCAAGCACCTATATGGTGACGATCTGTTTCCTGAGGCTACTATATATGGTTATTGCGGCCGATTGAATTATTTCGGACCTTCTGCCGTCCAATAAAAACGCTAACGACTCCTATGAATCGGAATCCGCAAAAAATGATATTTCTTCTTTTTCTTTGATTTCTTCGCGGGATTCAGTTTTTTTCTGTAAACGAAGCTCATTCCGATCCCTCTATAAGAGCAGTTGTGCGATCGGTCGTGTGTGTCGGGGTTGTGCGCCGTCTCGTCTTATGAACGTGATATCGTGCGCAAAGAGGAGTTTCAGACGTTGGTAGATGATTACATTACAGTGGGCAAGTGTTGAGCACGGCGGTCCGGATTCTGGGCGATCCGGAAAAGGCCCTGGACGTGCATCAGGACGTCCCTCCTTGCGATATGGAAACGATGGCACCAATACGATAACGATGACGTGTCATGACGGAGTCGTATCTGCCCCGGAGAAGCTGCTGAAGTAATTTCTGGAAAAAGGCCGACGGGTTTGATATAATAACATAACATATTGTTATTTCGAATTGCACCTTTTTGGGCAAGAGGGAACCATGAGGCGATTGAGAAGGGCTCATCAGAAGCAAGCAAAAAAGCGCGAGAAGCTTAGACGGCGGGCCCTTGCGGCCGGCACGGCGGCGGCCATCACCTTCGGCGCGGGGGCGGGTCTTCATAAGATTGTAGCCAAGGATATAGCCGATGGCCACCAGCAACCGGTTAGCCGGGACGCCGACGCCGACTTGATTGCGGATACGGAAGAAGTGGCAATTGGATACCAACCTTTTGCGCCCGATCAAAATCAAAATGCCGTCCCCGATGGGGTGGAGCTGGCACAACGTTGTGCTTCTATTATCAATGGGCTCTACACCTATTTCCCCGGCACGATGATGCCAATCCCCAATCAAACGTACAGGATCAAGCATTCGATGTTCGGTCTCGAGCGGTGCGATATCTGCGGCCAGGAAGTCAACATGGGCGGCTCCGAGATTATCAATCCGATGCTCGGCGTGCGTTATCCCGATCCCAACGATCCTCTGAACGGGGCGTTTCTGCCCGATTTAGCCGTACATTATATGGAGCATGGATCGTTCGATTGTTCGGGTGATATCCATAGCGGTAGAGTCGATGTGGCTCGACTACTCAGGGTCCTTGAGCTTCGGTATCCGTTCGATCCGAACGACCACCAGTTCCCGGTGAGCGGCGACGATCTTGACGGCGATTTGCTGACGGACGCCGAGGAGTTGGCTGCTGGTTACGACTTGAATGATGCCGACCAGGATGATGATCTTAATCCCGACGGTATCGAGCTGGCCAAACAATGTGAGCAAGCCATAGAGGCGCTGCCGGTACTCGATCCGAACGGCCCCGAGATCATACACGTCATTCATAAGGAAAGTTTTCTTCAAAGGGGACTTGAATATTGCAGTGTCTGCGGGACATCCGTCAATATGGGATTCTGGCGAATTCACAACCTCAGACTCGACTCCTCTATCGATGTGCCTGAACTGATGCTGCATTATATGCAACACGGCTCGTTCAATTATGCGGGCGATGTTCACGGCAAAGGGCGGCTGGAGGTGGCCCGGCTCGTCAAGATTCTGGAGATGCCTCGTCAGTGCGGCGATCTGGGAACGATCTATTTGCCCGCGGATATCAATAAGGACTGTCATGTGGATTCGGCGGATTTCCTTGCATTTATCGAGCGATGGCTCCGGGATGCCGATCCGGACCAGGGCAATTAAGATGGGCCGTTCGTCTGGCACCAGCTTTCTACGCTTCGATTCATCCGAGTATCGGACGATTCTGAAGGCGTTGAAACAAATTGATTTCGAGTTAGCCTACCTTGCATTACTGACTCGCGAAGGGCTCAAACCTTTGAGTCGATGGGAAAAGCCTTTGGATAAAAATGGGCTTGAGCTACTACACAGGATGAATTTATTGACGAGTCAAGTCCGGCGAACAGCCAAGGCCGGTGATGACGTCGCTGAGACGATTTTCAGTCGGACGCCCGCCTCTATGGATTTGTACGAAAAGTGTTTCGGGGATACTCCCATAGACAAATCCGCCCGAACTCAGCGACTGGAAGGTTTTTTATTTGGCTACCCGCCTTGTTGTGTGGACCAATATATTCAAGAACCTTACGCGCCGAATAACCTGGCGAAGAATGATCAGGAGATTCTCTTTCACTGGGCCTGCAAAGAGTGCTCCGTCACCCCTGTGTTGTTCCCTGCCTATAGGGGTATTCATGATTGGCTGGA
>CAYZAT010000156.1:0-10066 GCA_964476475.1 uncultured Pirellulales bacterium
AAAGAAATCAGGAAGGAAGGTCTCAGCGAATACTTCCTTTATACGATCGAGGGCACGGAGACGATTCCGAACGAATGGGGCAAAAGGTTGCTATCGTTCGAGGCGGACGACATCGACGTGGAGAGTTTGTATAAGTACGACGAGGAGCACTGGGGGCGTGAGGCGATCCGGTTCATCAAATTCTCCAACGACGAAGAGCACAACTTAGGCGATACCCCGATTCCGAACGGCACGATCCGGATTTATGGCCGGGCCGATGCGCAGGGATTGTTGTCGTATGTCGGCGGCACGGAGGTTAAATATATCCCGGTGGATGAAGAGATCGAACTAAATCTCGGCCCGGCCAGGCTCGTCGAAATCGAACCGAAACTCATGGACTTCAAGACGGACAACTACGTCTTCGACAGACGAGGCAACGTCTCGGGCTGGGACGAGATACGCACCTGGAAGATCGAGATGACCAATACGCGAACGCTGCCCGTTGAGGTCGAGATCACCCGCGGATTCGAAACACCGTACTGGACGCTGCAAAGCGACGCGCCCTATAAGAAACACGACGCGACGCACGCCCGTTTTGAAGTCAGCCTGGAGCCGCGAAGCAAGCGAGCAATCGAATATGCGGTCACAACTTGTCATGGCGAACGCGAGCAAACGCTAACGCAATAGTTGGAAGTTGATGTCTTGTACTTAATAGCACGCAAATTGACGGATAGATTGAAAAAGGGTGGCAGCCTCAAAGTCGCAGACTTTGGGGATGGTCGGGGGAGAAGCCATCCCCACACGTGGCATGGGCTTGCAGCCCATGAATACACGGCCAAGATGGCCGTGCCACCTTCCTTGAGGCTGCCACCCAGTCGCAATCTGCCATTCCCGCGAAAGCGGGAATCCATTTGATTTGTTGCGTTTTATGGTTCCCTGCTTTCGCAGGGATGACAATGTGAACCGTTCAATTTGAATTGAGTTATTTACATCAGTAAGTCGATAACATTTGATATAGTGTAACCAAAAATGCCAGAAAATGTGAAAGTGAATAAGGAGACAACAAATGAATACGAAAACAAGATCAATCATTGCACTGCTTGTGATGGTGAGCATCGGTTCGGCGGCGTTCGGTCGGATCAAGCTGGTCGCGCTGCCCGAGCGGGGGGCGACGGTGATTCGCCTGGATAATCCGCAGGCGACGCTGATCGAGGAAGAACGCGTATTGACGCTTCAGAAGGGACTGAACCAGGTGGACTTCTCGTGGAAGGGCGTTTCGATCGATTCCGACTCGATCCGCCTGCGCGTCCTCGACCATCCGGACCAGGTCACGCTCTTGAGCGTGAGTTATCCACCGAACGAAGCGGCGCTCGTCTGGGATATCAGCAGTAGCGGCGACTACGCCGAGACGGTGCGCATCAGCTACCTTCTGAGCAATATCGACCGGCTGATTACCTACAAGGCCATCGCCGACAAGGCCGAAACCTACGTCGATCTCAAGAGCTACCTCGTATTGCGAAACTTCTCCGGCGAGGATTTCGACAAGGCCCGCGTGCTGCTCGATTACGGCGAGGCCTTCGAGCAGGGCATCGACCATGAGGAGACCAAGCAGATGCTGTTCCTCAAGGCCGACAAGGTGCCGATCACGAAGATCTGGAAATTCGACGCCGCGACGCTCCCGTGGGACCCGGAGAAATTAGATAACCAGAACGTAGGGATACCCGTCAGCTATCGCATCGTCAACGATACCAAGAGCGGCCTGGGCAAGTTCTCTTTGTGGGGTGGCAAGGCGCGCCTGTTCCAGGACGATGGTCGCGAGAGTACGATCTTTCTGGGTGAAGATCGCTCGGCGCTCGTCCCGGTCGGCGAGAAGATGGAGCTATATATCGGCGATAGTCGCGACATCGTTGTGACCCAGCGGAAAATGCGCGAGGACCGCGTCATTACGCATAAGAACAAAAGGGGCGATCCCGTCCTGTACGATACGAACGAGGAAATCGTCGCCAAGATCGAGAATTTCAAGGACGGCCCCGCGGTCTTAACGATGATCCAGCACATCCCCGGCCAGTGGGACATGGAAACGTGCAACATGGAATACAAAAAGAAGGACGCCTCGACGCTCGAGTTCGAGATCAATCTGCCCGCCCGCACCGAGGACGGCCCGGCGGTGAAGGAATTAAAAATGTATTACCATCGCCGCAACGTTCGGCCGTAGGTCAACAGAAGACGGAGAACAGAGGACAGAAAACAGAATTTAAGGAACGGTAAAATGAAACGTATTATCATTCTGTTACTGATCGTTGTTACGATAGCGGGCACGGTCCAGGCAAAGGTCGATTTGGTGACGTTACCTTCACGGGATACGGTGCAGATCACGATCTACAACTCGGCGGATTTGACTTTAGTGCGCGAGAGCCGGGCGTTGACGCTCAAGAACGGTGAAAACAAACTGCAATTTTCCTGGGCCAACACGCTGATCGATCCAACCAGTCTGGAGATGCTGCCGAAAGCCAATGCGGACAAAATCGACATCGCCGATTTGACCTATCCGCCGAGAGTCACAAATCTGGGTCTGTGGACTATCGAAAGCGGTGTCAGCGGGAAAGTCCCCGTGGAGATTTCGTATCTGACCAGCGGTCTGTCGTGGCGGGCATTTTACATGGGCACGCTCACGGAAGATGAGGAAACGATGCGGCTCCAGGGCTACGTCGTGGTCACGAACAACTCCGGCGAGGATTACGAAAACGCCCAGACGCGTTTAATCGTCGGCAAGGTGCATATCCTCGACGAGATCGCAGCTCTGGCCCGGCAACAGTACCCCTACGGTCGGCCGGGACCGATACCACCGGCCGCGCCGACAATGCCGGCTCCCACTGCGATGCCGACCCGGGCCAAACGAGAAGTAGCATTTTTTGCAAAAGCGATGGAGGCCGCCGAGCCGAAGAAGATCGCGAAAGAGGGTCTCAGCGAGTATTTCCTCTATACGATCGAAGGCACGGAGACGATCCCTACGGGCTTTTCGAAACGGCTGCCGAGCTTCGACGTGGCCGATGTGCCGGTTGTGAATCTCTATAAATATGAACAAGAGCGCTATGGGCCGAGTGTCTTGCGCTTTCTAAGCTTTAAAAACGACGAAGAGCATGAACTCGGTGAAACGCCCATCCCCGGCGGGATGCTGAAGGTTTACAGGAACGCCGGGACGAACGGGCACCTATCCTACACGGGCCAATCGTCATTTAAATACATCCCCGTGGACGAGGACGTAGAGCTGAACCTCGGACCGGTGGCGAACGTCGTCGTCGAGCCAAAGCTCATGGACTTCAAGACGGAAAACTACCGGTTCGATAGTCGGCGCAATATCTCCGGCTGGGATGAGATTCGCACGTTCAAAATCGAGATCAAGAACACACGCGATATTCCCGTCAAAGTCGAAATCAAACGCAACTTCAATACCCAATACTGGAAGCTTACCAACAGCGGCGATTTCGGCCAATTCGAGAAAGTGGACCTGAAGACGGTGAAATACACGCTGGCCCTAAAACCGAGATCGACCCAGTCGTTCGAGTATATGCTGAGGACATACCATGGGACCCGGGAAGAAAATTGGCGACTGTAAATGAGCGGAGAATTGATAAGATGAAACGTATAACCGTTTTATTGGTGGTGATATTCGCGACAGCCGATGCCGCTTTGGCAAAGGTCGATTTGGTGACGTTGCCTTCGCGGGATACGGTGCAGATGACGATCTATAACTCTGCGGACTTGACGTTAGTGCGCGAGAGCAGGGCGTTAACGCTCAAGACCGGCGCGAACAAGCTGCAATTCTCATGGGCCAATACGCTGATCGATCCGACGAGCCTGGAGATGCTGCCTAAGGCCCATGCGGACAAGATCGATATCGCCGATTTGACCTACCCGCCCAGAGTCACGAATCTGGGGTTGTGGAATATCGAGAGCGAAGTTAGCGGCAAAGCACCGGTCGAGATTTCGTATCTGACCAGCGGTCTGTCATGGCGGGCCTTTTATATGGGAACGCTTACGGAAGACGAAAAGACAATGAGGCTCCAGGGCTACGTTGTCGTCACCAACAACTCCGGCGAAGATTATGAAAATGCGCAAACCCGCCTGATCGTCGGAAAAGTGCATATTCTCGACGAGATCGCCGCACTGGCCCGGCGGCAATACCCCTATGGCCGGCCGGAACCGGAGATCTTTTTAGGAGCCCGATTCTCTCGAATGGATGAATCCCGTTCTGGCCGTAGAGCGAGGGGAGTGATGGAGAAAATGGATACCTATGAATATGCCATGGAAATGCCGGGCAAACCGAAGGAAATTGTAAAAGAGGGACTGAGTGAATATTTCCTCTATACAATCGAAGGCACGGAGACAATCCCCACGGGTTTTTCAAAACGGCTGCCGAGCTTCGATGTGGACGACGTACCGGTTGTGAATCTCTATAAATACGAACAAGAGCGCTATGGGCCGAGTGTCTTGCGCTTTCTAAGCTTTAAAAACGACGAAGAGCATGAACTCGGCCAGACGCCCATCCCCGGCGGGATGCTGAAGGTTTACAGGGACGTGGGTACGAATGGGCACCTATCCTACACGGGCCAATCGTCATTCAAGTATATCCCTGTGGACGAGGACGTCGAGCTAAACCTTGGGCCGGTCGCGAACGTGGTTGTCGAGCCGAAACTTATGGACTTCAAGACGGAAAATTATCAATTCGAACGACGCGGCAATATCTCCGGCTGGGATGAAATTCGAACGTTCAAGATCGAAATCAAGAACACGCGCGAGATTCCCGTCAAGATCGAGATCAAGCGTAACTTCAATACACAATACTGGAAGCTCGCCAACAATGGCGATTTCGGGGATTTTGAGAAAGTGGACCTGAATACGGTGAAGTACACACAGGTCTTGGAACCACGATCGGCCAGGTCATTCGAATATGTACTGAGGACATACCACGGTGCCAGAGAGGGAGATTGGCGGCCGTAGATAAAAAAGAGGACAAGTAAGATGAAACATATTGTAGTTTTATGGCTGATAATTTTTGCGATAGCTGGTGCTGTCGAGGCAAAGGTTGATTTGGTGACATTGCCTTCGCGGGAAACGGTGCAGATGACGATCTATAACTCGGCGGATTTAACGTTGGTGCGAGAGAGCCGGGCGCTAACGCTTAAGAACGGCACGAACAAGCTGCAATTCTCATGGGCCAATACCCTCATCGATCCGACCAGCTTAGAGATGCTGCCCAAAGCCGACGCGGATAAGATCGATATCGCCGATTTGACCTATCCGCCCAGAGTCACAAACCTGGGCCTGTGGAATATCGAAAGTGAAATCAACGGCAAAGTTCCGGTCGAGATTTCGTATCTGACCAGCGGTTTGTCGTGGCGGTCCTTTTATATGGGCACGCTTACGGAAGATGAGAAAACAATGCGCCTCCAGGGCTATGTTGTCGTCACCAACAATAGCGGTGAAGATTATGAGAACGCCCAGACCCGCCTGATCGTCGGAAAAGTGCATATCCTCGACGAAATCGCCGCACTGGCTCGGCGACAGTACCCCTACGAACGACCGGGAGAAATGGAAATCCTGAGAGAAGGAATGGCATCACGTTATCGAGGCCGAAGGGCCGGCAAAAGTATGCTGGCACAGATAAACGGGCCCGTCGATGGTCTGGGACGAAAGCCCAAGGAAATCACAAAGGAAGGCTTGAGTGAGTATTTTCTCTACACGATCGAAGGCACCGAGACGATTCCCACCGGTTTCTCGAAACGGCTTCCGAGCTTCGACGTGGATAACGTGCCGGTGGTGAATCTCTACAAATACGAAGAGCAGCGATACGGACCGAGTGTCTTACGGTTCCTGAGCTTCAAGAACGACGAAGAGCACGAACTCGGGGCCACACCCATCCCCGGCGGGATGCTCAAGGTTTATAGAAACGCAGGCGAGGGACATCTGTCCTACACGGGCCAATCATCGTTTAAGTACATCCCCGTGGACGAGGACGTCGAGCTAAATCTCGGGCCGGCGGCGAACGTGGTCGTCGAGCCGAAGCTCATGGACTTCGAGACGGAAAACTACCGGTTCGACAACCGCGGTAATGTCTCCGGCTGGGACGAGATTCGCACCTTCAAAATCGAAGTCAGGAATACGCGCGATATTTCCGTCAAGGTCGAGATCAAACGTAACTTCAATACCTCATACTGGAAGCTCGCCAACAGCGGCGATTTCGGCCAATTCGAGAAAGTAGATTTAAGGACCGTCAAATACACGCTGGTCCTTGAGCCGAGATCGACCCAATCGTTCGGGCATGTGCTGAGAACCTACCACGGCGCCCGAGAACAAAACTGGCGACCGTAGCGACTTGCTCAATACACGTATGTCATGTCGAGCGGAGTCGAGACATCTGGTGACGAACGTATGGTGTTCTCACGTAACCAAATTTCTCCACTCCGATCCACCTTGAGTGGATATCCAGTCGAAATGACAATTTGTATAAATCGTCGGATCACAATTGACTCAGCTTCGCGATCGCTTGCGCGACCTTATCGCGGTGCTTTTCGATGGGCGCCGGGTCTTTCGTAAAGGTCGTCATGTCAGACGTAATCTCTTCGGGAACCTCGAGCAAGCCGGCATATTCTTTTTGCTGGTTTCGACTCAGCTTGTTTTTCTTAGTTTCGAGCAGGTTTTTCAAAATGACCATGTACTCGTAGTCCTCGATGCCGTCGCGCAGCATTTCCCAGCGGATGCTGTCCACAGGTCCTTCCAGGACAGGTTCCGAAGGACGGGCGTCCGCGGCGGCGACGGGCGGATAGATGAAGCGTCCGTCCCCGTTGCCCCAGGGTCGTTTCTCACCCCTGGGCGTGCTGTAGCCGGACCGCCAGCCCATCGGATCTTCGTAGGGATTCTGGGGTTGGTCGGGATACGCGGCCGAGCTGGTCCAGTAGTTCGTTTGCCAGACGAGGATGCCTTGAATATCGCGTTGCCAGGTCTGCCAGAGCCAGACGCGCAGCTCCGTGCCGGGATGGTCGATGAAGAGTGTGCAATAGGGCGCCTTCGGCCCGGTGCAGACGTACCACCAGAATTTGTCGCCATGTTGGCGGCGCTGTTCGGCGGGTTCATGCTCGTAGTGATGAGAGACCGGGCACCAGATGTTCGGCCCGCCTTCGAGCTGCGGCTCGGGCTGCTCGGTCAACATTCGGGCGATCTTCGGGCAATAGCGTTTGAGCTTCTCGAAGCCGTTCAGCACGAAAGCGTACTGGTCGGGGCTTGGCTCGTCGAACCAATAGACGAACGCTTCATCCAGCCAGCCTTTTCGGGCCAGATGTTCCTGCATTTGGCTGCAATACGATTTTAGGAGAATAGGATATTCCGGCTCGTCTTCCTTGAAGCCTAACAGGGACGGCCCGGAAATCGCGTGAAACGTCCCGCCGCCCAGACCGGGGATTCCCAGGCGAAATGAATTGAGGTTATAATGATTGATCGCCCGGCTCATCGCCCGATCCCAGGCGGAAAAATCGAATGTTGCTTTCAGTGTTTCAGCCGGTGCGACGAGCTCGGTCCGCTTGACGACGTCGAAATCGCCGCCTTCGAGCAGCTCTTTGCCATCGGCGTCCTTTATCGACACGTTATCGAACCATACGAGTCCGATCCGCTCCCCCGCGTCGGACCATACCGTCGCACGGATATTCGCCCTGACGAATTCGGCGCCTTTGGGAAAATCCTTCACCTGGGCCTCGAAAAGCTGCCACGTCCCGTCGCCCTTCAAGATCATATCGTTGTTGTGGCCGGACATCCACTTGCCGTCTTTATCGTGATGATTGAGCGCGATCCCGAAGCGATGGTCCGGCACCGCCGTCCGATACCAGAACTGTACGTTCAAACCGCCCGAAGGGATGCGGATAAGCCGTTCGTATGAGACGGTGACGTTACTCTTCGGATCGTCGTCGTAGATCAGCGCCGCGCCGTTGCCGGAGTGCGTCTCGTTCTGAACGATTCGCAATCCCTGCCAATTGGCGAACTTGTCGAAAACAGGCGGCTTGACGTCAGGCCAGGTGACTTTGATCCGGTCCAGCGGCGCCGGGTCGTAAGGTGATATATGGTGGGCGCTGTAGTTCGCCCAGTATTTATCGAGGACCTGGCGCTTCTGTGCGTCGTTGGACAACTTCTGGTAGCGAAAGACGTTGCCCGGCGAGAAACCAAAGGCGGTTGTGCACGTCATTCGGTCGGGCAACATGAAGTCGTAAACCTTCACATGAACAGTTATAGTGTCGTTGTAGTTTTCTCCACTGAGGACGATATACCCCGTATAGGTTCCCGCCGGCGCGTTGCGAGGTATCTTCACACGAATCCAGAATGGCTGGTTCTTGTCAGCTTCGAGATTCATGGAACCCTTTAACGGCGGCAGTGGGTCGGGCCAAAGACCCGGCGTTGAGCTCTTGTCGGTAGGCCTCGCGACGTTGACGTATTGCACTTTGAGTATCTGTATATTTCTTTTGGGAATGACAAACTCGCCGGGCCCGTCAAATGTGAGGGTGCTCAATGTAAAATTCTTCAAATGGAATGTCGGTCGCACAACCAACTGGACGGCTTCAACTTCGTTACGGGCGGCAGCTATCATCACGGCCCGGCCCTGGGTTTCGGGCAAGGGCTTATCCGGGCTTATTTTCCATCCGGACGAAGCCCACCATAAGCCGACTCTTTCACTGGAGCCGGGCAGTTGCTCGCCATAGGGCATCTGAAAGTAGTCTCCGGCCCGAACGAATCCAATGGGGCCGGTCAACAAGAAAGCTAAGCAAAGCATTTTTTTCAACATGGGACGCCACCTTTCAATTGTTTTTCTCGAATTCCGTTCGGCCAAGAGCCTTTCGCGGGCCGTTGTTGAATTCTCCAAAAGAAACACCGCCGCGTCAAGCGCTTCTTAATATCGTTGACGTCCATATGAAGAAGTATTAAAATGCGAGTTTAAAGCGTGGAATGAATCGTACGCAAGAGTAGGTATGTTGAATGCCGTAGTGGATTTCGGGAATGAAGAAGAATCTCGAACAAATTGCCTTAGAAGACGGCCGGTATAGTGCCCCGGCGGTGAAGTTTGTTTATGAGGGGCTTGGCTATACGGCCAAAAACGTGGCCACAGAACCCAAACACGTTAGCGGCGAAACACTTTGCCAGGGCCTGAAAAAACTGGCCCTCGAGAAGTGGGGCCGATTGGCCATGCTGGTGTTGACCACCTGGGGCCTCAAAACGACGCGCGATTTCGGCGAGATTGTCTGGCTGATGATCCGGCACGAGTGGATGAGCGCCCAGCCGAGCGATTCGATCGAGGACTTCGACAACGTGTTCGATTTTAAGACCGTCTTCAAAGATCACTTCCAGTTTTCCGAATCCTGAACCGGACGAACACCGTTATTCCAATTCCAGCGCATACGCCTGGTCGCACCGTTCTGACATATGATCCGGCTGATATTCCACGAAGCCGTAGCTTTTATACAGAGCAATCGCCTCATTCAGAACGGACGCCGTCTCCAAAATCATTGTCTTGAATCCGAGTTGCCGTGCTCTCGACAGGGCGTCCTCCAGCAAGAACTTACCCAGTCCTTGTCTGCGATAGGCCTTATGAAGATACATCTTGCGAAGCTCGCACGTCCGGTTTTCCATCGGATAAAGTCCATAGGCCCCAATGATGGAGTCGTTATTCGCCTCCAGGACGAGAAACGTCCCGCCCCGCTCGAAATAGGACGATTCGATGTCGTTAAGGTCCGCATCGGTGGACGACGGGTCGGGCTTCAAATCGTACTCTTCGAGCGCGTCGAAAACCAGCCGGGTGATATCTTCGCAGTCTTCATTGTTGGCCTGCCTCAATTTTGGCCACGGTTTTTGAACCATATTGTATATCCATAAATATCATACCAATTGAATTTCTCAATTTGTCATTCCCGCGAAGGCGGGAATCCATTTAAGGCACCGGATTTATGGATCCCTGCCTTCGCAGGGATGACAATACGAATCGGCCAAGTTGTTGGCACCAAATCTGGGAACCGTGCTTTTGGTCAATAAACATTTCCTCTCTAAACCA
>CAYZAT010000157.1:0-10021 GCA_964476475.1 uncultured Pirellulales bacterium
CTGGTGCAAACATAAGGACGGAAGGGTAACGTGGCGCGACCAGTTTTGCTGTTCTGTGAATATGGTTGCGGACGGCAAGACGCTCGTTATTCCGGCCGGCGGATCGGCCGTATGTTTGGAAGATATGGGGTGCAATGCCAGAGTTTCCGGCATGGCCACCGTCCCGGCCTATGCCGGTTCGGAGAAACCCTGCACATTTGGGCTGAGTATCGACGAGAACGGATTGTTGTACCGTCAGTGGCACCGGCGGGACAACACGGGCAGGGTCGAGATCATTCCGCTTGGCAGTAGCCCCAAAGAGGTCAAGTTTGTACCGGGGACACAAACCGAGATTAATAGGCCGGGCTTGATCAGCTTCTGCTCGGTGAGTATTCGAGGGCGGGATGTTTATCGGTGTCGGCCTGAAAAGAATTTCGGATTTTGTAAACACTCTCCCAATCGAAATCAGGCGCAATACCTTGGAGGCTATCCATCCATTGCCTCACCGATTCTTCTGAAAGAGATGGGCGTCTATGGCGGTTTGGATGGTCGTCTGTATGTTGTTCCGCTCTCCGGAAACGGGCGCGTGTGGTCATTCAAGACGGCTTTCGGAAAAGCAATCTCCGCCCCGGTTGCGGTCTGTGACGGCCGGGTTTACTTTGGTTGTGAAGATGGTTATCTATACGTTTTGGGGCCGGACGGCAAAGCGTCTTTGCCTTCAAAAGATCTTCAACTCCAGAAGATCAAAAGCCCGTTGACAAGCCGGAAGTCCGATCCGAAATATGACTGGTTCACGAATTTCGCAAATTTTGCCACAACGAACGGGAACGATCAGGATGTGGAGCCTCCCTTCAAGATCAAATGGATTCGACGCTATGAGGGCACCTTCAAGCATATTCCCGTCTTCGGCGGCGGCCGGATGTACACGCACACGGCCGAGGGGCAGATTTTCGCTGTCGAGCAGGAGACGGGCCGGCTCCTGTGGCGACGGTATTGGCCCGGGGTGCACGTTTCGTTTACAGGCCCCCTTTATTACAAGGAACGTTTAATTGTACCGCAGGCGGGATTGAAACAATCGGTTATGCGCTGCCTCGATGCGGCTACGGGGGAACTCATTTGGGAAGCGCCGTTTACCGGCTCGCCGAGCTGGAGTCGGCAACAACCTCCGATTATCTATAAGAATCTGGCTATTTATGTGTTTGGCTCGGGCCGCTATGCGCCACAAGGGACGGAGAAAGCCTACGTTCACAAAGGCCAACCCGTTGAAGCTCAAAATGGCGTTGAGATCATGAGTTGGATTTACAGCCATAACAATCCATACTACCCCACAGATAACACACCGTTGATTCGGGCGTGGGATGTGGATACCGGGGAAGAAGTCTGGACTATCGACTTCTCGCAGTTTGGCTCCGGCGGCAACGATTCCGGCTTATGTCTCATGGACGATACGATCTACTATTCGACCTTTTTCGGATATGCTTCGAGAACAAAGGCCGGCCGGCCCAAATCGAAGGGCCTAACCGCCGCCATCGATCCGGCCACCGGACAGGTTATCTGGCTGACCACAAAATATTATGTCACAGCCGGCTGCACGATCTCGACGGAAAACGGATATCTGTATCTCGGGGGCTATAATCCGCCGGATGAGAAAACCAGCAATCGCTATGTCTTTTGTCTCAATGCTGAGAGCGGATCGTTAGCGTGGCGGTCCGAGCCCGTCGGCAAGGCCGTCAACGTCGTGACGATAGGAAGCGATTTTGTTTTCGTTCATGGTTCGACGGGCCAGCCGAGTCATGTGATCGATAAAAAGACGGGGAAGATTCGATCCACCTTCGATAACAAATATGCGTGTACGCGATTCACCCTCTCGGAACCTTATCTGCTCGGTCCCAACATGGACATGATCGACACCTCGAACGGGAATAAAATTATTTCTTCCGGGCCGTGTGTTGATGCGCGTGAATGCGTCGGGGCGGTTGTCTCGAACGGCCGGATTTTCTACACCTCCCAGGCCAACGGCTTACAGGTGTCTCAGGTGTACGGTTCGGAAGCAGAATAATCAGAATGAACATTGATTGGAGGCTGTTGATATGTCGTGTACCAGAACGATACTTGTATTAATGATAATCGCGGTTTCAATATGCTCCGCAGGCTCCCGAACGGGCGACCCCGGGTGTGTTCCCACTTACAGTGACGTCAAGTACGGTCCGCACGAGCAAAATGGGATCGATTTCTACAAGGCCAAATCGGAACAGCCTACGCCGCTGGCGGTATTTATTCACGGGGGCGGATTTCGAGGAGGCAGCAAAAGGAATTTGAATCCCAAGGTCCTCCAGGAATTACTGGAGGCGGGCATCTCGGTCGCCGCTGTCGAGTATCGCTTTATTTCGCACAAACCGCTGCCGGCGGCGCATCACGATTCGTTGCGAGCGCTTCAGTGTATTCGTTCCAAAGCCGATCAATGGAATATCGACAAAACTCGGATCGGGGCGTTCGGCGGCTCGGCCGGCGCGCAGATCTGTATGTGGCTGGCTTTTCATGATGAAATGGCCGATCCGTCGAGTTCCGATCCGATGAAACGCGAATCCTCGCGCCTGGCGTGCGTCGCCACCAACGGCGGCCAGACCACGATGGACTTTGATTGGTGGATGCGCTATGTTCCCGGCTATGATAAACCGCATCGGAATGTCTCCGAGGCGGTGGGTGATATTTCAGATGAAGAGCTTCGTAAGATTATACAGGATATTTCAGCGTTGTCCCTTATCTCTGTGGATGATCCGCCTATTTTTATGAGTTATGGCATGAAGCCGGATGATCCTGTTCCCACCAGTGCCAAACGGGCGCAAGGTTGGAAAGTCCATCACGTCGTCTTCGGCATCAAGCTCAAGGAGAAAATGGACGATCTGGGTGTGGAGGCGGATCTGAAATACCCCGGGGCTCAGACAACCTACACGTCCATCGCCGACTTTTTCATCAAAAAGCTCAAGCCGAAGAAGCAATAGAAGAAACTTATTTCATTCTCTTCTTTCGCTTAGCTTTCTTTGTGGGATCGTATTGCGCGTTCGCCTGTGAAGGTATTTGCGCTCCAGCCTTCCTCATCCACGCCAGCAGATCGTTCAGCAGTGCGTCCCGTTTATCCTTGCGAGTCAGAGCCAGGTCATTACGTTCCCCGATATCCTCTCGCAGATTATACAGCTCCACCGCCTTATTTGTATCGACCTTTGAACGCCCTCCATCCAGCACCCACTCCTCATGAAATAAGTGCAGTTTCCAATCCCCTTGCCGAATCACCGTCACCGGCCGTGTTCGGAATACCTGGTCCCGCGAACCCGAATTGGGTCGATCCAGATATCCCGGAAAGTGCCAGAAAATAGCGTCACGCCGTAATTTGCCCTGCCCTTTCAACAGTGCCACCAGGCTTTCCCCATCCAGCACCTTTCCTTGCGGTACGTTCGCCCCGGCCGCATCCAGAAACGTGGGGTAAAGATCCACGTTTTGGACCGGCACGTCGCACGATGTTCCCGCTTGCGTGACTCCCGCCCAACGTGCGATCATCGGGACTCGGATCCCGCCTTCGTAATACAATCCCTTAAAACCGCGCAACGGCGCCTGTGAAGAGTGCGGCAACCCGCCGTTATCCGATGTAAAAATGACTAATGTATCCTTCTCCAATCCCAGCGACTTAATCTTATCTAACACGATTCCCACCCCATCGTCCATTTGCGCGTTCATCGCCGCATACTTTTCGTGCGAATGGACCTTCCCGGCCCCTTTGCCCGCAAACTTATCATACATCGCCTGCCTCGCCTGAATCGCCATATGCGTGGCATGGTGCGACACATACGCAAAAAATGGACGATCCCGGTTCTGCTCCATAAACCGGCACGCCCCTTCTGTAATCTTGTAGATGTGCTTGGGATCGTTCGTTTTCTTGAATTCCTTCGCGCTGGGGGGGGACGTATTTTTGTCCGCATCGAAACCTTGTCCGGCGGGAAGTACGTCATCGGTCCTGCCCAGATGCCATTTTCCGAACATTCCCGTGGCATAGCCGGCCGCCTTCATCGCCTCTGCAAACGTTACGTTTTCCGCCGCAAGCACGGTGCTGTTCGGGATCGGCTCCAAACGCATATGGTTCACCGGCCCGCGCTTCGTACTATTCACGGCGTACACGCCATGCCTCGGCGTATATTGACCCGACAGTAAGCACGCCCGACTCGGCGCGCAATTGCCGGCGCACGCATACGCATTCGTAAAGACGACTCCTTCCTTCGCCAGCCGATTGATATTCGGTGTTTCGTACAGGTCGCTGCCCGCGTATCCCGCATCCTTCCAGCCCATGTCGTCGATAAAGATCAGGACGATGTTCGGTTTCCGTCGCCGGCGACCTCCACGAGCGGCCGGCCCCAGGATCGCCCCGGCCACGCCCGCGCTCATGATCTTCAGAAAAACGCGCCTGTTCATATGCATTCCCATAATGGCACCTCAAATAATAATCGGAATTTTCCAGTTATGTTGACGAATCGTTCTTATGCTCTCTATGGAATCACACGTGATCTGAATGATTGATTTTCGGATAGTTGCTTTGCGAGCAAAGCATATCCTTCAGCGATGGGATGGCTGGCGTCGCGATAGAACTCACTCGGCAGGGGAGGAGGGATGTAATAGGCCACGTTGTTTTGTCGAAGCCAGCTTTCAATCTCAGTTTTCATCCCGAGGTAGGTCTCGTAGCTTTTTGCTTTTAGCATGTGTTCGTTGAAGGGGCCGACAAGGACGAATACGTTGTTGTCTCTTGCCCTTAATAAATTGACGGTTTGCTGGAAAAGACTCCATTGCAGAGACGTTTCGAGTTTGACCCATGCGAAGTCTTCTGGGGTTATGCCCTTTTCAATCCAGGAAATATTCTCAACGAGATCGAGATTGTCAGCCGTCGGTAGTCCGGCCATGACCGCCTGGAATGGACACTGGTAGGGATGCTCGAGCGTCCAGGTCGGCATATCCAGGTTGTCGTAATAAGTCATCCTTAAATGTGACGTCCAACTCAGGAAAGAGATGTGGCGTTTGATCGCAATAAACAATCTTTTTGAGAACGAATCTTTATAGCAGGGGATTTTAGGATTGAACTGTGGGACCAGTTTGGGATGGTTGAAACGGTATTCCTTTTCGGTTTGCAGGTCGTGCTTTTGAGAGCTCATCCAGAGGGGATTAAGTTGGACGATGACATTTTTGCCCGTTATGTCTCGTCCGTAGTACTTCAACAAACCCAGCAAAGCCGCCGGATGGAATCCATCCACGCCTAAATTCGCAAACTCGTTCCGGCCGATGTTTTTATTAAGATGGCTGGCCAGTGTGTTATCCTTGGATACATAATGTCCCCATATGACGGAATCGCCTACAACGAGTGATTCGACCTTGGAACAGACCTTTCGACAATGACGATGGTATAACCAGTAGTCGCTGCCCAACTCGTAAGGCAATCGGTAATCCGGACCTGGCTCGAATGCTTCGACGTATCCCCAAAGCACAGGTGCAAGAAAGAACAACGCCGGGCAGAGAATGGCAATAGCGATCCATTCCGGGCCGGACAGGCGGATCGCATTGGAACCGTAAGGGACGTGATATTCTCTTTTTTCGTTTGAATTTTTGTGGTTGTTGGTCATGTTCTAAAACTGTAAATAAATAAATCCTTGTTCGCTTGATGGTGCGAAGATAGCTAAGTAAAGAATCATCGCAATAACGATTCCCGTGCGTACGATTTTCAGTTCGAGAATCCATTTGATTCTCGATTCGTAAGCGTACTCATACAGCCAAACCGCGAAAATCAACATCAACGCCAGCACAGGGCAGTAGGGATTGGCCCATCCGGAACTGAATATTCTCGCGATGATGGTCCATGCGTCGCTGATGGTTTCCGCTCGGAAGAAAATCCAGGCAAAGGTGACAAGGGCGAATACAAAAAGCTGCTTGACGATTTTGGGTACGTTCTCTCGATAGAGGGAGGTCCTTTCCATCTCGCGCGTGAGAAAGCGACCCAATGCGTGGACGGCGCCCCAGAGGATAAACGTCCAGGCCGCACCGTGCCAAAATCCCGAAATTACCATCGTCAGAAAAATGTTTCGATAGGTATTGAATGTCCCTTTGCGGTTGCCGCCTAACGGGATGTAAACATAGTCTTTAAACCACGAGGACAGGCTGATATGCCATCGCGCCCAGAAATCACCCAGGCTCGTCGCGAGATACGGATTGTTGAAGTTCAGCATCAGGCGAAAGCCCATGATTCTGGCGACGCCCCGGGCCATGTCGGTGTAACCGCTGAAGTCGAAATAGATTTGCCAGGCGAATAGAAACGTCGCTAAAATCAGGGCCGGTGATTGGAATTGCTCGGGTGAGGAGTAAATCTTATCGACGTAAACGGCCAGATAATCCGCCAGAGCAATCTTCTTGAAAAGGCCCGCAATGAACAGCGAGAGGCCGTCCGTGATATCCTGGCTGGAGAACCTGGGCGTCGTGTGCATCTGGGGCAGCAGGTTCCTGGCTCTTTCAATCGGCCCGGCCAGCAACCGGGGGAACAGCGAGACGAACGCGGCATACCGGATGAAGCTCCGTTCTCTTTCCACGTTGCCGCGGTAGAAGTCGATGGTATAGCTCATGGACTGAAAGACGTAAAACGATATCCCCACGGGCAGAAGCATCCCCGGTTCAGGGACACCATACGGGATATGGAGCGCCGACAGGAGGCTATTGATATTATCGACGATAAAACCGCCATATTTGAAGAAACTCAGCAGTCCGATGTTGTTGATGATGCTAACCGAAAGCCACGTTTTCCTGCGCGCGCTTTTCTCCATTCGCGCGGCGACGATGTAGTCAACCAGGCTAGAATAAAAGATCAGAACGACATAAAGCGGATTGAACCACGCGTAGAAAATATATGAAGAGGCCAAAAGCCAGGGGAGGCGGAGCCGGGTGTTTTTCAGAACCAGGTAGATGGGATAGACGATCAAAAAGAATAATGCGAACGGCCAGGTGTGAAATAGCATAGGTGATCTCTACCTCATCAAAACGCGAATGTGGGCCTCAACCGAGGCGGCCAGATCTTTCAGAGTATAACCACCTTCCAGGATGGAAACAATCCGGTCCGAACAACATTCTTCGGCGATATGTTTAACAATTTCTGTGAGCCGCGAGAATCCCTGTTGGGTGACTCTCATGCCTCCGAGAAGATCGTCCTCATGAGCGTCAAATCCGGCTGAAACCAAAACAAAGTCCGGCGAAAACTCGAATGCCGCCGGGGCAAGCGTTTCTTCGAAAGCGTTCACGTAGTCGTCGTCGCCCGAGCCGGCCGGTAAAGGCACGTTGATCGTATAATTCAAGCCGTCTCCGCTACCCTTTTCCGCCCGGCTGCCGGTACCCGGATAGAAAGGATATTGGTGAACGCTGAAGTAGAGCACGGTCGGATCTTCATAGAATGTCGCCTGCGTTCCGTTCCCATGATGAACGTCCCAATCGACGATGAGAATTTTCGACAGTTTATGTTTCTTTTGAATATATTTGGCGCCGATGGCGATGTTGTTAAAGATGCAAAATCCCATCGCCCTATCCTCAAGGGCATGGTGACCTGGCGGGCGAACGGCACAGAAGGCACTCGCGATTTTCTTTTCCATGACACCGTCAACCGCTGTGAGCATACCTCCGGCGGCCATGACCGCGGCTTCGTACGATTTCCGCGATATCGGAACATCCAAAGAATCCAGATACCCGGCGCCGCCTTTGCAACTATTCTTCGTCCGTTCTATATACTCCGGGGAGTGAACGGTTTCTATCCATTTTAGGGCAGCAGGCACGGGTTTAAGCTCGACCAACTGAGAATAGAGTCTGTTTGCTTTTAATCTACCGACTATTTCAGTCAGTCTTTCAGGCCTTTCCGGATGGCCGGGAGTGGTCTTGTGCTCAAGATAGACAGGATCGTAAACGAATCCTGTTTTTTTTGACCTTTGAGTTTGATTTTCGCTCGTCATTTTTGTTCACTTGGAGACTTGTTGGGAACGCGTCTTACACAACGGAATCCGATGGCGTCGCTGGCCAGGCATGTGTCGTCGATGGATGGATCGCTCGAACGATAGGCGGAACGGCATGCCTCGGCGCTGGAATTCCAGGCCCCGCCGCGAAGCACTCGTTCCTTGCCTTCTGCGGGACCTCTGGGATCTTTCTCAGGAGATTGTTGATAATAGTCGGCGGCGTACAAATCATTGCACCATTCCGCCACGTTTCCGTGCATATCATAAAGCCCCCACGGATTCGGCGGTTTCTGCCCGACAGGATGGGTTGTCTTTGAGGAGTTATCCGTAAACCACCCGTGGTCTTTGAGTTGCCTTGCCTTATTGCCGAAGCTATATTCCGTACCCGTGCCCGCCCGGCAGGCGTATTCCCATTCCGCCTCCGTGGGTAATCGATACCCGTCGGCATCGAAATTACACGCCCATGTCCCTTCGTCATAGCAACGCTCAAATCCCTCGGCGAGGGATCGCTCATTGCAATAGACTGCGGCGTCCGTCCAGTTGATTTGCTCTAAGGGATGATTAGGATCCTTGAAATGAGACGGATCAGATATTTGATGCTTCAGGAATTCGGTCTGCACGACTTCATAGCGGTCCATCCAAAACGGACTGATCGAGACTGTGTGAACGGGCGATTCATCAGAGCCTCCATTCGTGCTTCCCATCTCGAACGAGCCGCCGGGGATGGCGATCATTTCGATACCGGTTTTGGTTTTAATCACCTGGGGTTTGGTGCTCGTGTCCTCGGTGCGGCGGCAACCGGAGTAAACCAGCAGGACAAAAAGAAGAGAAAGGACAATTCTTACCGTTATACTGAATCGCATCGACATCTATCTTACTCCTTTGGAGCCGCTTAACGGCTCGAGCTCCGAACGGGAACCCAATCGGGTTCCTTACTATGTTTGCCATCGGAAGTGATTTCGGTCCATTTGCATTGGCCTGTTAGATCCGCCACACAGATGTTCCAGCCGGGCGCCTTGCCGCCCACCATTTCGGTCGCCTTGGGGCCATGACTGAATGTGAGATATTTGCCGTCCGGTGAGAAATCCGTATGATAGACCTCATACTCCTTTCGACATTTAATCACCTTGCGAACATTTGTTACCTGAGGTTCACCGGAGGTGAAGTCGATATTGGCCGTGCACAAATCCCAGTCCGTTAAACCCCACGTTATCCTCGTGCCGTCCAGACCGAACTCGGGCCTGCAACCGGTGACGCCAAATCTGGTTAAATCATAAATGTTTGTTCCATCGACCTCGAAAGCTAAAATCGCATGCTTGAAGCCCATACCGCCGTGGACGGTGGCGAGAAACCACTCTCCGTCCGGCGACCAGGAAATATTATAGAGATGATATAGCTTGCTATTTGGGTGCGTTTTGTGTTCCCGGGTTTTCAGGTCGTAAAAAACAAGACCTTTTGATGCGTAATCTTTGATGGTGTAGCGATTGAATTCTGCGGGTAGATACGCGATCCTTTGACTGTCGGGGCCCCAGCAGGGCTGGCGCGCATTGTCCGCGACTTTCACGCGGTTTGTTCCGTCAATGTTCATGTAGTAAACATTTCTGACCTTTTTATTGTTAATCATCTCGTCCACTACACAACAAACTTTCGTGCCATCGGGCGAAGCATGAGGATACATTTCGTCTGCGTCGGGTGTGTTGGTCAGATTGACGGGATTGGAGCCGTCTGCGTTTATCAGGCATAATTCCCAGTTCTCTTTGCCGTTTGTTTTTCGATAGGTCTCATAAACGATCTTAAAAGGGATTGGGCTAAGTGTGAGTTCGGATCGCGGAAGCGGGATTTTTCTCGACGCTTCCTGGCCGGGTTCACCAGCGGTTTTATTGACCACGATAAGGCAGAACAGCAGAGATAGAAACGCACACGCGACACGACTTTGTCTTGTCATTGGAGCTCCTTTCATTAAGGATTTGTCGTTGGAACCGGTACCCAGTCGGGCTCCTTGTTATCCAGTCCGTCGGTTGTAATTC
>CAYZAT010000158.1:0-9989 GCA_964476475.1 uncultured Pirellulales bacterium
ATGCGAACGCAGTGCTCTCCCTATTGAGCTATATCCCCAAACAACGTCTAAAATGTCTGCCCATTACAAATCCTGGTGAATGTCATATTTCAAATGGGTCAACGTTGCGACGCCGTCATTGCGAATCGTGACAAAAAACAGATTGTTGAATTCTTCACCAATCGATGGAACTGGGCTTACCCCTAACGCATGTATGATTTGAGGAACGGTGGGGGAATGACCTACAACTAATACGACCTTTCCGACGTATTCTGATTTAATCAAATTGGCCACGTCTGAGGGTGAGTTGTAAAATTGAATTGAGAGCCCTAATCGGTCGGCCGTATTATTAACCGTCTCTATTGTCCGGTTCGTTTTGGTTGAAAAAATCGCAGATAATTCCTGGTCACGAAGTAAACGGGCCAACGTTTCTGCTCTTTTTTCTCCCTCGGGTGTGAGTGAATCATTTGCCCTTTCTGCATGGCGAATGACCATGACGGTTATCACCTCAGGCGCGTGATGTTTGATCTTAATCGTTCCCAGTTGCACGTATGGATCAGAAGAATGAATCACTAAACGAATCGATGCAATCTTACAACCATTGAGGCCGAACAGGAAAAATGCGCTCACCGCGAACGACACAATCGACCAACGAAATTTGTTTCTGCTAAGTTTCATGGTTCCCATCCTTTCTTAAATGTGTTGGTTTTACAGAGTAACTTCCGTTCGTCTAACGATATATGATATCCCCATATGAATCTTCTACGGCTCGATTGACGGCAGAATCCGCCTTTGCTCAATGCCTATACGTCATTCTCCGGATATGATTGATGCCCGTTCTCCACCTGTTTAGGGCGTTTATGTGGTTTCCCGATCACATCCCAGCCGATTCGGCAAAATGCAAAAGAGCACAAGAGACTTTCGTTGCCGTTCCAAAGCTGTTCTATCCGCTGAATTTGATTATCGAGAGCGTTGCTCTCTTGTGCAAGGAAAAACGGGGAAAAAAATATCAACAAACGAGGATGCAGCCCCTGGGATTCTTTACGGAGAGAACAGAAGTCCGCCCGGGACGACCGCGTGGAATCGTTCTTATTTCCGGGTTCTCGCCAGGCCGGTTTGCCATTCCTGGCCTTTCTTGCCTGCGTAGAGCATGTAGTAGGTCTCGCCGATTTCGATAACCTGGGCCGTCAGTACGCCATCGCAATCCCACGCATTGCGGTCGGGCGACGGTGAGAATACGGGATTGTGGGGATTCGGTTCGAACGTGCGAAAATCGCGGGTGCGGACGTGCCCGACCCGCCAGATGCTGCCGTCGAAGCCGCCGTAGAGGATATGAAAGTACCGCGGCCCCTTGAATAATTCCGTCTCGCGTACGGCCCGGCGGTCCCATGCCCGCCCGCTGCCTTTGAAGACGGGATTGGCCGGATTCTTTGTGACCGAGGCCGGATCGCTGGTCGGCGCGGTCGCATGACACAGGGTCAGTCCATCATGATACGATCGCGTGGCCTTGCCCGTGTAGATAATGTGAATCGTATCGCCCACGACGACGACGGAAGGATGCGTCGAGCCGTCCCGCTCGTGGTCGCTATCGGCGGCGATCACCGGCGTTGATTGTACGCGTCTCCATCGGCCCATATCCCCGTTGCTGACCAACAGGCCGGTCTGCTCGGGCGTTCCCTTTCCCTTGCCCCGATAGTACATGTAGTATTTACCGTCGGCGGGATTCAGGAAGGGGAAGGGGTACTCGACGGCCTGATCGTCGAAGCCTTTGGCCGAGGGGACGACGATTGGATTACGAGCATTCTGCGTGATATCGGTCAGGTCGCTGACGGGCGCCGTTGCGTGCATCAGCAGCCAGCGTCGGCTTTGCTCACGCTTACACCAATAGTAGTGAACCGTCTCGCCAACGACGATGGCGTGGGTTGCAGCCGCCCACTCCGGCGGTTCGAGAGCCAGGATCGGATTCACCTTCTCGATCCGCTTGAAACTCGCAAATACCTCGAACGGGATCGCGTCCTTGCCCTCCACCTTATCGCTACGAACCGTTTGCGATTGGCCAACAGCGTGCGTGGTCCAGAAGAGAACAAGCATGAGAAATGAGGTGAGAGGCATTAATCTTTTTAATGTATTCATATCATGTAAATCCCAATGATCTGTCGTTAGAAAATTCAGCTTGTGTAAAAACCAACCCATTCCACGAAATTCCTTAACAAAACCTCTTTATATACGACAAGATAACTCTTTGCAAGCGCCAGTTGATGTCGCCCCTCGACCTTTTCAGACTCTCAGGGCACGATTGCCCCTGAGAATGCTTTCTGTTAGGCCGGCGGTTGGAAATCATTGTATTCTCAGGAGATATATGATATGAAGGGACGATGTTTATGCAGGTGATTTCCTGTGCCGTGTAAAGAGGACGTCCCGCAAGGAAAGGATCGTATGTTCATTGAGACGAAGCTGAAAACCATGTTACATTATCGAAGCATTCTCATTTGCCTCCTGGTGCTGATCGTCTGCTCTACAGGAATCAGCGCTTCCGAATCCTCGAAACTGCCGGACATCTTTCGGCCCGAACAGTTGCTCTGGGAGATCACCCTGGGGCACCATCAGTACACGGTTCCGCAAATCGATCGTGGGTATATCTTTTTGGGGATCAACGACATGTTTCTCGAACATCCTGTCGTGAAAAGGACGGGAGGCGGCATTTTGATGTGTGTGGACCAGGCGACCGGTCGGATGATCTGGCAATTGCCCATTCCGCGTTTCATGGACGGCGTCAAGGCGCCGTACCACTTTAACAAATGGAAATGCGGCGTGTGCTCCCGGCCGGCGATTGAAGGCAATCGGCTTTACATTACGGGGCCCCGCGGCGACGTTCTTTGTGTCGATCGCTTTGGCCAGGCCAACGGCAACGACGGTCCGTTTAAGAACGAGATCGAATATATGGGTGTGCCGGAGGATTCGGATTATCAATTGACGGACAGCGATGGGGATATCATCTGGCAATATAATATGCTCACCGAAGTCAAGATTTTCCCTCACGACGTATGCGGTACGTCTCCGTTGTTACTCGGTGATTACCTTTATGTGGCCACGGGAAACGGACAGGACGACCGACATCGATACATTGCTAATCCCCAAGCCCCCAGCCTTATTGTTTTGAACAAGCATACGAGCCAGTTAATCGCAACGGAGGGCCAGCTCTTTGGCGACCGGCTCCTTCACGGTGGTTGGTCGTCGCCCATCGAGGCTTCCGTAGGCGATAAGACCCTGGTTCTTTACGGCGGCGGCGACGGGATCATGTACGCGTTCGAGCCGATCACGCATGCTTCTAAGAATGGAAAGCCTCAGACGCTCAAAATCGTGTGGCAAACCGATTGCAATCCTCCGGAATATCGAATGCGGGATGGAAAGCCCGTTCCCTATTCGCGCCATAGCAAAAGGAGCCCCGAAGGCCCAAGCGAGATTATTGCCGACCCGGCCCTTTATAATAACCGCGTTTATGTCACGATCGGCCAGAGCCCGATTCACGGACCGGGGCAGGGGATACTGGTTTGCCTCGATACCGCCACCGGCGAAAAAATCTGGGACTCCCGCAAGGTGGATCGCAGCCTGGGCACGCCGGCCATTCACGACGGGTTGCTCTATTTACCCGATTATTCGGGCCGTCTGCATTGCTTTGACGCGGATACCGGCCGCCAATACTGGCAATATGATTTAGACGCCCCCATGTGGGAATCTTCCGCCGCGGTGATTGGGGATAAGGTGTATATAAGCACCGAAAAAAAGCATTTGTGGGTCTTCAAGACGGGGCGTGAACCTCAGTTCGTCACTAAATGCCGGCTCGATTCCGTGTCCATCACACCCACATGCCATGACGGCGTCCTCTATCTTCCCACTCAAAGGCGGCTTTTTGCCATTAAGCTCCATCCTTAAGATGGGGATTTTCCGGAGGAGACAAACGGTAGTCAATAACAACTCCATCAGCGAGAAGTTGTATTCCCCAGCGTTCTATCCTGGGATCGAGAGGCACCTGGACGAGGACCAATGCCTGATCCGGTCCGAGCGTCAAACGGTCGCCGTCCTTTGCGTTGCGGAGAACGAAAACGCCCGTCACCAGATCGTATAAGTCAACAGAGCGAGGAAGATGCAATGTGATGGTTCTGGATGATTGGAAGGGATTATAGTAGAGATGGGTCGGATAGGCAGGCGGATGAAACCAGTCCGTGGCCAGGCAATCCCATCGCAGGACACCCGGAACATCGGTCAGATCGACGATCCCGCCGAGGAAACCGACATGATTGCCCATGTACAGTGAAAGATTGTAGGCACTATCACCGAACCACTGCGACCGTTGAGCGAAATGATCTTTCGGGTCCACTCGCGAGAGCCCCGGAACCCATCCGAGAAGAACCGGATCGCCGGTGGCATAAGGGCGTAAGGTTCGATTGGGACTCGGATCCCAGGACTTCAGACCTTCATAAAAGAGATGGTTGTTCGGATCCCACCGGATCTTCCACTCTGCATGATCCTGATGATTTGCGTCGAGCCCCTCGCCCTGGAGCAGTCGCGCCGAGTTGGCGGCGTGCAAAGCATAGCGGGCAATCGCACGCGCATAACGCTGATCGTACCGAACGACGGGGATGAGCCAGGCCGGCCCCTGCAATGATCCCATGGTAAACACGTAGAACCCGTCGTCGCCCCAGCGTGCCCCGTCCAGACCGTCGCAGGTGATATTGCCGAATCGCATCCCCCGAGTGATGCGCCACGTATGACGCTTCGGATCCCCGTCTCCGAACCAGGCTGAAAGGACTCGATCGATATCAATCTGCGGCCCGCCACGAACGTTCAGGCGGGCGGCTGCAAGCGGGCCCATGACATGTGTTATTTCATAGCGTCCGGGATTCTCTACATACCAGCGAAGTGCGGCCCTCGCACAAGCGACCATGTCCTCGTCTCCCGTCAATGCAGCGCCCGCGAGCAACATCCAGGCAACGCTTGGAGCATGACCGAGTCGATTCATCGGCTCGTTGCGTCCTCCCGACTTCTTGTTCTTGAAATCCCATCCGAGCACATCAAAGTTCGGATGCTCGGGACAGCCTAAGCCGCGAGCGATGGTAAGAAATGCCCTGGAAGCGGAGATGGCCTGATGCTTGAGCTGCGCGTCCTCCGGATATTGTGCTGCGAGCATCGTCCCGAGGATGGCGTTCCAGTAGCCGTAAATGCCGGAATGAATGATGGGCGACCGATTTCCGACAGAGAGACGATAGAAACCGTACGTCGGATCGTACCAGGCTTTGCAACGTGAGACATAATCGATACCGCGGAAGTTACGTGGATCGTGTCCCGCCAATCTCGCCCCAACCACGGCCGAAAGGCACGTGATCGATTCTCCACTCAGTTTCCAGCCAACGTACGACTTCATGAGAAACGCAGGATTATTTTCCCTGATTTCCACAACAGGAAAACCACCGCCAACAGCCTGAGGATCGAGTATGCGTTCATAATAGGCTTTGGATATCGCACGCCAGTCCCGCACTGCCAAAGGCTCCGGCACCTGAGGCATCTGTTGCACTGCCGCGATGGTGCTCTGGGCCGATCCTTTCGTTGATGTATAACCGGCCGGTGTGAATGCCCCGACGAATATCCACAGAACGAGAATGATTGTCGTCATTGAGATTTTATACATATTTAACTTTCGTCTATGGGCAGTGCTTTTGTTCGAGGAAGGCTCCCAAAATCTCCGCCGCGGCCACGGCGTCCAGTCGTTCTTTCATTTTACCCCTCGTCAGGTTTGCGGGTGCGAGTTTTTCTTCGGCGCCGAAACTGCTCAATCGCTCGTCCTGGAATAATATGGGAATATTGAGGGAAGCCTGTAGCGGGGCCGCGAACTTTTTAACGAGTTGGGCTTGAGGACCTTCGGAGCCGTCCATATTCAAAGGTAATCCGATGACGACGGCTTCGACGTTCTCATTCTCGACAATCTGAGCGATCTTTTCGAGCAACAAGTCGCGGTTTTGAAGGACCGTTAATGGTGAGACAATCGTCTCGCCGGGATCGCAAATCGCCAGTCCCGTCCGCCGGGTGCCATAATCTATCGCCAAATACCGCATGCCTTGAGATTGATTATTGAATATTGTCTATTGACTATTGAGAGGATTGTACGAATCTCCCAAGAGCTTACGTACAAATAGTCCATAGTCATTCGTCAATTCCGTTAATTTTTCTTACAGGTATTTATCGCCGATGTTTCGCTCGATCCGTTCGAGCAATTCTTTGATTTTCGATGTTTGATCGATATGGCATACGAGCGTGGCGTCCGGGCTATGGGCCACGACCATATCCTCCAGGCCGATGGCGGCGATCAGGTGGCCCTTGTCTTCGGTGACGATGATGCTGTTTTTGCAATCGAGCAATTCGCTCTGACCTGCGATAACGATGTTATTATGTTTGTCCGAACTGATAATATCCGCCAGGGCGGTGAAGGCGCCCATGTCGAGCCATCGACAATCCAGCTTGATCGCGTGAACGTCTGCAGCCTTTTCCATGACGGCGTAGTCGATACTGATTTTCGGCAGTTTGAGAAACCATTCCAGCAAGATTTTTTGCTGATTCGGGCCGTCCCAGCCGGCCTGAATTCTGGCCAGAGGTTCCACGGTCTCGGGCTGATACTTTGCCAGATTCGCCAGGATCGCCCGGGCTTTCCACACGAACATGCCGGAATTCCAGAAGTATTGACCGCTGTCCATGTATTCTTTGGCCGTTGCGGCGTCCGGCTTTTCCTTGAACGCCTCGACGGAGTAAAGCTCGTTTTGGCAATCGGGGGATTCACGGGGATCGATGCATTTGATATACCCCAACGATGTGCTGGCAAACGTTGGCTGGATGCCGAAGGTGATCATCTTCTCCGGGTTGTGATTGACGAAGGTCACCCCGTCCCGGAGTGCCTGTTGAATCACCTCGGCCGGCTTGATGATCTGATCGGCGGTGACCACGGCGATGGTGGCATCGGAATCGTATTTCGACAAGACCGTGGCGGCCAGCCCGATCGCCCCGGCGGTATCGCGCACGGCCGGCTCGGAGATGACATTGTTGGAAGGTAATTCCGCAAGATTCTCCCGGACGACGTCGGCATACCCGGCGTTGGTCAGGACGATGATATTTCTCAGGTCAAAGATGGGCTGCAAACGCTCGAAGCACCGGCGAAGAAGCGTCTGGCCGTCAAGGAGCTTCAAAACCTGTTTCGGGCGTTTTTGCCGGCTCAGCGGCCACAATCGTTTGCCCGTCCCCCCGGCCATAATGACTGCGTAATCCATTTTTGCCTCCAACAATCCCAACGAATATCATAACGAATGTGTCTCACACAAGATAGTTCTTGTTCATTTCGGTTTTCGACCGGATGTCCCGTGCAAAATCATCATATCCCTTCTTGCCCATAAGGGCAAAGGTGGCTTCTTTGCCCAATTCGACCGCAGGCTGGTCATACGGATTGATCCCTAATACGGCCCCGGTTAGGGAAGTGGTGACTTCATAAAGATAAATGAACTGACCCACGGTATAAGCATTCACCCGGTCGAAAAGAACGGTCACATTGGGCCGCTGACTTTCTACAAGGGCATACTCTGTGGCCTTCTTTTCGTCGTTGAGCAGCCTGCTCATTCTCTTGCCCGCTAAAAAAGCAAGCTCCGGCGCACAATCCGGCGCCGGACCGATGACGGGATCCTTGTCGAAGGTGTTGACCTGGAGAAACGTGAACAGCTTATCATTGGGCCCCTCGCGATAGAGCTGCACCTGGCTATGCTGGTCGGTCGCGCCAAGGGCTTTCACCGGCGTCGGCCCCGTCCAAACCTCGCGATCTTCCAAATCCAGTTTCTTGCCGAGACTCTCCGCCCATAATTGCCGATACCAGTCCGCCATATCCTTGAGGGCATAGCTGTAAGGCATCATGACGGAGAGCGGCTTGCCATTCTTATAATAGTGATAGTTGATCGCAGCAATCATCGCGGCAGGGTTTTTTGAGAATCGCGTAGTCTTCACACGATCATCCATATCGCGGGCGCCGGCGAGGAGCCGGTTGATCTTGATGCCGCACATGGCCGCGCTAAACAGGCCCACGGCGCTGAGGACGCTGAATCGGCCGCCGACGCCGTCGGGGACTTCGAGCGTTTGAAGCCCGTCGGTGTCGGCGATGGTGCGCAACGTGCCCGCCTTTGCATCCGTCGTCGCCACCACCTGCTTTTGATAACGTCCCTTGCCGAGCGTGCGAATCAGCATGTCACGGGCGATCATAAACTGCGCCGCGGTTTCGGAGGTTCGACCCGACTTGCTGATGACGTTAAAAACCGTTCGTTTAAGTCTTTTTCGCGTCATGTATTGAAGAAAGGAGCCCAACTGAGCCGGATCGACATTATCAAGGACATACAGGTTCGGTTTCCTGGATCGTTTGTCATCGGGATCCGGCAGATAGGGCCGTAACGCCGTATCCAAAGCAATGTTGCCCAAAGCCGAGCCGCCGATACCCAAGACGACGAGATCGTCGCATTCCTCTCGAAGGATTTTCACAAGGGCATTGACGCGTCTTGAAATGCGTTGATTGTAAGGCAGATCTCTGAACGGCGTCTTTCCGGCTTTCCGTTGTTTGTTGATCTGTGAAATCAACGGCTTCATTTTTTCATCGAGCATTCGGAATTGACTTGGAGAAATTCCATGCCTTCCGCCAATAACATCGGACATGACATTTTTGTAGTCAATCTTAATCTGTGATTTTGCCACTCGTTTGTCCTTTCTCTTTCTTCCATGTCTGCAAGGCAACGATTACTTCTTGCTCTTTTCTATCGCCGCCGGGGCGCCGAAGAATTTTTTCAGACGCTCGGTGTTGAACTTGGGTTGGCGGTCGTAGGTATAAACGCCGTTGACTTCCTGTTCGATGTCGGTCAGTTGTGTATAGCAATACCCGGCGATATTCGGATGATCTGTTAGAATACGCGTAAGCTGGCCGATCAGCGTTTCGACCTGCTCGGAAGTCTTGCCGTACCCCCATTTGTTCCGGCTCGTGCCGGCCGATTCCTGGCTGGCGTGTTCCTGGGTCCAGAATGTGCCGCCGTACTCATCGACCGAATAGGGTTGGCCCTCGTAGGGGATGGAGATTTCAGGAAAGCGAACGAAGACGTCTTTACCGCCGGGCGCGACCGAGGCATAACGTTTTCGGAAGGTTTCCGGATTTTGATCGTAATCATGGACGGTGAAGATATCCGTCTCGACGTGAACATATCCGCTGCAATCGTTGATCGGCCGGGTCGAATCCAACGCACGGGTCAAATCCACGGTCTCTTTCACACCCCGGCGGTGAATCTCGAAACGATCCCGTGCGGCGCCCCGCGTCTCATTGAATGGCGTCCAGGCCACAATCGACGGATGGTTGCGGTCGCGCATCACGACTTCGCGCCATTCACGCTGATGGTTGTGAATCCCCTGCGGATTGGCGAAGGAATGGGTGCCGCCCCAGTCGCAGAACTCGCCCCAGGTGATATAGCCCAGCCGGTCCGCCCAGTAATGAAAACGTTCCTCGAAGACTTTTTGATGAAGCCGCGCGCCGTTGAAGCCTACCGCCAACGAAAGCTCGATATCGGCCTTGAGCGCCGCATCGCTCGGCGCCGTCCAGATGCCGTCGGGATAAAATCCCTGGTCGAGAACGTGCCGCAAGAAGATCGGCTGGTTATTCAGATAGAATCTATTGCCTTCGATGTGAAATTTGCGAAGCCCGGCGTAACTTCTGACCGAATCCACGACGCGCATCCCTTCGAGCAATTCAAACCGAAGCGAGTAAAGATAGGGGTCGTCCGGTCCCCAGGGACGCGGTTTGGGCACCCGAAGCACATAGGGCAAACCGCTGCCGGCTGAGGCGCGAATAAAAGAAAGTCTCTCGCCGGCCGAGGACAACAGAATGGCTCGGAATCTCAAACCACGATGGCCGTTCTGTATGACGGGGGTCACGACGAAGCGGCTTTTATCGA
>CAYZAT010000159.1:0-9950 GCA_964476475.1 uncultured Pirellulales bacterium
TATCGCAAAGGTATATGCGAGAGAACCGGCGGCTGTAGCAAGCCTTGAAGAAGTAACAGAACGTATAAAAGAAATACTCGAGGAACAGATACGGTCGGAAGCTATTGATAACTTTATAGATGGATTGAAAAGCGAGGCCAAAATCGAAGAGGTATAAGTCGGCCGGGATAATAAAATCTGCATATAGCCTATTGAGGAGCCTTCATTTTATCGGCCCGTAAAAAAAGTAGATAAAGTGTGTGTCTCGATTTGGCATTCGTGGTTTTTTATGGTAAACTTTAAATGTAGCACGAAGGAAGGAGTTGGCGGATTAGAAACGACGCTTTCACAGGATGTGAAAGCTTAGTACCAGACCTGAGGGGGGGTTGTATAAGTTTCTTTCCGAGTTGGCCTCTGCGTTCTCCACGCAGAGGCTTTTTTTTATCACTCCTGTGAATGTCAATCCATGTCTTCTTTATTTGGAAGAAACCGGAAAATTTTTGTTGACGCTCTATATATTGTAGTTACAATTAAAAGGGTGTACTATATGTGGAGTTGATGGGCTTTGGCAAGCTTATCCGTGTTGAACGGATGGGTGCCTCGTGAAGGGGGGCAATGTAAGCCTGATAGAATGTGATGATGGTGAAGGTAATTGAGGCCTCGACTCTGAAATGTATCTCGAAGACGGCGCGCCCTAAAGGATGCGAGATACAAGATGAAGTGTCCTTTTTGTAAGGAAGATCGTGACAAGGTGCTTGATTCGCGCTCAAGCGACGGCGGCCGAGTGATTCGACGTCGCCGGCAGTGTTTGGAATGCAGGAAGCGCTTTACGACGTACGAGAAAATCAGTGAGACCTTTAAACTCTACGTCGTGAAGAAAGACAATTCCCGCGTTCCGTATGACAGAAGTAAAGTCGTCGAGGGTTTGCAGAAGTCCTGTTATAAACGGCCCGTCTCGGTCGAGCAGATTCAGCGAATCGCCGACAAGGTTGAGGAGAAGATTTTTCAGAGCTTTGACAAGGAGGTTTCATCGACGTTCATCGGTGAAAGTGTGATGAAGCGGCTCCGGCGGATCGACAAGGTGGCGTATATTCGCTTTGCCAGTGTTTACCGCGATTTCAGGGATGCCGGCGAGCTGATTCAGGAGATTAGTGAAGCGATTGCCGACACGGAGCCGCCCGCTCAGTTGATGCTCTTTGAGGAGTAGCCGGGTTTTGGGGTGCCGGCTTGAGACGTCCGGACGGGCGGCAAGGTGAGGATGTATGATGAGTTCGCAGGGAGGCGAAAGACGTTCATGCAAGCACAGCTCAAAGTGGTAAAAGCCGACGGTACGGTTGAGCAATATCTGCACACGAAGGTCGTAGGCACGATTAATAATGCGCTCGGTGCGGTCGGTGACGCGAATATCGATTTGGCGGAGCAGTTTGCTGAGGTGGTCACTTATTTTCTGTACCACGAGCAAGGCCGGCGTCGCGTGAACAGCAGCGAGATCTTTTCGATGATTCAGGTCGTCCTGGCGTCCACGGGTTTTGAGGCCGCCGCGACGGCTTTGAGCGAGCATCACTACAGGCGCAGGTTAAAACGTTCCCGAACTGAAGTGATCTTCGTTGATATCCAGAATCTAAAAGATGCTGAATTTTTCGTCGGGACCGAGGAGACCGGCGTTCGTTGCCAATGGGATAAATCCCGGATCGCCGAGGACCTGATCGTCGAGCAGGATATGGACCGACAAACGGCGCGGATGATCGCCGCGATGGTGGAGGAAAAAGTCTTCGGTATGGGGATGACGCGGATTCCGTCTAGTTTGATCAAGCAACTCGTTCTTGGAGACACCGCCGCTGTTCTTCGAGCCCGCGAGCAGTTACTGACGGTCTGATCGCGGCAACGGACTCACTGCCCGACTCGCATTTCTTCAATGAATTCGACAGCTTGTGATACGCCGTTTTCTTGTCGAATTTGCTTTCCAATCAGTTTTGCCCTTTCACGGGTTTCCTCCGATACCAGCACGGAGCGGATTCGTTTGGCTAATTTTTCGCTTGTTGCGCGTGTGTACCATATCGGCTTGCCGGCGATATCGAGACGATGCAATGCCATAGCCCAAAAGTATTGCTCGTCTGTAAAGGGAACAACAATCGATGGGCAGCCGGACCGGGCCGCGGAGTGGGTCGTGCCGCTTCCCCCGTGATGCACGACGGCGGCGCAGTGCGGGAAGATTTGATGGTGCGGCGTTCGACCGATGAAGTAGATTCGGTTTGTTTCGTCCCGGCAATCTACAGGATCGTCTTCAGAAGACGTTTGGACCAGCGCTCTGCGCCCGGATTTCTGCGCCGCATCGGTAAGCAATTGCCTATTCCAATCCGGAGCGAAGGACTGGGCCGTACCGAGCGTCAGATAGACGGGCGGTTCGCCTTCGTCGAGAAAATCTCCTAAGTGAACGGGCATCGTCCAGGGTTCGGCTTCATCGGGTATCGCAAAGAATCCGCAAATCCGGAATTGCGTTCCCCAGTCCGGCTGCTGGGGGCAAAGAACGGAACTGATACCGAGAAGGTTCAATGTTTCGCTCTGCCAGGTATCTGGAAGGATATGTCTGAACGGCGGTAATCCCTTGTCCGTCCAAAAGCGTTGAATATCTTTCTTCAAGGCGAGATCAAGGATACTCCGCACAAGTTCCCATCCCAGCCGATTGATCCATCGGCCAAGGTTCGGGAGACCCGGCGGCGCTGCAAAAGCCGTAGGCACAAAGCCGGGGTAGAGGATCACCGTGACCAGGGGAGTGTTCGTCTTCAGAGCCGCCGCTCTCATCGGATGGGCGAGGAAATGGCTGATGAGAACGTCGCTGTCCCGGCAGAGCGACAGGGCGGTTGCATACATCTGTTCCTGATAGGGATAATACAATTCCCGCATGACGAGCTTCAGGAAGTTAATATTCTTTTTCCCTTTGATCTTCCTGACGATTTCGATGGGATCAAAATCGGTCTGCTCGGGGACTTTCATATACCGCACAGTTAGTGCCTGACAGAGCGGACCGTAATCCTTGTTGTCAACGCTGGTAACTGCGATAGTCACATCATGTCCAGCCCCTCGCAGGCCGCCGGCGAGCGCGATAAATGGACGAATATCCCCGTCGGAACCCCAGGTTTGAATGCCGATACGCATTGTATTGTCCTATAATACAATTGATATTCGTTGCTCAGATCGGTTCTATGCCGGATAGCCTACGGTTTGGGAAAACAGAACGCTTTGTTCGGGGCGCAGCTTGAATTCTCTCGCCGTATTCTGCTTATCGCAATTGTGGAAATGAGCGGCTAAGCCTTGCGAGGCGGCGAACAGATACACATTTGAGGCGATAAGTCCGGTCGCGACATAGTAATACGACTTTTGCACTTCCGGATCTCCTATGTTTCGATCGGGCTGGCCCGGCCCCTCATCGTATCGGGTGCGATCCACGACATAGAAGATGTTGACCGGCGCTCGCGCCGCCGAACGTCTGCCGGATCTCCGACGAAAATCCCCGGCGACGACGGGCGTCAGGCGGTGTGGGATCGCCTCATAGAGATAGACGGCTTCAGGCAGGGCGATATAAAGGTCGATTTCCTGCGAATTGCTGGCCGAGGCGGCCGTTCGTCCCGGCTTTCCAAACGATCCACTCTCTCGATTCACGCCAAAGGCCGCCCAAAGAAGATTGGACAACACTTGGGGCGGGAGTTGCTTCTCGCTAATATTGCGGGTTGTTTTCCTTTCCTGCAAGGCGGCCAAAACGGATTTACCGCCGTCCTTTTGGGGTTTGACAAGCGTAATCGGCTGCAAATCTTGAGCGGGAGTGGTTGTTGTGCCGGCCATAACCGCAAACGCCGGCACTGCTTGTAAGAATGTTCTACGATTCATCTGATACTCCTTTCTCCGGTTTCATGAGATAGGGTCCAATAATGTATTCGTTCGTTCAAAAATATCTTCGCTTGGCTCATCGGATGCCACGTCGAGCCAGTGGACGTTGCGGAAGGTTTTGAACCAGGTTCGCTGGCCTTTGGCCAATCTGCGGGTGTTGATCTTGATCTTTTCGACGGCGTCTTTCAAATCCATCCGGCCATTCAGGTGCTCGATGATCTCGGCGTAGCCGATCGCACACCGGGCCTGTTGACTCAGAGGTTTCTCCTCATCCAGAAGGGCTTTGACCTCATCGACGAGCCCGGCTTCGATCATTTTTTTGACCCGTTGATTGATCCGACTGCTGGCATCGGCCTTTTCTCTCCGCAAACCGATGATTGTCCAGTCGTCATTCGTCTGTGGCGCTTCCCATTGCTTCTGAAAACTCGAAATGGGTTTGCCTGTAATCGTATAAACCTCCAGAGCACGAATGATGCGACGCGCGTCGTTAGGATTGATACGGTCAGCCGCCGCCGGATCGATGCTCGTCAGTTCGCGATGCAGCTTGGTCAGACCTTCGGCTTCTGCTCTCGCCCGAAGCTCGGCGCGTATCCGCTCGTCGCTCCCGGCGTCTTCAAAGAGGCCATAGAGTAATGACTTGATGTACAGGGCGGTTCCGCCGACGGCGATGATCCTTTTGTCTCGGCTTCTGATCTGTTCAATAGCTTCCGTCGCCGCATCGTGAAAGGCGCCCACACTGAACGACTCGCTCGGCTCGACGACGTCAATCAAATGATACCGAACGTGCCGACGAGCCTCCATAGGCGGTTTGGCGGTGCCGATATCCATCCGCCGATAGACCTTCATCGAGTCGATGCTGATGATTTCCGCATCGATACGCTTTGCTAAATCGAAGGCTAATCGCCCTTTTCCGGATGCCGTTACACCAAGAATCAGAATCATTTTGCACTTTACTGTTTGTCGTTTGTTTCTTACTATGGCCCAAGTATCGACAATTGTCAATAGCAGGTAGTTAGGGTGCAATCGAATATGGGCGGCAGTACTTCCATGAGTGACTTCAAAGTTCAATTACAAAAGAAAGCCGAATCCGTCAACGAGACACTCCGGCGGATATTGGATCTTCAGGACCTCCATGGCGATTTAGAAGAGGCCGTCCGGTACACGCTTGAATCGCCGGGCAAACGGGTGCGCTCGGTCTTGCTGCTCTGGTGTTGTGAGCTGGTCGGCGGGCGGACCCATCACAATGCCGAAATCGCTTCGGCGGCGATTGAGATGGTGCATACGTATTCGTTGATCCATGATGATTTGCCCGCGATGGATGATGATGACATGCGGCGGGGCTTGCCGACATGTCACAAAGCCTTCGATGAAGCGACGGCCATTCTCACGGGCGATGCGCTTTTAACGCTGGCGTTCGAGATTCTTGCAAAGGAGATCGACTCCCCCGCCGTCGCGGTCAGACTCATTCGTCAGTTGGCCGAGGACGCCGGGGCGTCCGGAATGATCGCCGGGCAGATGGCGGACTTGAAGGCTCAGGAGTTTACCGGTACGAAGGAAATCCTGGAATATATCCATGTTCACAAGACCGCTAAGATGTTCCGATGTGCCGCTGCGATGGGTGCGATCTGTGGCGGCGCGACGCAACAGCAGTTCGATTGTTTGTGCGATTACGGTTTACAAATCGGTCTGGCCTTTCAGATCGCCGATGACATTCTCGATGAAACGGCATCGAGCGAGCAGTTAGGCAAAACCGCCGGCAAGGATCTCAGAGCCGCCAAGTGCACCTACCCGGCGGTGGTGGGATTGGCAACGGCAAGAGAACTCCAGGAGCAGGTGACATCCGAAGCCGTCGCCGCATTGAAGCCGTTCGGCCCAAAGGCCGACATCCTCCGCGAGTTCGCCCGGGCCCTGCTGCAAAGAACGAAGTAAACCCTCTCTAATTATTCCTTTTTCATCGTGCGGGGATTTTCTTTTCGTATGGGAGCATACATCGGCTAAAGGGAGAATGTCCCGAAGCCCAGAAAACTTTCGCAGTGGGGGCATAGGATGAGCTGTTTTTGTTCGACAATGCCGATCCCTTTGGTTTTGATCCAAATCGTGTCGAGTTTTTTTTGACAATAGGGGCACTTCGGAATCACCTCGCGCGGCGCATTGTCTATTTTGACACCCTCAAAGCTGTGAACACCCATCGGATTTCTCCTTTTGCTTTTTTGCACGTCTTCGTTTCCTGCTTCCATAGCCGCAATGAATGAGAATATCGGTCTCACGGCCATATTATTCACTCTGACCTGTCACTCTAACACCGTATGCGGTTTTCTCAAGCCGAATCATTGGATTCAGAAGATATTCACAAGTTGTTTCTGGTGAAATTCTCTGCTTTGAATGACCGGGACAAATTTTTTTTCACTTTTATTATGAAAAGCCGGGTGATTTTTGACATTTATGAGGTTGGAGAGCGCGTCTCTTAAAAATTGGCAAATTAGCATCAAAAATGGCGCTTTTAAATTCCGCCGGGAATAACCCGGCACGTGCCTGATCAATAGGTTGCTTTTTAAACGCTGTTACCCGCCTTTTATAGGAGGTCGATGATCCTTTTTGCTGTCTCGAACAGGATGATACGAAGCAGATTCGATTAAGGAAAAAATTACGCATGGGTCGATACAACCAATGGTTTTTTAGAAGGTAACGGATGAAAGTACATAGATACGAATTCGAAGTGATGTGGATGATCCTGGCCATGTTCGGCGACTGGGTGACAATCCACATGGACTGGACGCTCGCGCCTCAGCCGGCGAGGCAAGACCAAGTACGAGAACAGAGATATTCACCCTTCCAAATTCGTCCGCCGCCTCTGTCGGACTGAGTTCTCACAGGATTTCTCACAAGTGAATAAACATCAATGATGAACCAATGGGCCATAAGCATAATGCTTACGGCCTTTTTTTCATGATGTGGGCCGGACGGGGATTTTGAGTCCGGCATTGTTTCTTGACGAGAGGATTTTTAAGAGAGGTAAGAGGCCAGAATTTTCCACTGGATCCCTTCGTTCTTTGTGATGTCGTATTCGAGCAGGAGATATCCTCCGCTATGACCGTCTTCGAAGTAAGCGAGCACCCACTTGTTTGTCAGGATCCACATTTTGCTCTCGCCATAGAAATTCATGGTCCCGCCCAAGCTTCCTCCGTATGGGATCAGCTCTCTGTGTCGTTTTAAGTCGGAGACAATATCTTTTAGCGGCTCTTTCAGTCCCGCTCTTTTCATGGCTTCGATGTCCCAGCTAAAAACCTCGATGGGACGCGTTGGCTTGTTTTCATCCACTTCGTTTTTGGCCCGGTGAAGCTGTTCGGCAAGCTGTCGGTTCGTTTCTTCCAGGCGTTCGATCCGGTCTATGTTCCCAAAGTGACTGACCGTCAGGGCGACCAAAACGATACCCGTCACGATCCATCCGAAGTAAACGACTTGCTGTAGAGTGACTTTCACTTTGCACTTTCCTCCATGACGGTATGAAGATTATTTCAGGCGAAAAGACCTCCCGGCACACCAAGCGCGCTTTCGGCGCCTTTTATGAAGACGCGACATCGAAAAGCGGAGAAGGGTGTTGTTAGAGAACTTCGATTCGCCGGGTGACTCTGCTCTCACCATTTTCGTTTGTGGCAATGATGGTAAACGTCGTGGTTTTCGTTGGAGCGATGGTCCGTGAGCCCAACGCGCCGACGGTGCCGACGTTCGGTTCGATGCGTACCCTATCCGCGTCCACGACCCACCAGCTCAGCGTGGACTTCTGGCCCGCGCTGACCCGCGGGCGCGTAGTGGTAAAGCTGCGGATGACGGGACTCTCAATGGCGCGAATCGTCGGGGCTTCCACACCCTCTTCAATGTTAACCGCTACATTTTGCAGTTGTTCCTGAAGGTCACTCACTTTCGTCGTCTCGGCCTGTAGCTTTGTCGTCAGCTCGTCGATTTTCTCCTGTGCTTTCTGTGTCTCAGCGACAGCCGCCTGGCGAGATTTCGAGAGGGCCGCAACTTCCTGCTGCAACGTGTCGCGCGAGCGGGTTGCTTCAGTCAGATTCTGCCGAAGCGTTTGTTGCTCGGCGGTCACGGCGGCGAGCTGTTCCTGCAATTTCTTTTGTGTGCCGGTTAATTCTTCGGCCTGCTTCCGCAATTGTTCTTGCGCATCAGCTTGTTGGCTCTGTTCATTGACTTGTGCCTGCAATGCATCGCGTTCTTCGGTGAGCGTTTGTATCTGGGCCGTTAGCTCGTCACGTTCTTTCGTGGCGTCTTCGGCCGCCTTTTTAGCCGCCGCTTTTGCGCTGGTCAATTCGTTCTGGAGACGTTCCTGTTCCGCACGGTCCGTGCAGCCCGTCAGAATCAGGGGGAGCGTCGAGGCGATGATACTCGTAAGAACCAAAATCTTTTTCATCGTTATACTCCTTTACTTTTTGATTGATATTCACTCCATTTAGCCAAAGCTTTTTAGAATTCTAACTCGACGGGCGGACTTTGCCAAACAAAAAGTCCCAAAAAAGGATAATCAAAGCGGTCTTTTAGCATAGAAAACCGCTTTCTTTCCGGTACAGACGAAATTATCCATCGTCCGACGGACGGCTTTTCGTCAGCATATCGGTCTTTCCGGCGATGAGTTCGGCGATCGCGCGGGTGTAGCCGAAACGTTCGAGGAAGATTTTGACGACGGCCGTAATCGGCACAGCTAAGAACATCCCAATGATCCCCCAGATCGTGCCGAAGAAGATCAACGATAGCAGCACGACAATCGGGTGCAGATCGAGCGATCCGCCCATGAGTTTCGGTTGAATGATATTCCCGATGAAAAACTGGATACCGCCGGGGATCGCCAGGACTAATATTTTCGAGGCGAGACCGAGTTCCGGATCGATCAAGGCAACCGGTAGAGGGAGAATCGTTGCGATGACTGAGCCGATGCTCGGTATGAAATTCAACAGGAAGGCGAGGAAACCGAACATCCATCCGGGATTCACACCGAGGATCTCGAGCACGAATCCGACCAGGACGCCCGTGACGCCGGAGGTGAGCAGCATCGTGAGAAGGTATCGCTTGATGCGGGTTTCCACTTCCCACCATAAGCTGCCGGCCGGGGCCTTTTGTAAACCTTTGCCGGCGATCATAAAGACCATGAAAATCACTACAAGCAGACTGTTTGAAATCACGCCCATGACACTGCTGGCGATATCGGTGAGTGCTTTTCGGATCGTATTGGTCGGAATACGAATGAGCCGGGCGGATGGATCACCGCGGGTTTGTGCCGGTTCGTTGGGGTCAAAAATTGGATTGTTGGGATCATATACCGGTTCGTTGGGATCCGACATCGGATCGTTAGGATCAAGTACTGTTGGAACGAGAGTGGGAGCCGGTTCCTTCGTCTCACGAATCGGCTCATTGGGTTCCATGGTCCAGTCGGGCGGAAGCAGGCCCCGGGCCTGGAAGAGCAGTTGCTGGAACTGTTTACCGTAGGTGTCGCGATTTTGTACCATCTGATCGACGGCTGCTGTAACGAGCAGTATCGCCAGGGCAAGAATCGCGCAACCGAGGGCGATCGTCGTAAATATGGCCGTGCGACGTGGAATACGAAGCCATTTCATCTGGAGGTCGATAATGGGACCTAAAGAGAGCGTCAGGAAAACGGCCAGGACAAACGGGATCAGCACCCCTTTAAAGAAATACAGGGCCCCGGTAATACCTAAGGCCGTCAGAATCAGCAGGCATACCGTTTGAATGCGTTGTTCGTAATGTTCAGTTTCTTTCGCCACTGCTTTTCTTATCTCTCAAACATAAGAAGCCTTAGATACCTGGATAGAGTACAAGATACCGTTGTCTGTGTTTTCCTGCAACCATTGAATAGGACCCTTTGCAAGTCGTCTCGCGGGGCATTGATTGATCTTGCTTGGTCATCCGTATTTCTATCCGTCAAGAATGCTGAAATGTTAGGAATTGCCTATGGTGTCGTGTCGGTTGAATCGTGATGGATTGAAATGAATGTCCCTGCCCGCCATCTTGAGAGGATGGTCGGGCAGGGACTTCACAAGAGCCGCGAGGCTCAACTATGCTCC
>CAYZAT010000160.1:0-9940 GCA_964476475.1 uncultured Pirellulales bacterium
TTGTTGACTTATAAAATATCCATTGTTTTAACTCAGAACAAATATATTCTGCCTTTCTGCACACAGGGCGTATCTCACCGGGTAAATGTTGATGGTTTTTTTCATAATTTTTCAAAAAAAGTGAAAATGAACATTTTAGTGGGAAGATCGACATTCCGATGGATTTTTTGTTCAGGGATACCCAATAATTTACTATCAAATCGGCCCTTTCCAGCTTTGTTCTGATTTTGATCGAATACGGTAGCGAGTGGGAAGTAGAAAAACACTTAACCGGTTGAACTCTTATTTGAATTCTGGCCTGACAACATGTATAATTATTACTGATTCTCAGTTTCATCGACAGAAGCATTGGAGGTATGTTTATGGCTAAGCCAAGAGGATTCACACTCATCGAGTTATTGGTTGTGATCGCCATTATTGCCCTGCTGATGGCGATTCTCATGCCTGCACTACAGCGCGTCAAGAAACAGGGAAAGACAATCGCCTGTCGGGCGAATCTCAAACAATGGACCCTTTATTTTTCAATGTACACTGAAGACCATGAGGGCCGCTTCCAGGCAGGGGTTGGTAGCGGACACACCAATCACTGGACGAATGCGCTGAGATCGTATTACAAGAACGACCATAACCTGCGCTGCTGCCCGACGGCCATGAAACCTCTGATCGACGAGAACGGCAATGCATCTGCCCAGTGGAATGTGTTTTCGGCCTGGGGGACATTCTGGGGCGAGGGGTATGCCCCCGAAGGGGACTGGGGCAGCTACGGGATAAACGGCTGGGTGGAAAATCCGCCTCCGTCGTACACGACCGTGTACGAGAATTTTGAGACGATCTACAATTGGAGAACTCCGAATGTGAACGGCGCCGGCTATGTGCCCCTTTTTTTTGATGCCCTCCGATTCAATGTATTCCCGAGACATACGGATACCCCCCCGGAAGTACAGGACATGGCATGGCAGGGTATGCAGCATATGAGACGCATCTGCATCGATCGACACGACGGTTTCATCAACATGGCCTTTCTCGATTGGTCCGTTCGGAAAGCCGGTCTCAAAGAATTGTGGACCTTCAAATGGCATCGCGCCTACAACACGGCCGGCCCCTGGACGATGGCCGGCGGTGTCCAGCCAGGCGATTGGCCGGCCTGGATGACACATTTCAAAGACCATTAGAAACGCTCTCAGTCATCACAGCACGAGCATTGCATATCAAGATCAACGACCCCATGAACCACACGGGCTATCTGAAAATCTACCTGCAAAAGGACCTTTTGTCGTTCGTACCTGATCTTGGCCGGCTGCGGTGGTGAGCGCGTATCCAACGCCGGGGGGGTGGTTGGAGGGGGTGCCGTTGTGGTAGATTTCGTTGGCGGGGAGTTTCATGGCTTTGTTGTTGTGGGTCGGGCTTGGGAATGGGTGGGTGCGAACGTGATAAATAATCCTGTATTTTCTGTGATCCTGTCACATATAATCGACAGGTTGGGGGTTCGTATCAATGATGTTTAAAAAGGAGTTGAAAAGATGGGCCGGAACGTTTTGTCGAGAATGGTACTGACGATCGCCCTGGTTTCGATGGGGTCAATATTATTTGCTCAGCACATTCAGGCGGCGGATGAGGCGGACTGGTGGCTGACGCCCCACCGGTTGGTTCAAACGAATCTTCGCGAGATCGACGCGACGATGGACACCGATCAGTATGTGCGCGAAGCCAAAGACTTCGGCGCCAATATCGTGCTGTTCAATGTCGGTGGGATTGTCGCCAACTATCCGACGGAACTGGAGTATCATTGGCGCAATACGTTTATGGACGGCGACCTCGTCGGCGAGACGCTCGAAAAGCTCCACAAGGCCGGGATCAAGATGATCGGCCGGTTCGATTTCAGCAAGATCAACGAGACGTACGCCGCCCGGCATCCCGAATGGCTCTACGTCAGCGAAAAGGGCGAGCACGTCAACTATAACGGCCAGGTGTATACCTGCGTGATGGGCGACTACCAGCAACAGTATCTGCTGGAAATATTGAGAGAAGCGTTGACGACGTACCCGCTGGACGGCGTGTTCTTCAACATGATCGGCTTTCCGCAGGTGGATTACAGCCGGAACTTCCACGGCATCTGCCAATGCGAAAACTGCAAAGCGTCGTTTAAGGATTTCTGCGGGCTCGATCTTCCAAAGCATGATGGCGATCCGCAGGCGCTGCGCAAGCATCAGGAGTGGAAGCGCATCCAGATCGATCGCCAGTTCGCCCGCGTGCGCGATTTGATCAAGTCGATCCGACCCGAGACGGTTATCTGCACCTATACGACCAAATATATCGACGTGATTCGCAAAGAATCGGGCGCGCCGTTAGGGCAGGAGACCTGGGACGACCTGGAACGCGCCCAGTGGACGCTGCTGACCACCGAGAACAAACAATTGGCAAACGCATCAGTCCATTTCTATCAGATGATCTTCCGCCATTCGGCCGCGGCGCCGTACCTGCACTCGCGCCGGTTGTGGCAACAGATGGTCAACGGCGCATGGCTCGACTTTTATTGCATCGGGCCGCTCCAGCGCCTTGAAGACCGCGCCGGTATCGGGCCGATCAGCAATATTTATCGCTTCCACGCGGCCAACGAAAAATGGCTGCTGCATACCGACTCTGCCGCCGAGGTGGGCCTCGTTCGACGGGACGGCGACGATTACTGGGGCTGGGTACAAATCCTTTCCGAGAACCATATTCCCTTCGACCTCGTTTCGTTCGGGCATTCCGACCTGAAGCGTTACAAGGCGCTGATCGTTCCCGAAAGCGGCGGCGTCAAGGCCGGCGATGCGCGTGCGATGGATAGCTTCGTGGCTCATGGCGGAAAACTCCTCCTGAGCGGCCGCATCCCCGATGCATTAGCCTGTATGGGACGGCCCGCCCTGAAAAAAACCTGGCCCATGCGTCATTCGATGTACTTGCGGATTCGTCCCGAGGACAAGGGACAATTGGCCATCGACGGCTTGAAAGATTTCGACCTGGTCCATCTGCGCGGCGATTTTCATGAATACGAGCCGGCATCGGGAACGGGCCAAATGCTGCGCCTGATTCACGATGTCATGTACGGCCCGCCCGAAAAATGCTATTACAAATCGGTTTCCGATATTCCGGCGTTGCTGATGCGCTGGCATGGCGACGGGATGGCGGCGGCGTTTCCATTCCGGATCGGGGCGATGTACCGCGAATGGGGCAACCTGGGCCATCCAATATTGGCGGTCGGCGTGCTGGATAATGTGCTGCAAACGGGGCGGCGATTGAAGATCGAGGCATCCCCGCTGATCGAAGCGACGCATCGGAAGGATCCGAAGGGCCAATTCGAATGGATCGCGCTCTACAACCATTCGGGCCGGCTGGAAAACTCGTTCCACCCGCCGATTCCCATTGAGAATATTCGGATCAGTCTGAAGACATCCCGCCCGATCAAACGGATCACTTCGCTGACCGACCGGCGTCGACTCAAGCCAACCCATAAATCGTCGGGCGAAATACAGGTCGCCCTGCCCCGATTGAATGTGTTCGAGATTATCCTTGTTGAATATGGGGATTAGAAAGGAAGAGCAAATGCGTACGATGTATCAATTGTCTTTTGTTTTGATAATACTGTTGCCTGTGACGGCCTTGTCGCAAAAAATGGTTACCGTCCGGCCGGAGGAGATTGACGACGTCCTGGTCAATCCAGGGATCGGGTTTATGACGTTTCAACGATTCAACGGCGACACGCTCAATGAAGGCAAGAAATGGACCGAGGGATTTCCAATTGTTTATCAGGAATTCGACGGCGACCTGACCAACAAAGACCATCCGATGACGTCGCTGGCCTACTTCCGGGTGTATTGGAAATTCATCGAGCCGGCCCGCGACAAATATCGATGGGATCTCATTGATAAGGCGCTCGAGACCGCGGCGGCTCGCGGCCAGACGTTACTGCTTCGCATCGCGCCGTACGGCACCGGGGCCGAAAGGGATGTGCCCGACTGGTACCGGGAGATAATGGGCGAAGAGGAGAATCTGCCCGTCAAAAAATGGCGCACGAATCCGGAAGACGTGCGCTACGTCGAGCATTTCGGCGATATGATCCGCGACCTGGGCCTCCGCTATGACGGACACCCCGCGCTGGAAAGCGTCGATCTATCCATCGTCGGCGCCTGGGGCGAGGGCGCCGGATCGGCACAACTGACTCAGCAGACGCGCGAATTGCTCGTGGACAGCTATCTTGACGCCTTTAAGAAGACGCATTTGGTTATGCTCCTGACCGATGAGAAGACCAACAAGTACGGCCTGTCGAAGCGCAACGTGGGATGGAGGGTGGATTGCCTCGGCGATATGGGCGGGTTCGGCCCGACCTGGAACCACATGTTGGATTACTATCCGCAGGCGATTATCAACTTCGGGATGAAGGACGCCTGGAAAAAGGCGCCGGTCTCGCTCGAAGTCTGCTGGGTCATGCAGCACTGGAAGGACGAAGGCTGGGACGTCGATTATATCATCGACCAATCTCTTAAGTGGCATATCTCCTCTTTTAATGCGAAGTCCTCCGCCGTACCCGACGAATGGTGGCCGCAGGTGAACCGGTGGCTCAAGCGCATGGGGTACCGCTTCGTATTGCGCAAACTCACCTACCCGGCCCAGATCAAGCCGGGCGGCGATCTCACATTCACGTCCTGGTGGGAGAACAAGGGCGTCGCCCCGTGCTATCGGCCCTTCCGATTGGCGTTTCGCCTTCACCATTCCGAGAAGGACGTCCTCCTTGTAACCGATGCCGACCTTCGCACGTGGCTGCCCGGCGACAACCTCTACGACGCCGCCGTGAGCATCCCGGCCGACATCGACCAGGGCGAATATCACCTGCAAATCGGCGTCCTCGACGAGCGCATCGATACGCCCAAAGTCAAGCTGGCGATTGAAGGCCGGCAGCCCGACGGGTGGTACGACATGGGAAAAATCAAAGTCGGCGATTTTTAATCGAACGGACGAACTTTTTGAAATGTGTGGCGTATTGCCGAATAGAGTTAAGTATTATAGGACGTAAGAATATCAAGGATGATAGAGAACAAAGAAAAAGCCCCTGCTCGGTAGGCTCCTCCGTGAAGTCAATATGATTTTCCGAAAAGCAGGGGCTATTTCGATTAGCTCATAAATAAGGCTTGGGTTTGGGATCGAGCCATTGAACGATCTTATCCTTGATCGCACAGGCGGTAGTGAAGTTGCCTCTGGGCGTATGATGGCCGTTGTAGAAAGGCTTGAGGTCTTGATTGACATCGACCTTGACCTTTTTGTAATCTTCGGCGAAGGCGTCCCGCATATCAATAACCGGATAAGCCTTACCCTCTAACCAATCGACGAAACTCCGATCAAAACGAGGCCTTCCGGATAAGTCGTTCGCCACGTTACCCCGGCCGAAAGAAAGCATAATCATCAGTTTCTTACCGGCCTCTTTGGCGAATGCCTCCGCCCACGTGACGATATTGCGGGTGGCGAACAGCGCCGCTTCGGTATGGATTTTTTTGATTTTTTTCGCCATCTCAGTATCGGCGATCTTTTCATCGGGAATTCCGAACGTTACCGCCACGGGATTAACCAGCTCGTCCGAGATATTCCCGCCGCCCTTGCGTGCGGCCATGACCATCTTCAACACCGGATCGTCCCTAAACGTGCGCCAGAGGTAATCTTCGTCGCACAGTTTGTGCAGATCGTCCGGCGTCTTCGAGACGTTCTCTCTCTGCTCGCAACGACCTTTCGCCACATCCACCCTCAAGTGCGGCAGTGTAAATCCGCATCGCGAGCCGTAGCCGAACCGGATGCTCCGCCAGGCGTCGAGGTTCCGGTAGTGATCGTCGTCCCAGATATTGAGGATGATGTAGCCGCCCGGGATTTGCTTTTCGACCTTGAGCATCCTTCGGTAGGCCTGATAGACCCCGTAGCCGCCGACGCCGTAGTTGCGAACCGGCTCCTGGAGGTGGGCGGCCAGGTACTCTTCCCACGTTTCATTGTTGTTCGCCTGGCTGCAATGCGTGAAGCTATCGCCGTAGGTGCGAATCCGACTGGGCCGGCCGGGGAAGTTAATCACTTTGCGGGCGCCGTCCGATTCGTAGTTGTAGAATACTTTAGTACCATCGACGCCGGTGCTGCCGACGGCCTCGTGATGGACCCAGCCTAATTCGGCATCGTATTGAAAGACCTCGCCGGGCCGCTTGTCCCTGGGTCCGTATTCGCCCGAGATAAAATCCTCCACCCGCTGGCGATTGAGTCGAATCGTGCGAAGATACGCCCTGGCGCGCCGTTCATCATCGGACTCCCGGCCTTCTGATAGTGCGTTAATCGACAAAGCGGCCAAAGACGTCCCGGCCATTGTGCTCAAGAATTCACGTCGATGCATAATCAAATCTCCGTAATGCCACCTGTATTTGATGTTTGCGCCCGTGTCATTTCGACCGGAGGGCCGCGAAGTGGCCCGAAGCGGAGAAATCTATTCAAACAGATTTCTCGACTCCGCTTTGCTGCGCTCGAAATGACTTATACAGGCGCATTTATTATTTACAATGCGTATAATACACTAAAAGCGCCGAAAGGTAAAACCGGCAAAGTCATCTATTACATGGCAGAAAGGATCTATGATGAAAGCAGATCATGTTCAGTTCCAACGCGCGGCTTCTGTTTTGTGGCGAATATCGCTGCTGGCGATTCTATTTTTGATGGGCATGGCGGGAAAAAGCGACTCGAAGGAAACGCTGAAAGTGGCCGCGTGCCAGTTCCCCGTCGGCGGGAATATCGAGAGCAACGCCGGCTACGTGAAGCGATTCATTGCAGAGGCGGCTGCGAATAAGGCGGATATCATTCAATTTTCCGAAGCGGCGCTCAGCGGCTATCCGCCCAAAGACGTCCCCTCCTTCGACGATTTAGATTGGGCGACGTTGCGAGACCAGACGCACCAGATTATGTCGCTCGCCAAAAAGCATCGCATCTGGGTCGTTCTCGGATCGGCGCATTATATCAGCGAAAATGAAAAGCCCTTGAATTGCCTCTATATCATCTCGGACGAGGGGAAGATCGTCGATCGGTACGACAAGTCCATGCTCACGGGCGGCGATTTGAGATACTATACGCCGGGCAATCACATAGCGGTGGTCGAGTTGAAGGGATTCAAGCTCGGTTTCCTGATCTGCTACGACTCGTGCTTCCCGGAGATGTACAATATCTATCGCCATAAAGGCGTCACCATCATGTTCCATTCCTTCTATAACGCCCACCACAAGGGCAAGACCATTCTCGACGAGATTATCCCCGCGGAGATCCGGGTCCGGGCCTCGGACAACCTGATGTGGGTGATCGCGAGCAACTCATCCGGCCATTATTCCTCATGGCCGACCTGCATCGCCCGCCCGGATGGCTCGCTGGAATCGCTCGAACGGGGCATCCCCGGCATCCTCTATCGCACATTCCCCGACGACAAGCGCACCAGGCAATTCTCAAGCTGGACCCACAACAACAAAGCCATGAAACTGCCCGACGACGAAATCTACCACAACGGAACCCCCTCCAACCACCCCCGCGCACTCGACACGTGTTCGTTACCTTAACCGTTTGGCGTCCGGCAAAAGGAGAAAACAGCCTACCTGCAATGAGAATGCATTTGGCTTGATATGAGACAGAAAGCAAAAGATGACAGGAAAGACAGGATTTCTTATCTTGTTCATCCCGTTATCCCGTCGAAAACTATTTGTAACCGCGGATTGCGCGGATGACGCGGATTTTGGGCTCTTACCGCCGGGATCGCGGAGAACGCTGAGAAAAGGCTATTTCTTGACTTGATAGTCAATCGTCATTTGTCAATAATCAATGAAAAGGTCTCCTGATTCCCACATCCTGATAGCCGGATAACCCGATTCCCTCCTTTCCATCTCTCCAAATTATTTACGACAGGATTACAGGATAGACAGGATTATTTATCGTGTTCATCCCGTTGTTATCGCTTCGATGGATCCTCGCCGAGGGGGACGATGTAGTAGGGCATCCCGTTAAATTCCCTTTTCCGCCATGCTTTCGGAACGGATCTTGGTATAGTGATGATGGGCGGATTGACGAAGGGGATTTGCCGACTTTCCTCCAGCACCTCGATCCTCTTTTCTAAAGCGACGATCTTATTCGTCAGACCTTCGACGACGGCCTCGAGATCTGAATCGTTGCTCTCAGGAGGAATGCTTTTCTCTTGCTCGACATCACCCGCAAAGACGATCGACAGAATACAGAGTCCCACCATACATCCCGCTATTAATAGCATCTTCCGCATCGTGTTTCTCCTTTCTCAAAATAGCCCCCTTTGTATCCTAACAATATTTATATGCTTTCTGTATCAAAATAGCGGCGCGTACCTATTCAACCATCCCAAAAAGATCGTACTCCCAAATCACTATTCTATTTATAAATCAAATGGCAACAATTGATCATCCCAAAGACGCTGTAATTCGTTGATTATCAGAATACGAGACTGATTCATCGCGGCTTCTGCTTCCAAAGGCTTTGTACACCACCAATCCCACTTAACACCCATGTCGGTACATTGATCTAGTACTTTCTGAGAATTGGCAATCTGATCCTGTGGAACACCCATTTCTTTCATCAGATCGATTGCATCTTTCAGCAAATAAAGGTGCTGTATATCCTCCACTCCCTCGCGCCAACCAACCAAACCTTTGTTGATTCCAAATTCCGAACCGTATCCGTTCGTGAGATACCATGACGTCCAGAAGGTAATCCCATCGAAGCGCATCCACCACATTTTCCAAGGCCAATGACGGAAGTAACCTACAGGACATAGATTGCTATTGCCACCGTATTGGGAGTACATCATGCAATAAGCCCCATGTTCTATACGCTGGGTATGAAGAAACCACTGGATAGCTCTGTTGTTATCGCGACCCCATTCGCTCGGATCAAATCCCCGTTGAACCATATCGAATAGAGGTATATCCGTATAACAGTCATACACCATTCCATTATGAGGAATCCACATGGAGATATGTTCGGCGATTAGCTCATAACCGTCTTGAAGCGTACACAGCGGATCGACCATGAACCTGACCTGAGGGTTCACTCCATGCAGTAAGTCACAAACTTGTTTTATCTTGTGAAAAGTTTCCATATCCAACGGTTCATCCCACAACTGCAAAGTATAATCATCATAATCCAGGCCATTTTCCTTCAGCAGCGCAATGTACTTTTGAAAGTACTCTTTCAGATATTTTGTGTAATCGCCTTGCATGAAATCAATACCATATTCCTCTTTGGCTATTCGGTTGAACCTTTGGACAAATCCATAAATTGAGATAAACTGGCCACGTGGTTTCGTCGCTAAAATATTACGTTTGATATCTTCAGTTAGATCCAGTTCGATCCTGTCGTCAACGATGCGGAAGTTCGGCTCTGTCAGGGCAAAGAAATTGACCTTATGATCCGCCAGCAGTCGGATGTACTCAGGAGACTCGGTACCTGAGGCGTTCCAGGTATAGACTCCAAAGCGCGCCTTCGCAGGTAGCACAACGGGATGTACTTGCAAATCGACGAAGATGGTTTTACTTAATGCAGGGAAGTGCAATGGTTCGATATTTGTCAGATCTTCTAACGACATACCTGGAATCCACTTACTGGCAAACTCAGGATTGAGTACACCGCTGGAACTGGCTGATATGTTAATAATATCCGTGTAGAGACCCGGATCAAAACCGCGGGTGTCAACCTCAATGAGAACTTGTCGGCTCTCATATGGCGGGATAAGCAGATATTTTCCCAACAGGAGCGGAACGATGCGGGCGATGAGTTCTGGCGTAGGCCCCTTATATTCCTCATAAGGCAATCCCTCGTGTGTCGTGACCCACTGAATATTGAGATTGTCGATATCCCCCTTGTTCCAGATTTCAACGGT
>CAYZAT010000161.1:0-9886 GCA_964476475.1 uncultured Pirellulales bacterium
CGATATTCCGTCTGCCCTTTGCTAAATGCCCATAGTTTTGGGCCGAAGCCAACGGAGAACCGTTCGATAGGGATATTCGATAACTTAGCGGCAATAAGATGTCCAAGCTCATGAATGAGAATTAAAAAACTAATTAATGCGAAAACGATTGCATAATTCACTTTATATGCTCCTACTTCATGACGAACGGTGACAGTTCGCGGAGTTGGTTGATGATCGGGGGGAGTTTTCCGATCGTGAAATCGATTTCTTCCTCGGTGTTGTAGCGACTCAGGCTGAAACGAATGGAGCCATGCGCGGCGGTAAACGGCACGCCCATCGCGCGCAGGACGTGGCTGGGTTCCAGCGAACCGGACGTGCATGCCGAGCCGCTGCTGGCGCAAATGCCGTATTGATCCAACATCAGCAAAATCGCTTCACCTTCGACGTACTCAAAGCTGATGTTGGTTGTATTGGGCAGGCGGTTTTCGGGATCACCGTTGAGCCGGCAGTCGGGGCAGTCTTTCAGGATCGCGCGCTCAAGCTTATCACGCAGGGATTTGACCTTGTTGTTTTCGGCTTCGAAGTGTTCCGCGGCCAATTCGCACGCCTTACCCATGCCGACGATTCCCGGCACGTTTTCCGTCCCGGCTCTTCGACCCGCCTCCTGATGGCCGCCTAACATGAACGGCGACAAACGCGTTCCCTTGCGGACGTACAAAATGCCCACGCCTTTGGGGCCGTGCAGTTTATGTCCCGACAGGCTAAGCAGATCGATGGCGCTTTGGGAGAGATTCAACGGGATTTTGCCGACGGCCTGCACCGCGTCGGTGTGAAAGATCGCGCCTTTATCGGTGACTAACTCGGCGATGTCGTCGATTGGGAAAATGACACCCGTCTCGTTGTTGGCGTACATCATGGTGACCAGGGCCGTGTCATCGTCAAGCTGGTTTTCCAACTCGTCAAGATCAAGCTGTCCTTCTTTATCCACGTTCAGTTCCAAAACGGTGTAGCCGTGACTCTCCAAGTCCCGGCAGACCGTCAGCACGGCCGGATGCTCGACCCGGGTCGTAATAATCGTGCGTCTATTCGGCTGAGCGGCTAATACGCCTTTGATCGCCGTATTGTCGCTTTCGGTGCCGCCGCTGGTAAAAACGATTTCACTCGGCTCACATCCGAGCAGGTTGGCGATCTGTTCTCTTGCCTGACGAATTCTCCGCCCGATCTGTCCGCCGAAGGTGTGCATGCTCGAAGGATTGCCATATAGCTCGCCAAAGAGTGGATGGATTTCCTCCAGTACCTGATCGGCCACCTTCGTCGTGGCGTTATTATCGAAATAGATGGTCCTCATGGTTATCCTCTGTGATTATGGGGCTGGCCCGCGGAATCGGCATCTTCTTCGACGAACAATTCTTCGGACACATATTCTCTGAGTTTGGCTTCGACGACCTCTTTCATCGTGAACTCGGCCAGTTTGCATTGAGCGCACATACCTCTGAAGGCGACAGTGATTTTGTTGCCTTCGATGTCGATCAACTCGATATTGCCTCCGTGCGCCCTCAGAGCGGGTCGGATCTGTTCGTTGATTGTCTGCTGGACGAGTTGCATCTTTTGAATATTCGTTAATTTGCCCGGACGTCGAGGCGCCTGGATGGGGGCTTCTTTAATCTTGTCGCCCTGTACTTTCTGGATAATTTTCTCGATTTCGGTCTGGCAACCGCCGCATCCGCCCCCGGCTTTGCAGTAATTGGTCACTTCCTCGACGGTGGTCAGATCGTTTTCCAGCACGACGCGCTCGATCTCTTTGTCGGTGACGCCGAAGCAGGTGCAGACGACCTTGCCTTCAATCTCATGTTTCTCCTTGCCGCCGTTTTTGTAGTTCTCGACCGCGGCCTCGAGCGCTTCTCGGCCCATGACGGAGCAGTGCATCTTCTGCTCCGGCAGACCGCCCAGATAGTCGGCGATATCCTTGTTCGTGACGTTCATGGCCTCCTCAAGGGTCAGACCTTTGATCATTTCGGTCAGCACCGATGAGGTTGCGATGGCACTGGCACAACCAAAGGTTTTGAACTTGGCGTCCGTGATCTTGCCGTTCTCATCGAGTTTAAACGTCAGTTTCAAGGCGTCGCCACAGGCCAAAGAGCCGACCTCTCCGACACCGTCCGGATTTTCCACTTCACCCACGTTTCGCGGATGGAGAAAATGATCTTTCACGCTATCTGTATATTCCCACATGGTTTCTTTTCTCGTCTTTGGTCATTCCTGCAAAAGGGCCTGTTGAAAAAGTCCTTTCGTAGCATTTGAGATTACTGCGCGCTTCTTCGCATTGCTCGCAATGACGCGCAAACGTGTTTTTCGTCATTGCCGGGAGCGAAGCGACGAAGCCATCTCAACCTTGGCAACAAGCGCGAAAACAGGAATCCAATACTTTTTTATCATGTTACGGTTGCTATCCTTCTATGGTTGACTTGCTTTTAGGGCCTGGATGAAATCAGCGATGATATCATCGATATGCTCCGTGCCCACAGAAACACGAATATAATCATTCGTCACGCCGGCGGCAAGCCGCTTATCTTCGTTGAGCTGTTGATGGGTCGTGCTGGCCGGGTGGATCACCAATGTTTTGCTGTCGCCGATGTTGGCCAGGTGGCTGGCCAGTTGAACGTTATTGATGAATTTGATCCCGGCTTCTTTACCGCCCATAATGCCGAAACCCAAGATGGCGCCCTGGCCGTTCGGTAGATATCTCTTGGCCAGCGCGTGGTCCGGGTGCGATTCGAGGCCCGGGTAGTTGACCCAGGTGACCTGTGCCTGGTTTTCGAGCCACTGCGCCAGTTTCAGGGCGTTTTCGGAATGCCGGGGCATCCGTAAATGAAGCGTTTCCAATCCCTGGAGGAACAAAAACGCATTAAAGGGCGACATGCAGCTTCCCATATCACGTAAGAACTGGGTCCGAGCCTTGATGATATAGGCCATGGGGCCGAAGGATTCGACGTATTTGACGCCATGGTAACTCGGATCCGGCTCGGTCAGTTCGGGATACTTGCCGTTCGTCCAGTCGAATTGGCCCGAATCGACAATCGCTCCGCCGATGCTGGTGCCGTGCCCGCCGATAAACTTCGTGCAGCTATGTACGACGATATCAATACCGTGCTGAATGGGCCGCAAAAGGATCGGTGTCGGAACAGTGTTGTCGCAGATCACCGGTATCTCGCGTTCGTGTGCCAACTCGGCGATTTGGTCGTATCGCAGGATATCATTTTTGGGATTGCCCACGGCTTCGACATAGACCAGACGGGTGTTGTCTTGGATCGCTTTGGCGAAATTCTTCGGGTCTCTCGGATCGACGAACGTGACCTTGATACCGAGTTTGGGCAGCGTATGGGTGAAAAGGTTGATCGTCCCGCCGTAGAGTGAGTTCGACGCAACGATATGACCGCCCGCCCCGCAAATATTGAGGACACTGACGTAGATCGCCGATTGCCCCGAACTCAGCGCCAAACCTCCGACCCCTCCTTCCAACGCCGCCAGTCGTTTTTCCAGGACATCGGTTGTCGGATTCATCAGCCGTGTGTAGATATTGCCGAATTCCCTCAGCGCAAACAAATTCGCGGCATGATCGGAGTCTTTGAAACAATAGCTCGTCGTTTGATACACGGGGACCGCCCGGCTGAGTGTTTCAGAATCCGCCTTTTGTCCGGCATGCAAAGCCAGTGTTTCCAAATGATACTGAAGCTTCTTTTCCATCGTCTCTGCCTTATTTAGTGCTTGGGCAATATCTCGACCATTCGATCCAGCGCCTTTTTCGCTCGGGCGCTGATCGCTTCGGGGACGTTGATTTCGTATTGCATCTCTTCCAGCGAAGCGATGACTTTATCCAGGCTGATCTTTTTCATATTCGGACAGATCGCTTTGTTGCTGGCCGGGATGAATTCAAGCTCCGGATTCTGTTTTTTCAAGCTGTGTATGATACCCGTTTCCGTCGCGACGATAAACTGCGTGGCGACGCCCTTGGCGGCCAGTTTGAGCATCTGGCTCGTGCTGAGCAACTCGTCCGCCAACGCCTTAACCGGCTCGGTGCATTCCGGATGGGCCATGACGACCGCTTCCGGATATTCTGCCTTGGCGGTTTTGATATCGTCCGTCGTTATGTAAACGTGAGACGTGCAGTAGCCGGGCCATAGGGTGATATCCCGGCCGGTCCTTTCGGCAACGAACTGGCCGAGATGCTGGTCCGGCACGAAGAGAACCGGCTTATTTTCCGGCAAGGAGCTCACGACTTCGACCGCGTTGGCGCTGGTGCAACAGTAATCGCTTTCCGCTTTCACCTCCGCCGAGCTGTTAACATAACAGACCACCAGGGCCTCCAGGTGCTCTTGTTTCAATTGGCGCAGTTGTTCGGCGGTAATCATATCCGCCATCGGGCAACCGGCATTTATTTCAGGGAGTAGAACCGTTTTATCCGGCGATAGAATGGCGGCCGTCTCGGCCATAAACAACACGCCGCAGAACACGATCGTCTCGGCATCCGTCTGCGAAGCCTGGATGCTCAATCCTAACGAATCACCGGTGAAATCGGCCAGGTCCTGTATCTCGCCGGGCTGATAGTTATGTGCGAGAATGACCGCATTCCGGCGTTCTTTTAGTTGTTCGATTTTTTTAATCAGCTTTTCATCCATGTCATATCTCGTAAATGCCCCCGTCTGTTTTTGGGGTTTTGCATATTAAATCAGGATTGGCCGTAATGACGGTATATCCCGAGGGGACGGGCCGTTTGACCCAGACATTGCCGCCGATGATGGCTCCTTTACCGACGGTAATATCGCCCAAAATGGTTGCCTCGGCGTAAATGGTTACATCGTCCTCAATCGTCGGATGCCTTTTTTGTCCTTTGATGATTCTCCCCCTTTCGTCTTTCGGGAAACTCATCGCTCCCAGCGTCGTCCCCTGATAGATTTTGACGTTGTTGCCGATGATCGTTGTCTCGCCGATGACCACGCCGGTGCCGTGATCGATGAAGAGATTCTTGCCTATTCGGGCGCCGGGATGGATGTCGATGCCGGTTTTCGAGTGCGCGCACTCGCTCATAATCCGTGGTATCAGCGGGACGTCTCTAAGATACAGCTCGTGGGCGATACGATATGTGGCAATGGCGATGATGCAGGGATAGCTGATCACAATCTCCTCGTAGGATTTCGCAGCGGGATCTCCATCAAAGGCGGCGCCCACGTCCCCTTTAAGCAGGCTTCGTATCCCGGGCAGTTTCGTCAATAAATGCAGGGTGACTTCTTCCGCCATGGTCCGGCAGTCTCCGGTATTGCAATTCTGCATTCGGCATTGATATTTAAAGGCCCTCTCGATTTGTTCGGAAAGCTCCGTATAGACGTGATAGAGGATATCAATAACGATAAAATTGACGTTGGATTTGGTGACCGTCCGTTTACCGGTGTAGCCGGGAAAAAGGATTTCCGTGAGCAAATCGAGGACCTCTAAAATCTTGTCTCGAACGGGCAGATTGGACACGTCGATAAAGTTGATACCGATGTCGCCTTCATACGTTTGAGCAATTTGGCCGACGAGCTCCTGGATTTTTTTGTCGGTTAGCCGTCCTGTCTGCATGGTTGTTCGTCCCAACGGGATCAACCGTTGAATAGGCTTATCGATACATTTCGGTGGAGATATATCTCTCGCCGGTGTCGCAGATGAATGTTACGATGACTTTTCCCTCATTTTCCGGCTGATGCGACAGCTCGATCGCCGCCCGCACATTGGCCCCGCCGCTGATTCCGGAAAGGACCGCTTCCTGGGCAGCCAGTTGACGGGCCGTCTCAAATGCCTCTTCGTTCGCGACCTGGATGATCTCGTCGATGATATCCACGTTCAGGACGTCCGGGACAAATCCCGCTCCGATCCCCTGTATCTTGTGCGGGCCAGGTTTGCCGCCGGACAGGACGGGAGAATCCTTCGGCTCGACGGCGACGACTTTCAAGTCATTGTTTTTCCCCTTCAGGGCCTCGCCACAGCCGGTGATAGTTCCACCCGTGCCGACGCCCGCAACGAGAATGTCCACCCGTCCGTCCGTATCGAGCCAGATCTCTTTGGCCGTGGTGTCCCTGTGAATCTGAGGATTGGCCGGGTTCTTGAATTGCTGAGGCATATAGGCATTGGCATTTTCAGCCACCAGCTTTTCCGCTCTTTCCACCGCGCCGGACATACCCCGTTCGGCGGGGGTCAGAACGAGCTCCGCTCCGAAATGCTGCAATATTTTCCTTCGCTCCATACTCATTGATTCCGGCATCGTCAGGATCAGACGATAGCCTCGCGCGGCACAGATAAACGCCAAGCCGATTCCCGTATTGCCGCTGGTCGGTTCGATGATGACCGTTTCCGGGTTGATGAGTCCTTCTTTTTCACCGGCCTTGATCATCGCATAGGCGATTCTGTCTTTGACGCTGCCACACGGATTCTTCGCCTCGAGTTTCGCCAGAATGGTGGCTTTGCCCGAGCCCAGTTTATTGAGTTGAACCAAGGGTGTAAAACCGACGGCTCCCGTAATATCCTCGAATATCGCACTCATAGTCTCTTCCCGCTCTTTCTATATTTGATAGTCCGACTGTTTCTTTTTCGATGCCATATCCGCCACGTCCTGCAGCGTAAACGACTGAAGCACTTGCTCGATGGCCTGTTCGACCCGCGTCCAAATTTCTCTGGCGGTGCAATCCGCCGCCCGTTTGCAACGCGAGCAGTCATCCACGCACTCCACCGTTGCGATGGGGCCTTCCACGCAATGCAAAATATCGCTCAGAGCGATTTGGCTCGGGGCTTTGGCAAGGACATACCCTCCCTTCGAGCCTCGGATACTCTTAATGAGTCCTGCGGCCTTAAGAACGGCCATCAGTTGCTCCAGGTATTTGACGGAGATTTCCTGCCTTTCGGCAATGATCTTAAGTTGGAGTGGACGGTTTAGATCGTGCCTGGCCAATTCGATCATGGCCCGTACGGCGTATCGTGTTCGTGTGGATAGTTTCATAATTATCGTGTTCCTTTATTCCTACTTTGACGGTAGGTAATTATACGGTTCAGTTTCCTTCGGGTGCAACAGAAAATCGGGAAAAAATGAAAAAAACTCATATCAGTTCAAAAATTTCCTCTTTTTGAGTGGGGATAGTCCATTGAAGCTGTTGTTATTGGAAAATATATTTTAGGCCGGTGTTGTGGCAAATTCCTTGACGGTGGGGAGATCTACCCCTAAAATAGGAGAACTTGTGAGAGCTATTTGAAATGGGATATTGCGGATGCCGAAAAGTATCGCGAAAAAAGTGGTTTTTATCTCCTCTTTTCCGCCCAGAAAATGTGGGATCGCGACGTTCACCTCGGACCTCATCACAAGCACGGCCGCCGCTGCAAAGGGTGAATTCGAGCCGCTGGTCGTCGCTTTGCGGTCGGGAGAGCACAAATACGACAATCCGGTCAAGTTCGAAATTCGTCAAAATGTGAAAAGCGATTACATTTGTGCCGCCGACTACATTAATTTCAGCCACGTCGATCTTGTCTCCGTTCAACACGAGTTTGGCCTTTTTGGAGGAACGGCCGGTAACTACTTGAGCCTGTTGCTCGACAGGCTGAAAGCTCCTATCGTCACGACGCTGCACACGGTTCTCGATGATCCGGACCCGGACTATCGTAAGTCGTTAGTGGATGTGTGCAAGGCCTCCTACCGGGTCGTCACGATGAATAAACGCGGTGTGGATATGCTGCACGAGATTTATGGCATCCCCGCCGGAAAAATCAAGCTTATCGCGCACGGCATCCCTGATTTGCCCTTTGTGGACAGCAACTATTACAAGCATAAATTCGGCTTGGAAGACCGAAAAACGATCCTCACGTTCGGTTTGCTCAATAAGAACAAAGGGATCGAGATGATGCTCAAGGCGATGCCGGCCATTATTAAGGCCGAGCCGTCGGTGATTTATATCGTCCTGGGCATGACCCATCCGAACGTCCTGAAAGTGGATGGTGAATCCTATCGATTTAGTCTCCAGCAAACGGTTAAAGATCTCGATTTGCAGGAGCACGTCATCTTTCATAACCGGTTTGTCGATGACCAGGAGCTTCATAACTTCCTCTGTGCGACGGATATCTATGTCACGCCTTATCGAAGCGCCAAACAACTGACGAGCGGCACGTTGTCATTTGCCGTCGGCACGGGCAAGACCGTGGTCTCGACGCCGTATTGGGCGGCGGAAGAGCTCTTAGCCGATGGCCGGGGAAAGCTGGTGGATTTCGATCATTCGAGACAGATCGCGCAGGCGATTATTGAATTATTCCGAAATGATTCATTGTTCTATTCCCTGCGAAGACAGGCGTACGAATACGGCCGATCCAGGATCTGGCCCCAAATTGGCCAGGCCTATTGGAAGCTTTTTACCGCCAGAAAATTGCCTGTGCGAATCCCCGCAAAGACCAAGCTCTCGGCGGCCGAGACCATGTCACATATCGAGGTGCCCGAGCCTTCGCTGGAGCATTTGAAAAAGCTGACCGACAGCACGGGATTGTACCAGCACGCCAAATTCACGATACCGAATCGTGCGTTCGGCTATTGCACGGACGACAACGCGCGGGCCATCATCGCAATGATCAAATATTATTCTCAGTATCCGGAATCGGATGCTCTGAAATTGCTCGATACCTATTTATCTTTCACCGTCCATTCACAAAATGACGAGGGATTGATTCGCAATTTCATGGATTTCAACCGAACGTGGTGGGAAAAGGAACCGGCCCATGATGCGTTCGGGCGGGTGTTATGGGCGTTCGGAACGGTCATGGCCAAGCCCCCCGCGCCGGATTATCTTTCGATTGCTAAAGAATGTTTCGACAAGTCCGTCAGACACGTCCAAAGGCAACTGCCCCGAGGCATGGCGTATTCGATCCTCGGCATGAGCGACTATCTCGAAAAGTTTCCCGGGGCCAGCGATATCAAGCGCGAAATGGAGTTGGCGGCGGACGGGCTCGTCGAGCAGTACGAGGAGAACAAGTACCCTGACTGGCAGTGGTTTGAAGACACACTCAGCTATGATAATGCTGTCTTGCCTCATGCGTTATTTGTGGCCGGTCTAACCTTCAATAACAAAAAATACATCAAAACAGCGAAAAGAACCTGTGAATTTCTCTTGGAAAATACCTTTAAAGGCGACCATTTTAGTTTCGTCGGCTGCAAAGGATGGTATGAACGGGGTCGTGCCCGGGCCAATTTCGACCAGCAGCCCATCGAAGCCGCCGGTATGGTTCATATGTTTAAGGCGGCTTATGACGCCACACAAGACGAACGATTCCTGACGTTGCAAAGAAAGGCCTTTGACTGGTTTCTGGGCCGCAATGATTTGCATATCCCGATCTATGATTTTAGAACGAAAGGGTGCAACGACGGACTTACCCCGGACGGCGTTAATTCGAATCAAGGGGCGGAAAGCACCCTGAGCTTTCTTCTGAGCTTATTGACCATCATTGAAGGCTATGCCATTGCCGATAAAAAAGCCGCTGACGCGATTTTAGCAAGCCAAATCGACCTGATCGGGCAAATCGCTGAAACGCCGCAACCTGCACCGTGCGAGCAGGCCGGCATCGAAACGAGTCCCAAACCGGCTGAAGACGTGACCTGAAATGTCCTGTTCTGTTATTTGCCATTTACGGGAACGATGGGGCCAATGTATTTTTTCGCCACGACGATATCATCGAACCATACCTTGCTGACATGATCCGGCGGGACTTTCGTAATATAAAAGAGAACCCACAGGAAGTTGATATTCAATTTTGGATCGCTGCGCCACCGGAAACCCTCGAAAGATGCGCCGTTCGGGTTTGGATAAAAGCTGTCCCATACCCATTTACCCTTCGGAAATCCTTT
>CAYZAT010000162.1:0-9885 GCA_964476475.1 uncultured Pirellulales bacterium
AATACTCCTTCCGGCTAAGATGATTGACAATGGTTCTATTGCTGAATTGCGTCCATGTGCCGTATGGACAGTGATTCGGGATTTGACGCCACCTCCTTTCTTCAAAACGGCCATCTGAACGACTGACACGGAGATGCAGACCTGAAACCAGATGTCAGAAATGCTCTCCTTTAAAAAACGTAAGAATCTACCCGTATTCCGTTTACTAAACGGTACCCAATATATCATCTTCCTGTCCAGCAAAATCCCACATAATGCCTCCTTGTTCTTATGGATTCGGCCGGCTACGGACGATGTCCAAAGACAACGGGGCCTGTAACCCATGAATCCGTACAGGCCCCGATGAAGTCCATTCTTATGCTCCAATCGAAGATTTGAGCATCTTAATAAAGCGAAATATCATCAATGCACATCTGGCCTGAACCGCCGGATGCGGCGGGATTGCCTTGCGTACCCACGCCGATCGCAATCGTGCCAACGTTCGCCAGGTTGATACCCTGATCGGCAAAGTCTTGCAATGGGATCTCCCACCGCGTCCAGCCTCGCGATCGTGCGGCGTTCGCGTCGTCGTGAGGCACGATGACGAGCGAGCCGCCGGTATTGGCGATACCGGCATATAAAGGTTCGGCGGCATTATCCACCCGGCCTCTGAACCAAATCACCAACGAACTCGCGCCCCCTGCGGTCCAATCGCGTACATCCGTCAGCGTCATTGACGCCTCCGAATTCGTCACGCCGTCGGTGTTCACATAAATAAGCGGCATGGATTGCGCACCGCCATGGACAATCGCCTGTTCCGCATATGGGGGCATCAGATTGCCGACCTGTGCGCCGTTATCCGCCAGGCCAAAACCATCAATCCAGCTCTGCCAAATCGCCTCGCCGGCGGTATCGTCGTCGGTATAACTCTCAAAGTCATCCACAATAATGAAATGCCCCGTCGTAAAGCTCCAAACAGGTCCCTTCGACGTGTTGCCCTGGTCGTCAACCTCATCGACACGCCAAGAGTAGGTCGTATCCGACTCAAGGAATCCGGGATCATAGCTCTCATCCCCCAACACCTTGGATCCCTTATGATCGGGCGAACCCGTATCCGCGTGGCGTACGGCAGCTTCATCCGTCCCCAGATAAATTTCGTGTGAAACGGCATTGTCGGCGGCAGACCAGCCAAGAACCGGATTGATCCCTACATCCACAGCCCCTTTGACCGGCTGCGGGTCCCCGATCGCGCCCGGCGTCGTAAAGCTCCACACGTCCCCCTTATAGGTTGCAGCGCCGTCGAACTCATCGATCCGCCAGTAATACACTTTGCCCAACTCAAGCGGATCGGGATTATAGACGCCAATCCCCTGGGGAACCCCGCCGGTCGCATTATCAACGTCGTCATAATCATCGCCGAAATAGATCGAGTGCAATTTGGCTCCAAAGCCCGCCGTCCACGTCAGATGTGCGGCGTTCGGATCTTCGATCTCTGCTCCGTCGGCCGGTTCGGGATGGTAAGCGGTTTTGGGCGGGATCGAGAAGCTCCAGATATTCCCCTCATGAATCGTCGTCCCATCCGCCTCGACTTCATCGATGCGCCAGTAGTAGGTCGTCCCCGGAACAAGACCGTCCGGATAGGCAAATCCCGGGAAGCCGGCGATGTAAAACGTCCCCCCCTGATTACCTCGGAACACCTCAGCGATCCCGTTGTCAACATCATCGAAATGATCGCCTAAATACACGTCGTGCGAAACCGCCGTTTCTCCCGGCGACCAGCTCAAAGTAACCCACGTCTCCCCATGCACAACGCCATCCGCCGGACCGGGATGCTGAGCAACTGTAAACGTGGGGGCAATCCCTTCAAAATGTTTTTGCACCTGGTACGCTGTCAAGGCCTGGTCATAGATATACACATCATCCAGAAATCCATTGAAGAACGAGTAGCCGTCTTTTCTGCCCCCGATTCGGACGGGCTCTTCGTTTAACACTCCGAAATTCGCGGTTTGCGGGGCGTTTCCGGCGGGCATACCGTCGATATAAAAATCGACACTCTTCCCTTTCGTGACCACAACCGCTACGTGATACCATTGCCCGGCGGTAATCGCCGTCGTGGAATCGTAAAAGGTGTACTGCTCCCCTTCGGCTTCCTGGTGGCCGAACTGTAGTTCACCGGTCCCGGACTCCGTTCTGAATTCGTAGTTACCGGGATAGTTGTCGCCTGCCGTGCCGCTCGGTTGCTTGCAGACCAGAAAATAATACGTGCTGAGGTCAGTGAGTTTCACCCACGTTGCAATCGTCAAGGCGTCCTCTATGGAAAACGAGGCATCATGGCCGACCTCCACAAGGCCATCCGATCCATCAAAACTCAGCGCGCCGCTGCCAATAACACCCGCCACCCATTGCGGATCGCCCAGCAGGGTGCCGGCATGACCGTTCCCGGAATTGTCCAGGGCCGTCGTACCGGAGCCGTCATCAAATTCCCAGTGCCCTAACAGCCCCGCCGAAGCGTTACCGGCCAATACCAATGCCAGAACACAACAGGCCAAAGAAATGAGTCTTCTACACATAATAATCCTCCTTCAAATGGAAACGTGAAAAAAACCATCCCACTCGCTGCAGGCTTAACCCATCCCTGTCCGCCCGTGACGAGCGTTACGAAACGATGACCTCCTTTTAAAAAGCCCGACCTGAACTGCTAAGAGGAACGTGAGAATCCAAAAAACGAGAATGACCGCCCTCAATCAACAAAGAACCCACACGCACCTTTTATTATTAGTACCGGATTAAGAATTCGCCGTCAAGAAAAATCCCGGGTACACAGAGCTATATCGTCATAATTAAAGACCGGTATGCGAAGATTTTACTGATTCTGGCGGGTTAAAAGGAACTGCTGGAGACCTTTGAGATCGTCGGTATTGAGCAGATCGACTCCGGCGGCGAGCAGCTCGCGCCAGAGGGCTTCTCTGGCCGGAGAAGCCCCATCCGGTGTGGCCCAGAAGCGCACCCGCCGGCCTTTTTTGTGCGCTGTCTGCACTATCTCTTCGAGTTTGAGACGTTCTTCGGTGGGCATCGGCCCATCCCCACGCCATTTGAAATGCCGTCCCCAGCGATCGCTTATTAATGGAATCAGGTTCGCAGGCGCATCGGATTTCAAATCGGTGAGCCTGCCGTCATACGCGGCATAACGAACGGCTTGCGATTGCATGAACGCGAAAGGGCGATTGCCGGAGATAATCGCCAGAACCGCCTTATCCCGGCGTCCATCCGGATCGAAGGACGTGAAGATATCTCGGTACTCCGCCAGCATGTTATGAAGCGTCTTGTACGTCGAAACGGCCTCTGTCTTGAAGTCGATAAGCAATATCAATACCGGCCCGTCCGGATAAACGCGGCCGCCGTTTTGCTTGATGCGTTTTCTCAACGGATCGAGATAAAGCCCGCGAAGCGTTCGATCAGGCCTGATCTCCTCTCGATCATGGGCGACAAATAAATCGCCATCGACGAGAAATATATCCGCCTCAACGCTGCAAAAACCATGCGCGAGCGCATCAAGCAGAGGACGCTCATGCCTGTAGTCGTTGTGGGCGTGAGCGTGGGACAAAGGGACAACCTGAGCGTCACCTGCAAACACTCCGCCGCCTATCAATGAAGACAAAACCGTATAAAGAAATACGAATACAACAAAACCCGAATTCCGCCGTCTGTCGTCTGCCATCTGTCGTCTGTCATCCTATTTAAAGATTTTCTTCATCGCTTGTGCCGTTTCTTCAGGGCGGCCCGGCTCAAAGGGCAGCATCTCGGCGGTGACATAGCCATCGTAGCCGATATCGGCCAGCGCCGTTTTGACCGCCCGGAAATCGACGTCCCCTTCCAATAAATCAACGAATCCCTCGACCGTCCCCACGGAACGCTTGAAGTCTTTAACGTGCACACGCTTGATCCGATGGCTGAGGATTCGGATCCAATGTTCGGGATAACCCGTCAACAGGACGTTGCCGACGTCGAAGTAGGCCCCTATCACTTTGGAGTCAAAGCCGTCAATGAAGTCCCGCATCTCCATCGGGCTGAGCAGGAATTTATTCCAGACGTTTTCGATACCTATGGCGACACCGGTCTCTTCAGCGATCGGTAGAATCTGACGAATCGCCTCGCAGGCCCTCTGGTGACACACGTCATAGGGAACCACATCCGCCTCAGGCCAGAAGAACACGTCCACCGCCCCCGGCACGTAGAGATAGGCATCCGTACAAAGCCATTTGGCGATCCGAAGGGCTTTCCGATTGAACACGATACTTTTGAGCCTGACGTCGGGATCGTTTGAGGTGGGAGAACATGTCCAGTTTTCGCCGGAGGCAAGACCTGAAATCTCAATCCCAATCTGACGGGCCGTCGTTACAATCTCCTCACATTGAACCTGTGCGGCGTCATGCGTCAACACACCCTGGCTCGCCACAGCCAGCTCGATCGCGTCAAATCCAAGCCGTTTAGCCTCCTGCATCGCATCGGCGATGGGCCTTTCGGCCTCCAAGCCCCCCTCGAACATCCAGTAACTCGCGCTGATCTTCACTTTGCATCCACTTCAAAGATACGTTACTATTTGAAAAACTTCCGTTCGAAAACGATATCACTATACTATGGATTGCGCTTTCGGACAATACCCAACAACGTTCAATACTCGGAAGGGAACGACAAATGGCAGAAAAAATCAAAAACAAACCATTCCTCACGGTGTCGATCCTGATCGCGCTGTCCCTGAAGGTATGTGGATGGGCACAGTCGGGAACAAGCTTTCCGGGGGCCATCCCGGGCGAAGGACGGGCAGGCATAACGCAAGACGAACTGATTCTGGAGAACGATGTGATCGCATGTGCATGGAGCGTCCGAGACGGACGACTCACGCTTGGACACGTTGAGGATAAGCTTTCCGGAACCACACTCGATTTGCCGAACGCAGAGTGTTTTCAGCTCGTTCTGAACAACGAGCACATCTTGAAGTCTTCCGACCTGAAGATCGTCGGCGCGCCTCGAATGACAGACCTGAAGCCAAATCGTACGGCGTGTCGATTAGCGGAGCGATTCGATGGCAAACAGATTACGGTGATTATGAATTCCACTGATGACAATCTTTCCGTTCGATGGCGCGGGATTTTACGAGATGGCTCGAACTACGTCCGGCAAGAAGTGGTTTTGGCCGTGAAGGGCCGTCCTATCAAGATCGAGGAAATCATAATGCTCGACCTGGCGGCGCCCCATGTCGAGGTCGCCGGAACAGTCGACGGTTCTCCGGTCGTGGCGGGCAACATGTTCTTTGCTTATGAGTATCCTCTTGTCAAGAGCCGGATATTCGAAGGATCGCCTTCTCGTTTCCGATGCAGTTTGCCATATGCTACCGAACTTAAGCCAGGCGAGCCTCTCATGCAAAGTTCGGTCATCGGCGTCGTTCCGCAGGGGCAATTACGTCGCGGCTTTTTGTATTATCTCGAACGCGAACGGGTTCACCCCTACAGGCCGTTTCTGCACTACAATAGCTGGTACGACATCGGCTACGGGGCGGAAAAAATCCAGCCGGATGACTTTCTGCAAGTGGCCGAACTATTTGGAAAAGAGCTGATCGTGCGGCGCCGGGTGAAAATGGATTCGTTCGTCCTGGACGACGGGTGGGATGATCCCGCCTCACTCTGGCTATTTCACGAGGGCTATCCCGATGGTTTTACTCCCCTCCGGCGGGCGGTGGAAAAATATAATTCCGTCCTGGGAGCGTGGCTGTCGCCCTTTGGCGGCTACGGCAAGGCAAAAGAGGAACGACTCAAATACGGCGCCGAACAGGGATTCGAGATCAATAAGAGCGGCTTCTCGCTGGCCGGGCCGAACTACTTCGGCAGGTTCCGCGACGTCTGTGCGAAAATGCTCCGCGAGTACGGATTGAACTATTTCAAATTCGACGGGATCGGCGTCGGCGGCCGACCGGCCGGGACGACCGCCGAATTTGCGAGCGATATGAAGGCTCTGCTCCGGCTGATTAGCGAGCTGCGCGAGGTCCGGCCGGACGTGTTCGTTAATACGACCACGGGGACATGGGCCTCGCCCTACTGGCTGTGGTACAGCGACTCCATCTGGCGGTCCGGTCGGGATTGGGGCACGCACGGCTGGGGCTCGAAACGCCAGCAGCAGATTACCTACCGCGATAAGGAAACTTATCATAACGTCGTCAAACGCGCCCCCCTTTATCCGCTTAATTCGTTGATGACTCAGGGCGTCATGTACGCCAATCACGGATTGCCCGACGAGAGTGACGACCTTATTGCCGATATTCATGATTTCTTCGCCAGCGGAACGAACTGTCAGGAGCTTTATATTACACCATCCCTGATGCAACCGACACATTGGGACGCCTTAGCGGAAGCGGCGAAGTGGTCGCGTGAGAATGCGGACGTCCTGGTTGATACGCACTGGATCGGAGGCAATCCCGCGGAGGGCGAAATTTACGGCTGGGCTGCGTGGACGAAAAGAAAAGGCATTCTCTCGCTTCGAAATCCATCCGACAAACCGGGCCAGATTGAGATCGATATCCAAAAGGCATTCGAGCTACCTAAAGGTGCGCCACAAAAATATTCTCTGAAGAACCCGTGGAGACAAAACGCTGATAAAGCTACTATCGTGTTATCTGCGGGTGAACCTTATACGTTTGACTTAGAACCTTTTGAAGTGCTGGTCTTCGACGCTCTGCCATTGTGAACAGCAAATTCGGTGAGCCAAGGCCCACCCTACGAGCTGAGGTTCGTGGCCAATCGGACCATGGTTTCGTAATTCGTCATAATTCGGGAATTGATCGTCCGGCTGATCGGCGCCGATGACGGCATGAGGACAAAGCCTTTGCCCTCGCCGTCGGTTCCTTCTTTTAGGCTCTTTGCGACGATCTTCTCGAATTCCGACGGCTCGGCGCACTCGATATCGGCGAATTCTATGTTTCCAAACAAAACCAATTCTTTACCATATCGCCGGCGAATCTCACTGAGTTCCATGTCCCCCTGCGGCGGCGGCTCGATGGGATCGATGGCGGCGGGATACATCCCGACGATGTCATCGAGGACGGCACGAATCCTGCCGTGACTGTGTATCCGGGCATAGCCGCCATGCTTCTGGATCATCTCGACCATCGGGCCGGTGTAACGCACGACGTATTCTTTGAACAAGTGCGGCGGCAGATACGGCTCCGTGGCGTACTCCGGGCCGTAAATGCGCCATAAATGGCCCGGGAACGCCTTGGCCGTCATTTCCGTTCTGGCATAGATATGGCGCGAGAGTTTCTCAAGCAGTTGATGAAACAGTTTTTGCTCGGTCAAAGCAATAACGGTGAAATCCTCCATACTGAAAAGCGACGCCGCGGCACACACCGGGTCTTCCGTATCGATCATGATGATACCGCGGTCGCCCAGTTCTTCATCCTCTTCGACGAGAGCCGTGACATCGACGTCTTCTTTAAAAATTTCGTCCGGCGCCTCCAAATAAGCCTTAAGGTCATCGACGTCCTTGAGTAAATGCTCTATCGTCCAGATCGTATCGACGTCGGGGCTGCGCCGCGTCAAGGACGTGAGTGTCCGCCCCCCTGCTTTTAACGTGATTCGTTGGCAACGGCATCCCTCCTCAACAAATTCCTCCACCTTGTAATGGGACATATCGACTTCGTGACAACGCGACTTGACGGGGCTGCGCATTCGAATCAGGTCGGTGTGCTCCTCGGCCAGTTGAAGCAAAGGCCCCCAGGACGGATCGTTATAGACATTGAACGCGTCCGGATCGGACGGATCGATCTGAAAACCCCCAATTTCATAGAAATTCACGGCGGGCCGATCGACCGGTTCGCCCCGCAAGGTCGCCATCAATCTCTCCCGCCGGGTCATCATTGTTACGATTGGCCCTTGCCATCTTTTCGATTTTGCTCGGAAAGGATCGGGCCGGGCTTGCTATCCTCCTGCGAAGCGCCGGCCGTCAGACTTTTAAACAACGACTGAATATCGAAGAAACCGCCGATAGAGACAATGACAGCCAAAGCTCCGAACAGCGCAAGGCTCACGAGAAAGAAAAGCGTCCACAAGTTGATCCAGAAATTCATATACAGTTACTCCTTCTTTTACGACGTCTTTTTACGATTGGGAAAGATCAGGGAGCCGACGATCATGACGACAATGACGAGCACGATAACGGTCAAGCCGACGATCTCACTGCCGATGGTCTCATAGACCTGAACGGTTTGTTCAGTGATCTGGTCGAGAGGAACGGTTTGGTTGACCAGGACGGTGGTTTCGGTAACTTCTTCGACGGGGATTTCTTTCGTGAATCCGAAATGAAGCTTGATCGGATTCAATAAAAAGCCAAGCCGGTTCTGCACGGGCGTCAGACCGATAATCGCCAGAAATCCACAGAGCAGCGCCGCATAGGCCCCGACTTCACTCGTTCGTCTCCAGTACAATCCGAAGACCAGCAAGGCGAACGCGCCGGTGGAATACATGGCCCCGGAAATCGCCATATAATCCCACAAATCCTGACCCAAAGGATACCATAATCCCCAAACCAAGATGAAAATGCCGATCCCCACAATGAAGATCCGCGTCAGTAATAAACGTGCTTTCGAAGACAATCCCCGCTTGAACCAGGGCGCCACGACGTCCTGGGTCAGCACGGAACTCCAGCACAGGAGATAACTATCGTGCGTGGACATAAACGCCGCCAGCATCCCCGCGGACACGATCCCGATCAATCCCGCCGGGAGCAACTGGCTCAAGAAAACCGGCATGGCCATCAGGCTGACCTCCGGATCCACCTCGCCGCTTTCAGGAATGAAAACCGCTCTCAATGCCTCGTGCTGCGAGATGAAAACGAAGGCGCAAATGCCAAAGAAATACGGCAGCAAAAACCGGATGAGAAATCCGATGGAGGCCCAGGTATAGATCCGCTTGACAGTGCCGGTGTCTTTGGCCGAGCAGGCGCGAATCACGGCCGTCTGCCATACCGCGCAACTCACCAGGCCGAGGAAGAACATCCATATAACGTAAGAAACGCCAAAACCTTCGTCGTGAAACGGGTTAAATCCCGCCTCACCTTTGATATTCGAGACCGTCGAAATAATATTATCCCAACCTAAATATCGGATAGACAACAAGCTCGCCGCCAGAAGACTAAAGGACAAAACGACGAACTGGATGTAGTCCAGAACCACGACCGACACCATGCCGCCCAACGTCGTATAGAGCAAGACCATCGCCAGCAGGACGGTCATAATAATCTTGAGATGAACGTCCTCCGTTAATCCGGTGATGCCCATCACAAAGATGGACCCGGCCTTGAGAAACATTCCCATATTGAGGATGCCGGAGAAGGCCAATATGATTCCGCCCAGAATCCGGACGCCGCGACCGAAGCGTTTCTCGTAGAATTCCGGAATGGTCATGATCTCCATACGCCGCAGCGGAACGACGATAAACCCGGTCAGCCCGACCACGAGCGTGACAATCGCCGCGGCCAGGGCAATGTGAAAGGCGGCAAAGCCGCCGGTAAAGCCTTTTTGGGCGGAATACATCACCGTCACCAGCCCCAGCTCGGTCCCGATCATCGTCGCAATGGCGAGGAACGTCTTCAAGCCCCGGCCGGCCACGATAAAGTCCGTCACATTGCTGATGTATCGCTTGATATAAACGCCAACCCCGACAACGAAAATAAGATAGGCAATAACGATACACCAATCCACAACCGTAAAATTCGTGTTAATTCCAATCGCATTCAAATCCATAGAATTCTCCGTCTCCAAAACGAAACATTAAGTCGGCTGTATTGGATCAATCTCATAAACTCAATGCCTTTTTGCAAAGCTCACGGTATTTGTTCTGTTCGCCCGAGTGCTCGTGT
>CAYZAT010000163.1:0-9849 GCA_964476475.1 uncultured Pirellulales bacterium
ACTGTATTATTACGACGGAGACCACAGTTTTAATGATCAATTTGAGGCCCTTGATTTCGTTTTCACCTTTGTTCAAGGACATCGGGAACTTACAATAGGCTTTACCAAAGAGTTGCACGCCCTATTAACAAAACATCAAGAAACAACGACGGCTGTTGATCCTCTCGGAAATACGAAACAGATTCCTCTCTTAAGAGGTGAGTTCAAGAAATACCCTAATAATCCGCGCAGAAAAGATGGAACGTTGTGCTTATATTGCCCTTCCGAACAAACAGAATCGGAGATGGAAAGACTACTAACCATCTATGAGGAAAGGATTGATGGAGGAACTAATTCCATAATTGTCTCGACTTGGTTTCACCATGCATTTACCCAAATTCATCCATTTCAGGACGGTAATGGAAGAATGGCAAGGTTGCTATCGAGCTTGATATGCATCAAAGCAGGGCTTTTCCCTTTAACGGTGAAACGAACGGAGAAAAGCACTTATATCAAAGCTTTGGAAAGAGCGGATGGGGGTGATCCAAATCCGTTGGTCGCGTTTTTCAGTGAAACACAAAGCAGAAGCATTGATAATTTTCTCAATTTCAGAAAAGAAATTGAGCCAAAAGATTCTCTTGCAGAAGTAGCCGCAGTTTTTGCTGAGAAGGTAAGCGAGTTAAAATTAAAACGGGAGCAACAGAGGCAGAAGTTACTGAGCGAAAATAGACAAAAACTGTTCGATAAAACTTATGAAGTATTTGGGAAGTTAAATTATGAATTGGCGAAAGCGCTTGGAGGGAAAGATATTGAAATACAGCTAAAAAGTGTAGGGATCGATGATGAGAAATCACATTGGTACACGAAACAGATTGTCGATTACGCAAAGACCCACAACTATTATTTTAACAAACTTCTACCGAGATTTTGGTTCCGGTTTATCTTTTTGATAGCGGAGGATAAACGATATGACCTGATAGTAACCATCCATCACTCCAGTTACGATGACTCCGTGATGGCTGTTGGTTCATTCCTGGAATTTTTTGACGAGAAAGCTAACGACGGAGTTGAGCACCTGGACTATGCCGGCGCGACACCCATTAATATACCGCCGTATAAAATCTCCGTGGAGACTATCACACCGAAGTTGCTTCTGAATGTTGAGAACTACGTTCGGGATGTTGTTAAAACAGGATTAGCGGTGATAACCAGTGAGATTGAATAATTGATGACGACAAAAAAAACGCAACTCAAAGACGTGACGATTTATACGGACGGGGGATGCGAGCCGAATCCGGGGGCCGGGGGCTACGGGGCGGTCCTGATCGCGGGCAACGCACGCAAGGAGCTGTCCGGCGGATTTAGCCTTACAACGAATAACCGGATGGAAATCTATGCCGCCATCGCCGGGCTGGAAGCGCTCAAGTTTCCCTGCAACGTGAAGCTCTTCAGCGACTCCCGATACCTGGTGGACGCCATGACCAAAGGCTGGGTCCTCAAATGGAAAGCCAACGGCTGGCGGCGAAACAAAAAGGAAAAGGCCCTGAACATCGACTTATGGAAACGACTCCTGCCGCTGTGCGAGCGACATCGAGTCCGGTTCGAATGGGTCAAAGGGCACGCGGGTCACCGCCTCAACGAACGGTGTGACGAACTCGCTATGATAGCCCTCAAACGGCCGAACCTTTCCGTAGATGAAGGTTATGAACAAACGCAGATTGAATCTCAATCTTTCTTTTAAGAGGGCCTGTAATGAAAGCCGCTGTTTATGACAATTTTCGAGAGCCGTTAACGATCCGGAACGTGCCCGATCCGGCGCCGCGGAAAGACGGCGTCGTGATTCGCGTCGAAGCCACCGGGCTTTGCCTGAGCGACTGGCACGGATGGATGGGACACGATCCCGACATTACGCCACCCCACGTTCCCGGACATGAGTTAGCCGGAGTGATCGAAGCGGTCGGAAGCGATGTCGTTAAGTGGAAGACCGGCGATCGCGTCACTCTTCCGTTCGTGTGCGGGTGCGGCTCGTGCCCTCAGTGCCTCTCCGGCAACCACCAGGTTTGCGACAAACAATTCCAGCCCGGATTTACGCACTGGGGCTCTTTCGCCGAATACGTGGCGGTCGGTTATGCGGATGTGAATCTGGTCCGGCTGCCGGACGAGCTCGATTGTGTCACCGCGGCCAGTTTGGGCTGCCGCTTCGTGACGTCGTTTCGGGCCGTCGCGGTCCAGGGCCGGGTTTCTGCCGGGCAATGGGTGGCCGTGCACGGCTGCGGCGGCGTCGGTTTGTCGGCGATCATGATCGCCAATGCCCTGGGCGCCAGTGTTGTCGCCGTCGATATCTCCGATCAAAAGCTCGATTTGGCCCGGTCCCTCGGTGCGGTGGAAACGGTCAACGCCGTGACAGTCAAGAACGTCGTCGAATACATAAGGAACATCACACAGGGCGGCGCCGATGTTTCCATCGACGCGCTCGGTAATCCAACGACCTGCTTTAACTCAATCGCCAACCTGAAAAAGCGAGGCAAGCACATTCAAGTGGGTTTAATGGCAGACGATCATCGTCACGCCGCCGTGCCGATGGACAAAGTCATCGCCAACGAGCTTGAAATTCTGGGGAGCCACGGCATCCAGGCGCATCAGTATCCACAAATTCTGGAAATGATCCGAACGGGAAAACTGCATCCGGAGAAACTCATTGGAAAGACGATTAACCTGGAGCAATCTCTGGAAGCGCTCGTCACTATGGACCGCTTTGGCGGTGCAGGTGTCACGGTGATCAACCGGATCGATTAGAAATTTTCGATCACCGCGGCGGTGTGGATGGTCAGCAGCATTAGATAGTCCAGCTCGCTGAGACGATAGGGATTTTCGTCTATGGCGTTATCGACGTACAACACACCGAAACAACCGTCCGGATCAAGAATGGGGGCGATCATCGCCGAGCCCACCTTCTTCTCGTCCGTCACCCTTGAGACCCGGGGTAGGAGGACGAATTCCTTTTGATCAATTGCCTGAGTGATCTTTTTGTGAACCTTGATCCGGGCGAGCTCAAGCGATTGACCGTTCCGGCTCTTACCGGCATGAGAGGTCATCGGACCCTCCGACACATTTCGCAGGGCGCACCAGCACTGATGCGCATTGAACTGCTTCAAACCGATTTTCAAGAGCGTCTTGAGCATTTCATCGGGACCGTTCGACTTACAGATCGCCTCCGTCGCGTCCAGAAAATCAACGATCCGTTTAGCCGGCAGCTTGATATCCGGACCGAGCCCGTCATCGGATTTTCTTGTGATTATTGTAGGCGTCGCGACCGGGGCCGCTTGAACCGGCCGGCGCGAATCCGGTATCAGCGTATCTTCCAGGTGGATGCCGCCTTGAACGTCCGCAACGGCCTCCAGCTCGACTTCAATCTCGAAATCGCCGACACGAATGAGGTCGCCGGTTATTATCTCCGTCTTTTTAATGGCCTTGTCATTCAGATAGGTCTTATTGGCCGAATCCAGGTCCTCGATGACCCATTTATTGTCCTGCGTCGTATAGATCACCGCGTGCCGCCGTGAGACGGCCCGGTCGGACAGACAAATCTGGCTATGGGCATGCCGACCGATGGTGAGCGGACCTTTGGCAAATCGCAGTTCGTTGACCGTTTGACCGTCTTTTTTCACATTCAAACGCATCGACGTGTCCTCCCTTAGAAATTCGGTCTTACATGAATCCGGCAAGCCCAAAATAGATAAATAACGCCAATACAAAAATGGCAAGAAGACAGAGAAGCAACACTGTGGCGTTATTCAATCCGGATTCAAAGTGTTTGCCGAGCAATATAAACGGCAAACCTAAAACGATGAAAAGCGGAACGAACAAGATAATCATCCATAGATAGAACACCCGGCTAACCATCATCGTATGTGCGTCGTACCATATTTTCCGCCACATGGTGCAGAAAATGTCGTAATTGAAGCGGATGTTGAGAAACGCGATGTACGGCGTCAACGGGTCGATCGCCGCATTCGAATCACAATGCGGACAGTAATATTGTAGCGGCGGGCAGGGCGTCAAACACCGGGGGCATACGGGCCAGGCATCGTCCGGAACAAAGTCATCGTCGGGACCGTCCACCTCGTTTAATTCCCATTCCAGAGGACTGTCGTCGCTTCGCTCATCCATATCGCACTCACGCTTATCGAGGTTTTCCGCCTCGATCCTTTCCTGTATTTATTATAACCGTTGCTGCCTTAAATACCAGGGAAATATCCGCCTTTTCTCTTGACATTTCACGCTTCATCAGATAAAGTATTTCAAAGAGTGGATGGGTGGTGACCACAGGTCCACCCGTTCTCAACGAGATAATCGATTCACCTTCATTGTCGTCTTGCGAGTCGGCATGTGAACATCTTAGGAAGAGAGGTTTACGATGAGGCAACAAAGCTTAATCCTCCTGATCGTTTGTGTATCGTTCGGAATCCCTCAAAATACCTTCGGCAACGAGCTGCTCCTCGATCTCGGGCCGGAAGAGATTGTTCAAGCCAACGGTTTCGATATGACGGTGAGTGGTTACTCCGTGCCGTCGTTTGCGGACTGGGATAACGACGACCTCAAAGACCTGATCGTCGGCGAAGGGGGCGGTTACGAAGACGCCAAGGTGCGCGTTTACCTCAACACGGGGACCGAATCCGATCCACAGTTTTCGAAATACATGTACGCCCAATCCGACGGCGTCGATCTCACCTGCCCGGCGTCCGGCTGCCTGGGCTGCTTTCCGCGCGTCGTCTATTGGGACGCCGACGCCCGCAAGGACCTGCTCATCGGCCAGGCGGACGGTACGGTGAAGGTGTTCCTGAACGTCGGTACGGACGAGGCGCCGACGTTCGACGGCGGAACCTCTCTCCTGATTGGCCAAACCGTCATCGACGTGGGCAACCGCGCCACGCCCTCCGTTGTCGATTGGAACAACGACGGAAGAAAAGACCTCGTCGCGGGAGCTTACGACGGAAGAATCCATCTGTTCCTCAACGAAGGCACGGACACGGAGCCGGACTTCGTAGCCGGAACCTTCGCACAAGAAAACGGCGCCGACCTGTACGTGCCCGGCGGCCGGTCAAGCCCTGTCGTTCTCGACCTGGACGGCGATGGCAGAAAAGACCTCCTCGCGGGCAACACGTATGGCGAATTGCTGTTCTACAGTAACATCGGAGCAGACGAAGCACCGAGCTTCTCCGGCTACCTGCCCATCGAGGCCGGCGGGAGTCCCATCGATCTTGCGGGATCGGCGCGATCCAGGCCGTCCGTCTGCTACTGGACCGGCGACGGATATTTCGGCCCGATGGACGGCTATATCGACGTCCTGATCGGCGCCGGCGACGGAAAAATCCATCTCTATCGCGGCCTCCCCATCCCCGCCGACTTAGACAAAGACGGCGACGTGGATTTCGCCGATTTCGCCCTGTTCTCCGTCCACTGGCAGGAAATCCGCCCCCGGCCATAGGGGTGGGTGTGCACCGCACACCTTTCCGCGACTAACGAACCAGCGCATTGACCTCCTGTTCGTCTAACGCCTGGTCATACATTCGGACATCGTCGATCAAGCCGGAGAAGAAAGTACCCGCATCAAGACTTTTGCCGGCGCCGATATACATGCCGCCGTTCGAGGAGGACAGCGGATCGATGGCACTATCATCCACGGCTACTTCCACACCATCCGCGTAGAGATGCCGGCGTTGGCCGTCCCAGACGAAGCCGATATGATGCCACTGGCCGTCGGTGATCACAAACGGCGATTCCAGAGCCGGCGTGACCGTTCGTCCGGCGGGAGGAGGCACCAATCCACTCACAAGATTCCCCTGCAACGGATTCGCACCAAGCCAGGTCTCTCCCATCCCCATGCCGTCTTCCTGAGAAAGGATCACGTGCCCCGCTGCGCCGCCCTTCATCCAGGCAAAGGTACTGAATACACCATCAGCCGGATCGAGCACGGTGGGCGTGGTCAGATAGTCATCCACACCGTCGAACTGTAATGCTCCGTCGATTTTACCATCGACTGGTAACCAAATTGGATCGCCATTGAGCGCGCCGTGATGATCGCCGGTACTATCGTAGGCGATATCACCCTCCATTTCATCCAGCGCCCAATGTGCTAAGAGCGGTTGATACTCGGGCCATTCATCCGAACCGATCGTCTCGCCCACGACCAGAATCTTTACCGCGCACCGCGCCAGTTCGGCAAATCGCTGCGCATCGGCGAGGGTACCCACATTCTGACCCCAGTGGTACGGTATGGCCAATTCGGGCTTAATGTACTGCGTGGCTTCCGCCGCTTCGACGGCGTTCATCGTATACGTACCGCCGGCCGGCAGGAACGCCACGTCAATATCCCCAAGCGAGTGCATCTCCTCGATCAGATCCGTATCCCCCGCGACATAGATGCGTTTACCGCCAAGCTCGATAATGAACCCGACCCAGTTATTGGATTTGGGATGGTTCGGCTTGTTGGTATTATACGCAGGCACCGCTATCACATTAACAAAGTCGAATTTAATGGCTTGTCCCGGCGCAATCGTCTGTCCGTTGCCGTACCGCTGAACCATGTCCGACGGGCCGATAAACTGCGTCTGGGCGTTGGAGATCTTTGCGATATCCGACGGCGAATAATGATCCCCATGCGTATGCGTTACGCACACCAAGGTCGCATCGTGGAGTGATTCCGGCACTCTCTCGGGATCCACGTAAACAATGCAATCCTCCGTCCAGACCTTCACCGTCGCGTGTCCCAACCACTGAATATAAACGACTTCTTCCTCAAGGGGCAGCGTATTCATGGCTATTTCCACAGCAGCCCGGGCATCCACACGCCCCCAGCCGTAATACGGATCCCAGCCGGGCTCACCCAGATCGCGAGCGGAACGATAGAGGATTTCTTTGACGTCTTTATGGGTCAGATCCGGATTCACCGAAAGAACCAGCGCCGCCACACCCGCGGCAATGGGACATGCCCCCGAGGTGCCACCTATTAGAGTGTAGTCAAGTATGTTGGGATCAAGCCCGTAATCAGCATGATATAAGCTGTAACCTGGAATTCCATTTATGTCTGTCGTCCATAACCAGTCTCTACCGGAAGTCGCAAACCAATCTTCATCTGATTCTCCTCCGCTTGGTGCAACAATGTCTAATTCTGGACCATGGTTGCTGTACCACCATATGTCATCGTTATGATCTGTAGCACCGACTGATACTACTTCATGATATTTCTCTATGTACCGCAAGCTTCTCCCTTTGTTACCGGCTGAGCAGAACACAATACACCCTTTTCCCTCACGGCCAATCCCACCAACTCGTGTAATATCCTCTAACGCTGATTTAATAATGGGAGTGGGATTGTCACCCAAATTCCAATTCCAACTGTTGCTGAGAATGTCGGCTCCCTGAGAGGCCGCCCATCGAAATGCACTGGCTATGCCAACCTCATCCATCTGTCTATATCCATTGATATCAAAGCGGATGGGCATTAACTTGCAATTCCAGGTGACACCTGTGACACCAAGGACATTATTGCCCTGAGCAGACACAATGCCGGCACACATTGTACCGTGAGCTTCGTACCAATAATCATGTGATGGATAGGCCTCGCTATCATCATCCCAGAAGTCATAACCAGATACAATATTAGGAATTAGATCAGGATGGTTCGGATCGATACCAAAGTCACAAATGGCAATCACGACATTGGGATCGCCCGTTGTAATCTCCCATGCCTCCGGCGCGCGAATATCAGCGCCCGGTGTCCCGCCCGATTGGCCCGTATTGTGTAAGTGCCATTGATAGGGGAAATACACGTCGTTCGGGAAGACGCCCGGACTATTGACATCCTGCATCGGCACATCGGTCCTCAATTGTCCGCCACCGATGACGTCACTCGAAAGAGCTTGCCCGCATAACTTCGGCTGGAAGGCAATATTCGGACATGCCCATTCGACTGACGAAATCCCGTTGAGTTGCTCGACGGCTGTAAATACAGCCTTTGCATCCGTCCCTAAGACCTCGATCAGATATTCCTGCTCGGTGAACTCCATCCGCTCGATGATCGTGCAGCCGGTTCTTTCACAGAGCGTTTGAACCTGGTCCATCGCCATGCCGGGCTTGACACGGATGACGATCTCCGGGATGATCGCGACCGGCTCGCCATTCGATGAGAACAACGGTGCGGCATATCGAACGTCGCTATGAGCCTGTAATGTCTCAATCGTCTTTTCGTTTTCTTTGGCCGGACGCTCGCGACGGACAATCGAGATGCCCTTACGTCCCAATCCGCCGACGGGCCTGATATCGACCGCCCCGGCATGTTTCAAGATCCCATCCAGAACCTCAATCGACGCGGCGTCCGGTCGAGCCTTGACCACATACCCCAGTTCCGGCCGGGCGACATAGGTAAACCGCTCGTTTTGCACGGGCAAGACATACTCTCGCACTCTGGTCGCGCCATCACCTCCACTGGTTAGCATCGTAAGGATCCATACGGATAAAATTGTGCGGCTTGCTCTGTTCGACATCGTTATGTCCTCCTGATTGATGTTATGACCTCACGAATACCAATATACTATATTATCGTCCTTTATACAAGAAGCGTTTGGGCTTGAAGGTTGTTGGATGCCAATAGGATCAATGGCCGGCGTTCATTGATGGAATCCGATCAATCCACCAGGAATCCTTCCTTATCTTTCGTCCGGCAAGACTGTCATGCCGTCGTCAGATGTCGATCTCCCAGCCGGCGTTGGCGGTCCATATCACGACATTGATAAACAGAATCTTGCCCACCTCGGTCATCTTCAGCGGCGATTCCGTAAAGCCCCAGAACAGGTATCGGTTGTGCTCCATAACCAAAGGAAAGTAACCACGAGCATTGACTTCACTACCGAGAACACTGACGGTCTCGGGTATTGTCGGCCAGAGGTAGATTCCGATGTGGTCGGTTTCGGTGTATAATTGAAGTGCCCGGTCGTCCGGAATCTCTATCGGATACGGTGTATTAAAGAGCGAACTATTCGGATCGATAACTTCGATGCTGTTCTTGATGTCGTGCCCTCCATTAGGACTTCCAATCCACAGTTCGAGCACCCCGAAGAAATTATAGCCGCCCCGGCCCAGTCCGATGACGGGCTTGCCCGAACCCTCAATCGTCGGGACGAACGGGGTGTCTTGCCAGGTGCTTGCATACCCCGCATCGCTTGCCACAACGATCACGTCATAGGAATCCAACGCTGTCGTCGCAACGTCATCAATGCCAATCAACGTCGTCGGGCAACCGTAGCTCATAAGCAAAAACTGAAAACTCTCCGCCGCTTCGGTATCGGAGCGAGAGATGAATCCGACACGAGGCAGTGACATCGCCTCCGGCTGAGTGGACATGCTCGCCTCTCGCGTACCCCCGAAGGCGCCCATATTGATTCGCCCCCCATGCGGCCACGTCTCGCCAGACCAATCCGAATCCGGATCGCCGACATCAATACAGGGGCTCGTGACATCATCTTTTATCCAGCTATGACTGTTCGGATTCCATCTTCCGGATCGAGATTTCAAATGATAATCACCGTCAACCCAGACGGCGTTGGGCTCATTCGGCTCGACCACAATATTCGGAGCATTCAAGTCAGCCCAATAACCAGGATCAACGAAGCAAGGATCGATACCGATGTTTCCCTCCCCAGGCCAACCACCCTGGACATCAGAGTATCTCACAAAAGTAGTGGGGAAATTGATGTCACCTGTGCGAATTTGATCCTCAGATCCCCAGAATATACAATTGTTCACATATGTAAAACCGCCGATGTCTATGGCACGCCTGGTCTCTGACCAGTTATTGTTGAAGGTACAATT
>CAYZAT010000164.1:0-9803 GCA_964476475.1 uncultured Pirellulales bacterium
TATGTACGGAATGGACTCGGAATAGCTAAAATCTTCGGATGGCTCCTGGTCCTCGGTGTTGCATTATCGTGTTCGTGTGTGCATCACAAATGCGACCCGGCTTACGCCGGCCCGAAAGACAAACGGCCGGACATCATGGACTATTACAGCTATCCGAAGCGTCCGATCGAAGCCAGGGTAGAGACGCTTAAAGAAAAGCGCCGTTATACGATCCAGCGTGTGGAATTCCCATCGGCCTTGAACGTCTATAGCACAGAGGACATCAAGGTCGATTATTACGTGCAGAAAAAAGAGGGCAAGTGCCCAACGGTGCTCGTTCTTCCGATCTCCGGCGGCATCGATTTTTCCGTGACGAGCTTTGCCGGCCATTTTGCGTCCCGCGGCTTCAATTGCGCCATTGTCCATAACCGGGACGCCGATCTGGAAAGCACCCAAAGCGCCGAAGAAATCGAGGACTACTTCAGACAGACCGTCCTGGACAACCGGCAGGTCCTGGACTATTTAGTGGAACAAGACGAAGTGGACGCCGACCGGCTCGGATGTTTGGGTCTGAGTCTCGGCGGGATCCGGGCGAGTATGCTGGCGGGCGTCGATGAAAGAGTCCGGTGCGTCGCCATCGGTCTGGCCGGCGGGAGTATTGCGGATATCACGCTGCAATCGGGCGAAAAAGAAATCAAAGACCAGGTTAAAACGCTGATCGAAATGGGCGCCACGACGGACTTGATTTACACCGAGATGTCAGAGAAGATCGTCACGGACCCGCTCAGGCTGGCGCCGTACACGGATGCCCGGGACGTTCTGATGTTTATCGCGATGTTCGACCGGGTCGTTCCCAGACACTGCTGCGACCGTCTATGGGAATCGTGCGGAAAGCCGGAAGTGATTTATCTGCCGTCGGGCCATTACGGCTCGTTCTTGTTTTTACCCTACGCCGTATGTAAAACGTTTGATTTTTTTGAAGAAAAGCTTTGTCATTGACTATTGACCAATGACTATTGACTATTTGCACGTGGTCAGCAAATCAAACTGTAATGCACGATCGCGGCGTGTCTTTTCATGAGTCAATCGTCAATAGACAATAGTCAATCTGTTAATCGGAGATTAACATGAAACGCCTCATTCTGATTCCTCTGATGTTGTTACTGGGTGGCTGCCAGGCCGGGAAGGTCGGGGGCGTGAGCCTGTCCTTAGGCTCCTACGAGCGGGGCCTGTGGTTCGATCACGACCAGAAGGAGCACCAGGCCGGGGGATTCGGTATGAAGCTCGACATCGTGGCCGGGCATATGATCCGTCCGGTCCCGAAGTTCTGGGAAAAGGACACCAATCCCTGGAAGGGCGACGAGCCCTGGTTCGTCATCCGATGCCCCATGATCGGACCGTTCATTTCTATCGCCATCGGCGACCTGGGATTCTATTTCGGATTCAAAACCTTCCGCGTGGAGGACAAGCACCGCACGCCGGAACGGTACGGCCGATGGATGCGTCAAGACGAATTCGCCGATCCGAACGATGTCGCCGTCTATCTGCAACCGACCGCCACCCTGCGCCGAACGCGATGGAAATAAAACCGTGGCGAGGGCGTCCTCCGTAAGGAATCCCAAGGACCGCCCTTGAGTGTCGCGGGCGTCTCGCCCGCGTTCTGTAGGAAAAGGCACTGAAACTATGAAAATCGTAGGGTGGGCAAAATGTCGTTTTTTGCCCACGCGGATTCTCCAATCACAATGACACCAAATGCAATCCTCTGAAAGAGTTTAATCGCCACATTGCCGCTTAAGTTTCATTAGGCTATTGCCAACGATTTGGGTATGGGGGTGATCGGGTCCTAAGCTATCGAAGAAGATTTTCAGTGCTCGGCAATACATTGGAATAGCCTCTGGGACTCGGTTCGTAGCTTCGAGCAATTGTGCTAGATTGTTAAGGCTGATTGCTATAGCAGGATGATTGGGATTGAAGGACATTTCATTAATTTTCAATGCCTGCCATAGAAGTGGCTCGGCCTCGGCAGGACGGTTCGTTTCTTGGAGAAATTGGCCCAAATTGCTAAGGACTTTGGCGACATCAGGGTGTTCAGAACCAAATGAATTCTTATAGTTTTTCAAAGCTTGACGATATAGTTTCTCTGCTTCGTTCACTCTATTCGTAGCCCTTAGTAATCCCGCTAAATTGTTTAGATCTCTTGCAACTTTGGGATGGTCGGGGCCTAACGACACTTCATCAATCTTCAAAGCTCGTCGGATCAAAGGTTCCGCCTCATCGAGACGATTCATAGCTTTCAGCAACACTGCCAGATTATTAAGACGAGTTGCTACCGTAGGATGGTTTGTACCTACTAAGGAAGTCTCATCAATGTCCAAGGCCCTTCGCATCAGCGGCTCGGCTTCTTCCAGACGGTTCGTGGCTTGAAGCAACTGAGCCAAATTGTTGAGATTCCTTGCAACATCAGGGCGGTCGCTTTTAAAGGATGCCTCTTTGATTGCCAAAGCCCTTCGCATTAGCGATTCGGCTTCAGCCAGACGGTTCGTGGCTTGAAGCAACGCCGCCAGATTATTGAGGCGAATTGCTACATTAAGGTGGTTGGGACCAAAGATAGCTTCATCAATTGCCAACGCCCGTCTTATTACTGATTCGGCCTCAGAAAAGCGATTAGTATTTTGTAGTAATTGTGATAGATTGCTAAGGCGAATTGCTACATCGTGAGAATTGGGTCCAAACAATTCCTCACTAATCTTCAAAGCTCTCCGCATAAGTGGCTCCGCCTCGGAAAGACGGTTCATAGCGTGTAACAACACTGCTCGATTACTGATGAGTATCGCCACGGTTGGGTGATTAGGATTCAAAGAAGCCTCACTAATTTTCAATGCTCGATAGCTTATCGGGTCAGCTTCCTTATATAATGCTTTTGATCGTAAATAATTCGCAAGTTCGCCCATAAGTCGGGAAGTCGGTTCTGTGATTTCGACTTTGTCAGCCATTTGAGTTATCAACTCGATGTGAGGTCTGAGAACATCATATACTGGCCAAATGCGAACATCATCGGAGCCAGTTGGGGCAAAATGATTAACGATATTCAGCGTTAGTTCTATCCAGTTACGATAAGATTTTCTGTCGATATGCGAGCGAATCACCTCCTGGACGAGTCGGTGGACAGTGAATCCTTTTTCCTGGCGCGTGATCATCGAATAGGCGGCTAATTCGGCTAAGACATCATCTATTTTCAGTTTGAATTTCTTAGAGGGCTTTTTGCTCGCGAGCAATTCCATAGCCTCTTTAATAGTATCGCTGCTTTTCTCGAACATCTCCGCCGGGATCAATTCCGGCGCCAAAAAGGCGGCCAGGTGCAATAACGTCCGCGAGGCCGGTTCAAGCCGCTCGAACGTCCTCTGCCACGTGACGGCCACCGATAGGGGGTAATTCATCAGGCGTTCGTTATGCCATTGAAGGACGTTATCTCTTTCCGATTCCCATTGCTTGAGGTAATCGGCAAGGCTGGATTGATTGTGAGCGATGTAAGCGGCCGCTTGTTCCAGGGCCAAAGGAAGAAAGCCCAGTTTTTCAGCCAATTCTTCGGCCAATTCGTCATCCTTTTGAGTCTCGATACGCTGATTGGCCGTTCGGTCGAGCAGGAATTGTCTTGCCTCGGTCGGTTCCAGTGTCTCAAGGGAGTACGGTCTGACCGCGCCGCTCCAGCGTCTGTAGCGCGATGTGATGATAATCCGCCCGGCGGCAAGCTGGGGCAACAGAACCTCCACCGCCTTTGCGGCTTGCTCGCTGTCGGCGTTATCGAAGATCATCAGCCAGCCGGGGGAGTCGTTGAGCCAGCCGAGAACGGCGCTGATCTGCTCTTCTTCTTTTTCACCCGGCAGGTTCAGGATTTTTTCACCAGCCAGCGAAGCCAGAGAGGCCCGCATCAATTCCGGCGTCTCCGAGCTGATCACCAGAACAGCCGGGGTCTTCCTCTCGTTCCACACCCACCAGCCAAACTCGATGGCCAGCCGGGTCTTGCCGATGCCGCCCAACCCTTCTATCGCCTGTGTAATCGCCGTCGCCTTATCGCCGTCAAGCTGGTCTTTGAGCTGCTTGAGAATATCACCCCGCCCCTTGAACAGGTCCCCAATAGAAGGATAGGGAAGGTTGTGAATGGGTGTTCCGGCTGGCTTGCGATCAGCGGAAACAGTTAACTTATCGACTTTTTCAATCAGTTGCTCGATAAGCGCTTTATTCTGTTTTGCGCTAACTGCAGCATCCGCCGCGTTGATCGTGGCCAGTTGCGATTGGAGGAGCAATGCGTTGAATTGATCCTGGGATAGCTCGGCTAAGACTTTTTGCTTTTCATCGGGTAAAGAAGCGAGTTCCGAGATGAACGCGGCAGGGATTTTGATGGCGGCGGACGTCTCTGCGCCGGCGATCAGGGCCTTGAGGGCCGCATTTAAGACTTGTTTTCGTCTCTTTTCCGCCATGATCTTAGACTCTCACGAATCATCGATTCGCGTATCTGATTCTTCTCCACACTTAGCACGCAAGAGACACACGCCATCTCCTTGTAAATTGTATTCCTTCGGCGCGATCCAAGCAAGCCGCTTTTATGAGTTCCGCGGCTCGCACGAGCTATCGCCATTGAAGCATTGAGATTGCCGCGCGATTCTTTGAATCGCTCGCAATGACACGTGAACGTGCTTCTTGTCATTGCGAAGAGCACTGCGACGAAGGAAAGCGCTATATTGGAAAAATGCTCGAAGCGGGTAAGAAAAATGGGCAAAAATATCTAACATCAGGAAAATTCCCCTTGACCTTAATATAGGCATTGTGGTATAAATGAGTAAGTGAGATTGGTTTTGTTTTATGTACTAACCTCACAGTGTGTTACTTAATCCACGGTTCCTGGGCAACCGCCTGAGCGTTTCAGGTTAGGGACATAGTTGGTAAGGTAATGCAAGATGAAAAGGATGGATGGTGTAAATCAACCAGGTGCCCGGCTCTGTGAGTCTGGCATTGGGGTAGTTTTGCAGCCGAATCCGGCTTCGTCGAATCATGGGCTACTCAACCCAAACCTGCCCGATCGGCATCCCTACCTGGACTGGCGTCACGGAGGCCCAGTGCGCATAGATCGTCGATTTCCAAGTAAGCCCGGAAAATCGGGCGTGCGTTAGTTCTGCGCCCGCACGGTGGCGGTACATTGCAGATACGCGAGATACCCGGTTCAATATGAACTGATCATTCCCTGCGATTCTAAAGGAACATCGAATTAAACGTGGTCCAGCGAAGAATCAGCACCGTGTAAAGCACCCCGATCCACCATGAGCCGACCTGCGCCAGCCGGTAGCGCCGAGTCACCAGCAGCAGAATCGCCGCACCCGCGGTCATGCCTAATTTGAACACGACGATCCCGGATTTCTGGTTTATGATAGAACCCGCAAACGGATTCAATTCCCACAAGCCTCCCACGTTACTGGCAAAAACGGTGCAGGCCAGATCGTACATATTCAGCACGGCGATCAATACGACCAACCAGATCACCTGCCGACAGGAACGTTTCGATAGAACCGCCGATTGCGAACTTTTCAGCATGGGCGGCCGGCAGCTCATCAACGTACCGAGCGCCCATACGGCCAGAATGAACCCGGAAAACGTGATTCCCGAAAGAAAAATCCAATGCAATTCATCCTCATTGCCCGCATCATCCCTGGCGAGTTCCGCCTGGCGCTGCTTGAGGGCCTCTACCCGCTCGGCCAGCCCCGCCGGGTCTTCAAATTCTTCGATTAGCAAGGCCCATTGTTCCGAGGCAATCCAGGGCGTATCCGTTTGCACGAGCTTCTCCATCTTGGCGTCGGCAGGCTCATCTCTCAGCAGGATATCGAGGACGCCAACGGCCTGGTAAACGGATACGAACGCCATGGGTTGGTTCTGGGCGCAAATCAGCAGGCCGTCCTCACGGAGATGCCGCTCGATCTGGGCCGCCCCCCGGTTTCGCGGCCCTCGATTCGGCCCCTGCATACTGTCAGGTCGCCGGGAAAATGGCCCTTGACGCCTTTGGGATACTTTCTGTCCGTTAATGTAAACGGCGCCGCGCTTCAACCGAACGGCGTAGGGCGGTCGAAGATACCGGCCATCAAAGAAGACAAAACCGCCGTCAATCGTAACAGGCTCCACCGCCGGCCCCTGTGTTTGCCCAGTCATCGCTTCCATTGGCTGCATATCCGCCTCGACCGATTCCAGCAGGCGCGACGGCAACCGCTTTGCATAAGCCCTGTTATGCCCGTCTTGAGGCGGGATCGACGTTGATTCTCCAGCCGACGCTAATGAAGCAAAGACAGCAGCGATCATGGCTATGACACAATTACGAACAAAATTACTCATAAATATCCCTTCTGACGTTTCATTATATTCCTGATAGGATAGTGGACGCTCTCCTGAAAAAGTAACAGCCCGAAAAACATTCTTTTTCACTCTTTTCAATACGAATTCTGAGAATTCTCCCTGTAAATGCAGCTAAGCAAAGGAATCACGTTTTGTACGGGAAATCACTACGATAAAATCGGCACACGCATTTTTAGGCTAAAAATGCGTATATTTTCTTAAAAAATACGTAGTTACCACAATAGATATGGGTGGGGGGGAATTGATATAATAGGGAAGTAGCCGTTATCAAACAAGGGCTGCGGGCAGCGGAGGCTCGCAGCTCTTGTTCTCCGTTAAATCCGCTTTTTCAGTCTGCCCATTGTTGAGCCCGGGGAGCTTTCTAATCTGCAAAGCCCTATCCGTTCGCCTGGGATGATAACCTCATCGAATCCACCGGGACCCGATCCTTGTCAATGTTGCCTCAATGGTCGTGTGAACTGTCGGCTGTGGGTTGCTTTTAGAACCGGAAGAAAAGACCGACGGATAACACGGGATACACTTCGAGATCATCCAGGTCATCCTGGATGTCTCTGGCCTCTTTGGCCAAATCGGCTTGAAACCCCGGATCGGCGGCCATTGTGCCGTTCGCACGAAGGACCACGTCGGGGGACTCGACAAACGCAACACCCAGGTCGGTATAGAATCCCCATCGTCTGCCCCGGCCGATCAGGTTGCCCCAGCCGATCCCGATATAAGGCGCCATGCCTTTGATATCCGCCTTTCCGGACAATCGACCGACCTGAGCGGGTGTGTACGTATTATTGCCGATCGTCAGATTTTGATCAGCGAGCGTGTCCAGCTTAAATTCATTATCCATGGACAGGAATCCGCCTGTAACACGGAAGGGATTATCGAAGATGTGCCAATCCACCATCGCCGAATAGGAACGAAGGCCCATCTCGAAGTCGTACTCGATACCGGCGATGTCCTCGTCGAAACTGTAATCGAGCATGTTGAATCCGATGCGCGTGTTGATATCGGTGGCGATCCGCCTGGTCAGCTCGCCGCCGACGCCCAACGTGCCGATCTTCGTTCCGATCGACCACTGGCCGGAATCCGCACACCCCGCACTGCAAACCAGAAGAACCGGCAGGAACAAAACGAACCCCAAGAGAGTGTTTAACGCACTTTTCATCACGTTTCCTTTACCTCTAACCAATCATCACGTGTCCATCCTCCGCCGAGCGCATTGTGAGTCCGGCTCGAAGCACGCAGTGTTAATATCCTATCGGCATACGAAACCCGATACGATGGTCGGATCGAGGAGTTTTCACGAAATACCGCGTTCTACGCCAATAATTGGGAGCCAAATATAAGCAATCACTTAATTACCGGACGCCGCGAAAGACATTTGACACGGCGAACGATATGAGGCAAAATGCACCTACTGAATATCCGGTTGTTTCGTAAACATCACGACAACGTTTGAGAGTCAATCAAAATAAACTCGAACAAGATGTTGAGTTTACGCCTTTTGTGATCGGTGTTGCAGGCGACAGATTAAAATCGTATGAGAGCAGAAGGATCGTTACGTCGCTCGATGATTGAAGGAGCATAATGATGAGGGAGATACTTACGCTTTTGATATTTCTTTTTCTGATGCCGGGATTGGGCAGTCGTGTCTATGCGGCGCGGTCCGGGAGGCTTTACAGTGAAGGATCGGGCTCCGAGGGGATCTCGTCGTCCGCGAGCCCCAATGAGATGCAGCCGGACACGTCTTCTCTACACCCTCCGGGATTGCGGCGGGCACTTTTCGACATCGGCGGCGAGGCGTACCACTATGAATATGAAGAGCCCGGCGTTATGGAACAAAAAGGCATGTTCTATGGAGTGCGTCTCGGTTTCACCGGCCGCAACTGGGTGCCCCTGACCCCGGAAGAACCAGAGGCGGACGGCGGGATGATGTTTCGGGCCGAAGGCCGGCTGGCTTTCGGGCAGGTGGATTACGACGGCTCGATCATAGACTTGAATACGAATACATCAACACCTTATAGCATGGATGACGTTGATGACTCGGTCTTCGAGGGCCGGCTCCTCCTGGGCGGCGACCGGCTGCATCACGGCGCGCTGCATACGATTTACGCGGGGATCGGTTACCGATATCTGAACGATGACAGCTCGTCCGATCCGTTTGGATACGAACGCGAATCGAATTATATCTATGTGCCTGTCGGGTACGCGTTTGACGGGAGTCACGAGGAGGGCTGGTCCCTCGGTTTCGGGGCTGAATTCGATCTGTTTCTGGTAGGCAATCAAAGGAGCTACCTCAGTGACGCCAATCCGGCGTATCCGGACGTGGACAATCCCCAGGAATCCGGCTACGGGTGGCGCGCGTCCGTCAAACTCCAACACAAAAGCCGGAAGGGGATCTTTGTCATCGAGCCGTTTGTCCGATACTGGGACATCGACGACTCGGAATATTCCGTTGAGACCATCGGAGTCCTTTATGAACCGGCGAACGAAACGGTCGAGTCCGGCATCTCGGTCCTTTGGATGTATTAAATCCCACGAAAAGGGGACACGGAAAATCGTATGTCACCTTACCGGCTTTCTTGCCGACGATTGCACCTCAAGGGTGTCTTGGAGGGAGTGCTGAACACATCATTCGACTTAAACCGCAGATAAGAGAACGGTCGATGCGCCGAGAGCCTGAGAATTGCCCCCGACATGTCCCGCGTGACATTTATTTTCTTGAAACGTGAAATTTTTTCGACTGAACCCCATTTTCAGGCCAAAAATGAGGGTTCAGTCGGCAAAAATACGTAGTCACCACAGTAGACACGCCATGCCAAATATTGCATAATAATGGTTCATTTTTATTCAGTGTGGCTCGTTCCCGGGACCAGGTGAACTACAAGCTGCAGCTATGAGACGATAGGGCGCATCGTTTAGGTGTAGTCATTATGTGTGTGTACGTACATTTGTTATTCGTCTTCTGACCAAGAAATGGATTCCCAATTTTATCTGTTAGTGGCAAGCTCATCGTCCCGGTAGGGGGACGAATGGTTTCAACGAAACCTTCTGCTCGCGACTGCTTTGATTAAAAAGGAGGAACCGTCTGAATGTTTCTTATGTTCACGAACGCGAAATATTCTTTTGCAGACATATTACCTACAGGCTTGATCGGAGGGACAATCATCAAGAGCTGCCGCGGGCCTTGAGTCAACAAATTCTGTGGTACGGCTCCTTTATTGATGTATGCCATGGAGTTGTCGTAACATAGCGACTTATCATAAATTGACAATTCTACAATTCGCTAAGAGTTAAGATGAAATTTCATTGTTTTTGTGAGCGTACACTTCTTCGCTGAAACGAAAGGAGAAATAATGAAAATTAGATTTAATACCATGACAATATGTGTTTCTTTGCTTCTGGTATCCCAACCGGGTTCGGCGGGCGACATCACG
>CAYZAT010000165.1:0-9802 GCA_964476475.1 uncultured Pirellulales bacterium
TAATCCCTTCGGGGATGCCCGGGATCAAACCTTTGAGGATAGCCGCGATGTTGGGTGAGGCAAGGATAATATTAATCATGAAGCTAATGAGAATGATACCGACCATCACCTTCATGACCTTTTCGAGGAGCCGATAGACCTGCTTGGCCGAGAAAAGGAAAATGATGATGAGCCCGTTGAGAACCGCTAAGACAACGATCGGCGGAACCTTGGGAATCAAAGCCCCGGCGGCCGCCACGACGGCGAGATTATTAGAGAACTGAAAAGCGGCACAGATGAGGCACAAGTTGATCCCGATGATCGCGGCGACGGGCCGGCCCAGGCGGCGAGCGACGAGCGTGCAGGGCGTTGCGCCTCCGACTACGCCGATACGTGCGGCTGTAGTCATATAGGTCCCCATGAGGACGCCGGTCAGCAGCAATAACCAGAGCAGTTCGTATCCATATTTGGCGCCGACGTTGGAACTGATGAGCAGGCTCCCCGGTCCGAAGACGACGCAGGCCGTGATGAGAGCCGGGCCAATCGATCGCCACCAGGGATTTCGCTGTTCGGAGACTGTGGAATGAGACGATTTTGCCATAAAAATATCTTCCCCAAAGTAACAGAGGTCAGGAGCCGGGAATCAAATGTCCCATTGGTATTCTCTGTCTTCTGCCGATTATCTTCTATTAATCCAGAAAGACTGATTTATACCAGAAGTCCCGGTGAGTTACCAGTGTTTGTCGAAAGATATTATGCTATGAATTGTGTTTTGGTGATTCATCTCCCGGGTGAAGGAATGCCGGCCGTCCAGTTGTCCGGGTCGTTGCCGGAATGATATTCGTCTGCAAGTATCCTCTGCAAAACGTCACCCATGCCGTCTGCGGAGTCGGGCCAGGGCGAAACGTCCGAATAAATGACCTCATCCACGATGACCCAGGAAAGCGGATCGTCCGGCTTCTCCGGCGCGAGCGATCCTTCCAGGGCAAGCCGTTCGCCGGCGTTCGACACGTTCCCCGCCCAGGGCCCCACGATATCCACTCCGGCGGTCAATGTGCCTGTGTTATACGTTTCGACGAAGGTGGATAGCCGGGCCGGCTCGGTTCGCGGATCGAAACCCACGACGATCAATCTGCCGCCGGAGGGGATTGAGACATTGTTGTCGAATGTGTATTCGACCGCTCCGTCCAGCCTCCAGGGACTATCGGACATAGCTAAAAACGCCCGGCTTGTTGTGGGATTGTACAATTCGATATACTCATCATCCGTTTCTATTGGAGGGTGATACATGATTTCATCGATCACAACATCGAGCAAAGGATTCACGTTAGCCGAGTCGCGCGACGGTTCCATCCGGAGCCAGTATGTCCCGCCATCCGGGTAATGGCCCAGGGAGATATTCTCTTGCTGTGCCTTGAAGCGGACTGAGTCAACAATGCGATCATCGAATGTGCCGGGCAGGTACGAAAGAATCACTTGCTCGCCTGATTTGTTCAGGCCGAATCCGGTATCGGCGGGATTGTGGAAGCCCGTTATTTCGTCGAAGCTGATAGTGGACCGCCCGGCTATTTCAACCGCCGGGATGGCCCATTTACTGAGTTCCGCACTATCGTCACTAAGATACCAATCCTGTAGATGGATACTTACCGCTGTCGGATTATACAGTTCGATCCAATCGTTGGATAGCGAGCCGGTGTTGGCCGCGATTTCATTGAGAACGATGCCGGCTATCGGTTCGGGATCGTCCATGCCGGGCGAGCCGCCGATATAGGTGCCGGCGCGCCAGTTGCCTGGATAGTTGAGCGAACCGTTCGCCTGTTCGGATAATGCTGAAATCAGAGGCACTAAGGAATGGCCGCCTGCATCCGCCTCTAAGGGCCAGCCCCGGCCGTCCCCGTAGGTAAAGTCAGCAACGGTTCCATTCCAGAAATCGACAAGGCGAATGCGTTCACCGTTGTTTGATAATCGGCCTGTATATTCGCCGGCGATTTTTGAAGATAATTCCGTGCCGTAGCGCGATAAGAGCGCCGCTTCATTACCGACCACTAAGACGAAATCACCCGGCGCCAGGACCGACACCCGGCTACCGAGAAAATCGAAGGTTATTCCATCAATGAAGGCAAGGGAGAGCAGATCGATGGCTTCATCCCCGGTATTCTTTAGTTCGATGAACTCAAATTCATCGTTATCCGCCGAATCGCCGTTCGGCGAGGCGGGGGGATTATACATAACTTCGGTAACGCGCAGATTGCTCAGGATGTGGGCCGCCATCGGCTCGGCCGTTTCAAACTGAATCGGCGCCGACCAATGGCTCCATCGACCCGTGTTGTCCTTCATCCGACAGCGAACGCGATAGGTGCGTCCGACTTCCACCCGGCTGGCGGGTATGGTGATCTCACGGTCAAAGTGACTTATCGGGCCGCTTTCCCAGGCGGCGTCGATTTCATATTTACCTTCTGTGGCGCGGTAATTTTTCGGCACGGCGTCGGGTTCATCGAGCTTGCCGCTCAGGCGAACGTTGAGGAAACAATCGGAACTGCTCGTTCGCGACATATTCTGTACCTGGATGGCGATGATGTTTTCACCTTCGACCAGATAGGTCGGCTCCGGGAGTGTAAAGGTAAACCAGCTTTTCTCTGAGGAGTGAGCGCCGTTGGCGTAGCCGTCGTAGGGGACATACTCGGCCGGCATGTTTTCCTGTAAGACGAATGTGCCGTTGATCCACACGTTGAATCCATCGTCGTACACAGCTTCGAGCCGAAGCGAATCGATTTGTGAAAGATCGCCCACCGTGAACTTTTTGCGGACATAGAAAGAGGTATGTTGGTATTGCATTCCCGTAAGCGTCGTAGCGAGGAACGAACTGGGCTCTCCCCAGCCGATGGGCGTCGGTCCCTGTTGCCAGAGCCGGTCGTCGAAGCCAAATGCCCGCCAGCCGGTACGATCTCGCGGCGACGGCTGGTCCGTTCCTTTGATATATTTCCACTCGGCGCCGTCCGGTATCAGGACGAGGCCTTCATCCGGGGACACGACTTGGGAGCCGGGATTGACCTCGGCAATACGCCATTGCATCGCAGCGAATGTATGGCTCCCCTGCGGATCGCTGAAGGCGCCGGTCTCAAACGTCAGCGCATTGATCGGATACGTAGAAGGGCCGGTGGCGGTGATCGTGGGTGTACGGGGAATGGCGGAATCTCTGGAGATCGAATCCATACGGCTCTGCCGCTCGGCCACGAAGTCCTTCATCACCTGAACCATGCCCTCGAAACTCCTGCCATACCCGCGTTGCGCAGCCTCCTCGTAGAAGCGGCCCTTGCCGGCCTTGAACGAGGCGTCGCGGTTCAGGTACTGGGGATAGGCCGCGTTGCCCATGACCCAATGGTAGTCCCACATCGCTCGATCGGCGTCAACAATAGAAGGCCCGCCATCAGGATCGTTGATGACGGCGGCGAATTCGTCGATCAACGAGTCGGTTTGATCGGAATTAAACAGCAGATCGACGATCTCCCGAACGCGGTTCCTGCAGGCGACATTGATCTCAGAATGGTTGAGCACTCCGCTCCGGCTGAACGGATCCGACATGCCGCCGTAATAGCAGGTCCAGGTCAGATCGACATCCCACACGAACTGCCACCACAGGTTGTGAGTGCCCCATTCGTTCGTGGTCGGCTCGGGATTCTGATAGAGGTAATGATTCTTGCTGGTGATATCGCCGTGATGGACGGCGTTGTAAATCGCGTAGAGACCGTAATAAGCATCGAGGTTAACCAGAGAGCCCCATGTGTTGGCTGAAGGACCCGAACTATAATTTCCTCTGAAGGTAAGGACATCGGACTTATCCGCTACGCCTAATGGGCCCTGGTTATTTTTCTTGCAGCCGTCCGCATAGGCCCCGTCCATTTTGTAGAGGTTGCCGTCCGGCAGGCCGTGTTCATCCAGGAAACGGCCGTCCATTTGTTCGAGGGTCATATAGACTCCCCAAAAGTCACCGTCGTACTGCGTTCCACGGCTGGTGAGAGGCCGATGGGCGGCGTTCAAGGTTCCATCTTCGTACGGTTCATCGATGATTCGAAAATGCACCCAGTTCGTTTTCGACGTGGGCACGCCGGCCATGTTAAAGAGTTTATTTGACAGGGCCTCGAACATGCCGTGCTCGCCGCGCTGGCCGAAACTGCCCTGTTGAATGCACGCAGAGAAGTTGAGCTTGTCCCATTTCGTGGCGTATTTTCTGCCGTAGTTGTCGCGCGCCTGGAAACGGTGCCCGCGATTGAAGTTGAACTTCCACATGTTTTTGCCCATGGCGAATCGCCAGACGCCGCCGCGGGGGCGATACCGGATGTGATCGTAAACCTCGCCGTCGTAAACCAGCGTGCCGAACCATTTGTAATCGCTGCCGGCGTAGTGCTCGAACCAGATGCAATCCTCGACGTCTGATTTCTTGCTGATTAAGTGATAAACGGGAAGGCTTCTCATGACGTCCGTGCCGTACCGGACGACGCCAGTGACGCCGGGCTGAATGGAGCCGGACCAGGCGGGCACGCCGTCGTAAACGAAATAGGCGAAATTCGGCTGTGGATCGTCTGCATAGGGCACGAGCAGGCCGAATCCGGCGCTGTCTTCAACGGTGATGCGGTATCGAATTAACCGGCGGTGAATTTGCATGGAGCCGGGAAACTGCGCGGTGTAAATGTCATCATTTGCAGTGACGTCCCCGTCGATGCCGTCATCGTTCATCGCAAGGTCGGCCCAGTTAAAATGGTATTGCGAATCGAGCCTGTTGATGTAGTGACCCGGTTGGACGATCTGATAGCTCAGGGTAACGCGCGCTATGCCGTCGGCGTCGGTGATTTTAGCCGTGATAAGGACAGGCTCATCGGATTGCGGCTGCTTGGGGGTATGTCTGACCTGGCGGATATGCGGCGGAGAATTGTCCATATAAACGCGCTCGTTGCGTGCGGCGGGAGTGGGTTCTCCCGAACGCCAGCTTCCGGCCAGGTCGTTGTCTATGAACGGATTCACTAACTGGATGGAGTATCCGGTTCCGGGTTGATATTCAGACGCCCGATCGCCGACGATGGGCCAGGGAAAGCCGAGCTGGTATTGGACCCGGTCGATGAGATCTCCTTCGGGATTGCGCAGCTCGATAGTCTCTCCATCATTCGCAAGCCGGCCCTGGCACGGACCGAAGACCCGGTCGGGAGACACGCCGGTCCGGGTGCCGCCCCATTTGGCAAAAAGCTCTGTCGGGCTGAACGCTACGACGACATAACCTCTGGCCGATATGATCGCCCCGGCGGGAAACACATAAGAGATGCCATTGCTGAAATGCCATCCGGACAGATCGATGTGGGTGGTCTCTGTGTTGTAAAGCTCGATAAACTCGACGGCTTCGGTTTTTACATCCGGGTCGTAGTGAATCTCATTGATAACAACATTGCCCGTGCATACACACGTGAAAAGACTGAGGACATAGGGCAGAAAACAGAAGACAGAGAGCCGAAATTTCCGATGTGTCATCTGTTTGTTGAATGTTGATGGGAGCACCCTAAATCTCCTTCCTCAATGACAGGATGATAAGCAAATTCTAACCTTATTCTAACATAAAAGGGGCCTTTACGTCAAGTCGCGCCGGCGTCCCGCTCGTGCGCGCCCGTCCTTACTCGCCGGGTGATGGGACATCGGCGATCCAGTTCTGCGGATCGTTCCCGTAGTCGGCGGCGATTCGTCGTGTGAGCGATAATCCGGCGCCGTCCGGTTCGGTCGGCCAGAGGTCCACGGAACCGGGGCAATCTTCCGCGTGTGACCCGTCACTATAATTCACCCGGTCGGTGCGAATATAGGCATCGTCACCCGGCCCGCGCAATTCAAGACTTTCGCCGGCGTTGCTCAATCTGCCGTCATACGGGCCGACAATCTTATCGCTGGGGACGCTCGGATATCGCCACATGAATGCGTCCGGATGCTTGACGACTAACAGATATCCTCTCGCGGGGATCGTGACGGGTACGTCCGTCGGGAGGGTGAAATCGATACCGCGGGTGAACGCCCACGGCGCATCCTTGTCGGCGTCGTACAATGTCACCGGCTCGCCGCTGATGTTGTGAAGCTCGATGTATTCGTACTGATCGTTCGTATAAGAGCCGCCGTCCGGCCAGTCGGGATTGTGCATGATCTCGCTGATGACAATCGGCCCGACGAGCGGGTAGGTGTTTTGCGAGCCGGGCGTTGGGGATTCCATCGCGACGAAGTTGGTATTGTTCGTGCTGGATTTATAATAACGACCGAAGGCAACGCCGGGCGATGAAGCGCCGAAGTCCTCGGCTTCGCGGCAGCCTGTCAGACTATCATCCTGCGCCGAGCTAAGGATGATGCGTTCGCCGCTACTACTTAAGGCGAACGGCTCGTGGCAACCGGCATCATTCGCATTGCCGAAATGAACGTCTTCGAAGAACACCATGTACCCGTTCGGGGCAATGGTTGTACCCGATGCAATCTCATATTTGAAAAGGTTCTCGTCGCTGTCGCTGAGGAACCAGCCGCCCAGATCAATCGAAGCTCCCGTGGTGTTGTAGAGTTCGATCCAGTCGGGCTCGCCGCCGGATGAATTAGCCAATAGCTCGTTGATAACCACGTCGCCCGGATGGGGGAGGATTCCGCTATCGTCCCATCCCGGCGAACCGCCGAGGTAGGCGCTGGCGCGCCAGGAATCTTTTTCGTCCCAGCCGCCGAGGTCGGGATTGGCCGGATCGATGATCGTCAAAGAAAATCCAAAGCCGTCCGTCAGGGAGCGCCAGCCGTCGCTATAGTCAAAGCCCAGAATGGTCTGGCCGAGGGCGTCTTGCAGCACGATTCTTTCGCCGGCATTATTGAGCCTTCCGGCGTATTGACCTGCGATAAGGATTTCCGTTCCGTATCGGGCTTCAAAGGCTTCGCGGTCTTGAACAACAACGGCATATTCGCCGGGCGCCAGATCGAGGCTGGGGAAAGTAAAATCGATTCCGTTTGCGAAGCGAACCAGGTTTAAGTTGATCGTTTCTGTGCCGATGTTGGTCAGCTCGATGAATTCTTCATTCGGCTCGCCGGCGTCGGTCAGGGCTTGAGGATGATACATGATCTCGCTGATGCGAAGATTCTCAGCGACGGGACCGAGAGCGAAGATCGTTTCATTGAGCGCGCTCCAGGTATTGCCGTTTAGGACTCTCGCTTTTACCGCGGCGCTCTGAGTGAGAGCAACAGGGCTCGTATATCGGATCGCGCCGGAGGAAATGCCGCCGTCGCCGGCGGAGGCCCCTTGCCCGGCGATAAGTTCCGCGGAGATGAGAAGATCGGAACTCGTCGTGGAGGAATTCATGCCCTGGATGGCGAGTAGATTGCTGCCCCTCTTCAAACGGCTCAGATGCTCGGAAATGTTGATCACCTCGAAATCGACGGCTTGAGAATCCGAGTGAGTGGAACTGGCCCGAGAATTCCAGGCCGGCGTGCCGTTGAAATTTCGACGCGCTACTTCCGTGCCGTTGAGATAGGCAACAAAACCATCGTCGTACCTGACGTTTAACGTCATGAAATTGAAGTCATCCGGGCTGCCATTGAAGGTGAACGGAATGCGAATATAGCAAGACGTCGTCCGGGCATACATCCATTCTTCGAGGTCGAGACGGATGAAATCCTCGTAGCCGGATCTGCGTTCGTATCCGACGCCGCCGGGCGTGCCGGCGCATGCCATCCAGGATGAGTCGTTGTAATAGCCTCCGGATTTCCAGTTTATGCTGATATACCCCGTCGGGACGAGCACTCGCTTGTCGGCATTCTCAGCAACTAACGTCGTGCGGGTATCGTCCTCCGACGTCGTCGCGGCCTGGCGTGGATCGGCGCCGTCGAGCGTGTACCAAATCGTCCCCGTCGAAGCCCTCATGGAGAGCGTGTCGTGTTTTGAAATCCGTCCTCCATGCTTGTAGGAACCATTGATATAGAATGTGGGGGTGTCCACGTTCGGATACCAGCCACGCGATTTGAGCTGGTTCAGGACAAGGGCCGTTCGCTTCTGGAAGTATTCGGAAAGGAGCCAGTCGCGCTCGCGAATCCACTCGACGTTGCGTGTATAGGGCGTGGAACGATGATTGTCGCCCCAGCGAGCCGATTCACCGACAACCGCGCGGTCCACGTCGTCGAGTCGAATCCGGTACAGATCGGTAGCGCCCGTGGGGGTAAGGACGCCGCCGTTGAAAAAGTGCCGATGGACGTGGTCGGCGAAGAGCATACGATATTCGGCATTGTCGGTCAGCCGGCGATGAAGGGCCGTCGGTCCGCCGCTGTTGTTTTTGCCGGTGACGTTGTCGTTCAGCCCTTCCATCACGTGCTCGGCGTCCCAGCTATGATATCGCCATCGGCCGTCGGGATCGACGCGATTAAATGTGGCGTACCAGTTTTGGTGGGCCCAGTCCGTGTTGCCGACATAAAAGTTTGTAATCATGTAGTCGATCAGATTCGGTACGTCCAGAACCTCCTGTAATGACTCATACGGCTCGTTGGACCGCAAGCCGGCATTCGCGGCATTGATCATTCTATTGTACTCAGAAGCCGAACCGTTGATGACGTTGCCTGCGTTGTGTTTGAGGACGTCATACTCGTCGTCTTCGCCGCCGAGGTAGGCCGCGGCAAAATGTTCGTCGGGCCGTTCGTGAAGCCAGTAGAGTCCCCAGTAAATACCGTTGAGATACAAGTGAATGTGCCTGCCCTTGGGTCCATAGCCGCCCATCGCATTTTGGATATCCGAGACGAACTGGTCCCGCGTGTATTGTGCGAGGTCCCGCTGGCCCATGCCCGGCCGGCTTACTCCGACGCCGCCGCCGTAGGCCCAACTGTTGTTCATGCGGGCGTCCAGGACGAGCGTATCGAACTCGTCGGCCGCGCCATCGCCGAAAATGGGAAACTTGAGTTTCGTTGGGCCAAACTGGCTGACGAATTTCAAACGCATGGACAATTTGTCCATCTTCCACGGATTGGTGCTGGAGCCGCCGGCCAATCGTACGGCTGCATCGACATGGAACTCCTCGGAGGTGGCGGGATCGAAGTATTCGACGGAGACGGCTCGCTCCGCCATGTCTCCGGCGGTGTCTTCCCACGATGGATTGGCGTAGATGCCACCGATTTCAGGATTCGAGTTTCTGTCGAACCAATCGCTCATGGGCATGGCCAAAGAGACGGTCGGGACGGCCTTGAGATCGCCCTTGATGGTATGACGGTAAGCCGAATGGTTCACGACATCCGGATCCATCGCGTAATCGGCCCCGGCATGTCCCCAGGTGTTAGGCAGTCCCGCTCCCGTCTGGCGGATGACATGATCGAGAAAGATATAACTGTGTGCTTCCACGTTGGTGGATTTGAAGCCCGCCTTGACGGCGATGGCCCGCAGGGTGGTCGTGGTCGTGATTGGAATGGCGTGCGTATAGACCATACCATTCACGGCGCCTCGGTCATCAACGTCATCAGGTCTCGATCCGTCCAGGGTGTAAAAAATGGTCGCGTTTTCCGTTTCCGTTGCGACGGTGACGGAAAACGGCGAATCGTAAAAGCCCCGTCGATGGCTGAACTGGAGGTCCGCAACATAGCCTGCATAGGCGCCGTCATTTCGGGCCGCCGGGCTTGGAGACGCGAAGAAACGGAAATCATCCCCGGCATCCGGAAAGCGACCGTAAGAGATATCTGTCGTTTGTGTTGGGTAAATTATGCGGTCAATCAGGGTGATACCATCGCTGTCAAATAGGCCAATCTCTTCACCGTCGGTATTGAGCTTGAAATTGGTATGCAAGCCGGTATCCGTAGT
>CAYZAT010000166.1:0-281 GCA_964476475.1 uncultured Pirellulales bacterium
TAGAAAAAGCATACAACATCGACGTGATGGCCAACTGCAACGATCCGCTTTACAAACAGGTCCAAGAATGTCTGCCGGAAGGGACAAGGCTTGGAGATTACGTCGTGAGCGCCGACATCATAGCGATGAAAAGCTGAAAACTCAGGTTGAAGAAGCTTAAAATGGGAAAAAGCAATTCATCTCAAAAACAAGGCAAAGGACTGAACATCTTTGAGAAGTATCTCACTCTCTGGGTAGGACTCTGTATTGTTGGCGGGATCCTCCTCGGCAGGTTCGCCCCG
>CAYZAT010000166.1:291-9746 GCA_964476475.1 uncultured Pirellulales bacterium
GCTGGCTCCGGGCTTTGCTCATTATCTCGATGGTCTGGCGATTTATGTAAACAATGCCCCCGTCGTTTCCATTCCAATTGCGGTCTGTCTGTTCTTCATGATGTACCCGATCATGGTGAAGATCGACTTCGGCGAGGTGCTCAAAGCGGGTAAGAGCATCAAGCCGGTCGGACTGACCCTTTTTGTGAACTGGCTGATCAAACCCTTCACAATGTATGCGATATCCCTATTATTTCTCGGTACGCTGTTTCATTCACTAATTGGACCGGATGCAGTCGATCTGGTGAAGATGCCTTTCGGTCTCGATCTTCCCGTCGGCGCCGCGTACGGCGTGGGCACGGTCATCGAAGCCGGAGGACGGAAAATGCTCGAAGTCCCGCTCTGGCGAAGTTATCTGGCCGGCTGCATCCTGCTGGGCATCGCTCCCTGCACGGCGATGGTCCTCGTTTGGGGCTACCTTGCCAAAGGCAATGACGGCCACACACTCGTCATGGTGGCAATCAATTCCCTGACGATGCTGTTCCTTTACGGTCCTCTCGGAGGTTTTTTGCTGGGCGTCGGCCGGCTACCGGTCCCCTGGCAGGCGCTCGTATTGTCTATCGCTATCTACGTCGCATTGCCACTCATCGCAGGTTATCTATCAAGAAAATGGATCATCGCCGTCAAAGGTGAAAGCTGGTTTAGAGAGAAGTTCCTGCACTTTCTGACACCTGTTACCATTATTGCGTTGCTTGTGACACTCGTTCTGCTGTTTTCATTTAAGGGAGGCGTGATTCTCTCGAATCCGCTGACGATTGTCTGGATCGCCGTACCGTTGTTTATTCAAACGAATGTCATCTTCTGGCTCGGCTACGGATTGGCAAGGATATTGAAACTCGAATATCGCGATGCGGCGCCGTCGGCGATGATCGGGGCGTCGAATCATTTTGAAGTGGCGATTGCCACCTCGACAATGCTGTTCGGCCTGTCCTCGGGCGCCGCTTTGGCAACGGTGGTCGGTGTGCTGATCGAGGTGCCGGTTATGCTGATGCTTGTGCGTATCTGCCTCAAGACGCAAAATTGGTTCCGAACGACATAAATGACATTAAAGAAGTTTGCGAAGGAGATACGATGAGGATACCGCCAGAGTAGCCGGTAAGAGCAAAGAGAGAATAGCGTCATAGGAGTTGATATCGAAATGTTATTCAAGATAACACGAAGTTTATGGATCGTGCTGGTTCTGACGTGCTGTGGTTGTCATGGCCGTCAGGCGAGCGATATGTCGACCTCTTCCAATTTAAGCGGCCGGCAAAACAGCAATTCGGACAGGTCCGCCGTCACCGTCTACTACTTTCACCGAACGGCCCGGTGCTTCTCATGCCTGACGATCGAAGCCAACGCCGCTCGAATCATCCAAGACAATTTCCGCCAGCCAATGGCGGACGGAAGGCTCACGTGGATATCGTTTAATTTGGACGATCCGGGGGGTGAGGAATTCAAGAGGGAGTTCGACATTACCACCAGCACGCTTGTCGTGGCAAAGACAGTGGATGCCGATCATGTCGATTTTGAAAAGCTCGAGAAGGTCTGGCAACTTCTGGGCGATCCCGATGGATTCGCCGCATATGTGACGGATAGGATAAACAATTTTCTGAATGATAAATGAAGGACAGAGGTTTTTGTTTCAGTGCCCGTGTAGTGGCGGAAAAGGTTACCCGTTGTTGCTGCTGGCAGCGGTCGCTGGAATATGGCTGCTGGTACGTTGGGTAAGGTCAGAGTATCGAAAGGAAGGTGTTTCGCTTATGAACACGATTGGGAAAATAGGAATTGTTGTCGTCCTTATCGTCGCGGTAGTTGTCGTGATTGCTATCAGGCAGAATCAGTCCGGCCAGGACTCAACAGGACCAGGGGGCGAGGTTACCGCCCGGCAGATACCGGCCGAGTACAAGCCGGAACAGCTCACGGGAAAGGGTCTGCCGGCGCTGATCGATCTTGGATCCGATCAATGTATCCCCTGCAAACTGATGGCTCCCGTTCTCGAAGAGCTTAAAGCCGCGTTTGCAGGGAAGATGCAAGTACACTTCCTGGACGTCCGCAAGCACCCCGCGCTGTCCGGCCTGTATGGCATCCAAGTCATTCCCACACAGATCTTCTACGATGCTTCGGGCAAAGAGCTGTTCCGCCACCAAGGGTTTTACTCCAAAGAAGACATACTGACAAAGTGGAAAGAGCTGGGTGTTGACCTGTCCGCTACGACCTCGGCACTGCCGACGTTCGAACGTCTCGTGCCCGCTCAGCCCGACAAGCGTCCCAGGGAGACCGTCTGCTACATGTGCGACCGGGATATCAACGAGAAGACCACGGTCATGGTTCGGACGGACAAGGGACCGGTCCGGCTGTGCAGCCATCATTGCTACTTCATCATGTATTCATGCCTGACCGAAGACAAATCAGGTTTTGAAAAGAAGGTATCACTCACAGACTGGGCCACGGGCAATCCCATCGCAGCCACGGAAGCCGCCTTCCTCTACGGCCAGGAGGAGACCACGGGCAAGCCCTGGATCAAGGCCTATGCCCAACAGGCTGAGGCGGTTAAGGAGCGGGCTATAACCGGCGGCAACATTCTGGGACTTGAGCCCTTGCAGCAAAAGGAATTGTCTCATCGTTGTGGTTTTTGCGACCGGGCCTGCTATCCCCAGGATGCCGCCGAAGTGATTGTTGCCGGTGGCGTGCGTACATGGGGCTGCTGTTCTCACTGTGCATTGGGTGTGGCGGCTCGAACCGGCAAGGACATCGAAGTCCGCGAGAGGGATCGCCTGACCGGCGACAAAATCATCGTCGAGACGTTCGACGGAAAGGTCGCCTCATTGGAGCCGAAAACGGCCGTCGCCTGGTTTGGCCAACGCCGTAAATCCGACGGCACATGGGGCTCGGCCGGCTGCTTTCACCAGGGCTTCTTTGCCAGTGCGGACAACCTCAAGAAATGGGTCGAGCAGAATCCTTACGAAACAGGTAAGCTCATCGGCATTAGCGAGGCCCTTGCAGCGAAGATGAAATTGTCACCCGAACAAATTCAAAAGGCCTGCAAAATCGGCGAGTGTGCCCCCAAATGATATTGTCCGGGCGGTCACCATCCGTACGTGGAGTTGAATATAAGGAATATTGAAATGAAGCATCTCATCGCCTTAGCAATCACGTCTTTTTTCTTTCTGACATCGGTCGTCTCTTTACTGGGAGCCGAACAAAAGAACACCGTCAATCCGCCATCGTCATCACCAACGCCGCGGGTGGTCAACGACCTCTATCCGGGCTTGACGACGGGAGTCCTGGCCGACGCGAGGGCCTCGGAGCTTCCGAAAGGAGTTGTGCTCAAGACCGGGAAATTCGTTATTCGGGACCACGAGCTGAACGAGGAAATCGCCCAGGCGCCGGAAGAATTGCGTCCCAAACTCAAGAAATATGCGTTCTTCATTTTAGAGCAGATCGCGAGGTTCAAATTGCTCCAGGCCGAGGTAACAAGCTGGGCGGCTCAAACCGGCCAGGATATCTCGGAGAAAAACGAGGACGAAATGATCCAGAAGTATTTCAAAGCCCTGGTCGAGAAGGTGAAAGTGAATGATGCCGAAATTCAAGATTTCTATAACGAGAATACGGATATGCTCCAAGGGGCGTCTTTAGCACAGGTCAAGCCCCAGATCGAACAATTCCTGCTCCAGCAAAAACAGCAAGACTTTATCAATGAGCACATCCGGGCCGTCGGCCGGAGAATGCAAATGACGATCTCCGCCTCATGGCTTAAGGTTCAGGCCTCGTGTGTGAGAGACAATCCCGTCGATAGGGTTCGTGCCAGCGAAAAACCTTCATTAGTGGATTTTGGCTCCACCGGCTGCGTGCCTTGTGAGATGATGGCGCCCATCCTCGAGACGCTCAGGGAAAAACACAAAGGCAAGCTGAACGTGCTTTTCGTCCACGTACAAGAGAATCCTATTCTGGCCAGTCGCTACGGCGTCCAATCCATCCCCGTGCAGATATTCTTCGATAAGAGCGGAGTGGAGGTGTATCGCCATGTGGGTTTCTTACCGCAAAGCGAAATTGAGAAACAGCTCTCGGACATGGGCGTTCAATAGATTATGGAAAAGTTATTCACCACATTGACTCATGCCGTCCAGGGAACGCCCTGGATCGCTTTCATGGCCGCTTTTGCCTGGGGCGTTCTGAGCATTTTGCTGAGTCCGTGCCACCTGGCGAGCATTCCCCTGATTGTCGGCTTCATCGGCCGGCAGGGAAAAACCTCCACCCGTCACGCCTTTGCCATATCCGCATTATTTGCTGCCGGGATTTTGATGACGATCGGCGTGATTGGAGCCATCACCGCCGCTCTCGGCAGAATGATAGGCGACGTCGGTCAATACGGCAATTACTTCGTCGCGGTCATCTTCTTCGTCGTCGGTCTGCATCTTCTGGACGTGATTCCCATGCCGTTCTCCGGTCCCGGGCAGGTTAAGACCAAACGCAAAGGCGCGCTGGCGGCGTTCATTCTGGGTTTATTGTTTGGCGTTGCGATAGGCCCGTGCACCTTCGCCTTCATGGCCCCGATGCTTGCCGTCGCGTTCAAAGCCGCCTCAACGCAAATGGCCTATGGCGTCCTTCTGCTTGTCATCTACGGCGTGGGACATTGCTCCGTGATTGTCGTGGCCGGAACGTGCACGGAATGGGTTCAGCGCTACATGAACTGGAACGAACAATCCAAAGGAGCGATCATTCTCAGAAAACTCTGCGGCGTCCTCGTACTCATAGGCGGTCTCTATCTGCTCTTCATCGCGCCCTGAGACATCGCCCGATCCTCCCAGCTTATCTAAAACAGTCATTTTAAAGTACCGACCAAAATTACTTGACGGTGGGCCTATCGCACCCTATATTCACGAAACGACTGTGGGTGTTTTGTGGCAACCCCATATATGACCAAGCAGATTTTTGGCGTTTAGTGGAGGTTTTTTTAAGGATGACCGAAAGCCTGAAGATTCCGGACCATATTTTCAAATCCTACGACATACGCGGCCTCATAGATTCGGAGATCAATGAGTCCATTGCGGAGCTGATCGGCGCAGCCGCCGTCGAGACGCTCGATGCGAAAAAGCTCGCCGTGGGACGCGATATGCGCGACCACGGCCCGCGACTCGAGACCGCGTTGATCCGCGGCATTACAGGCGCCGGCGCTGACGTGATTTCGATCGGTCAGTGCTCGACGCCGATGAGCTATTTTGCCGCCGCAACGCTCGATGTGGACGGCGCGATCATGGTCACGGCATCGCACAATCCCAGCCAATATAACGGTTTCAAATTCTCCAAACGCGGCGGTCAGCCTATGGGCAGCGGGAGCGGACTCGAACGTGTCCGCGATCTTGTGTTGTCGGGAGAGGCGGCGAATCTCATGACGTCCGGATTAACCGGCGGCGTAGAGGAAGCTGATTTGCTCAGCGCCTGGTGCACCCATTTAAAACAATACCTGCCGGACGTGCGCCCGATGAAAATTGTCATCGACTGCGGCAATGGAGTTACCGGGCCGGTCCTCCATGAGTTGATCAAATACATCGATCCGGAGGAGAAACTCGACATCATCTGGTTGTTCGATGAGCCGGATGGAACCTTCCCCTGGCACCCGGCGGACCCGCTGAATCTGATTAATCTTCGCCATCTCGAGGGCGCCGTTCTGGCCTCGGGCGCCGATTTCGGCGCGGCTTTGGACGGCGACGGCGACCGCCTCGCCTTTGTGGACGAGAAGGGATGGTTCATCGGTTGCGATCTGATGACGGGTCTCTTTGCCCGCAGCATTCTCTCCGAACCGGAAAATCGCGGCAAGCACGTGTTATACGATTTGCGTAGCTCTGTCGTCGCCAAAGAAGAGATCGAGGCCGCCGGCGGCGTCGCTGAAATGTGTCGCGTCGGTCACAGCCACGTCAAGGCCGCCATGCGAGGCAACCGCCGGGGCGCCGTTCTGGACCCGACGGTGCAAGGGGATATCGTTTTTGCAGGCGAATTGTCGGGACATTTCTACTTCAAGGATTGCTTCATGGTCGATACCGCCGAGCGAGCGTTGCTGATGGCCCTTAAAATCATGACCGAAGGCAGCGATTCACTCGGCGAACGTATCGCCCCGTTGCGCCGCTATCACCATTCCGGCGAAATCAACTTCCGCCTGCCGAGCCAGGAAGCGATGCAAGACGTATTGAATGAGGTCGAGCAAAGATACGCCGAACATCAAATCTTCAAGCTGGACGGCGTCTCCGTCCAGGCGGAAAAATGGTGGTTCAACGTCCGCCTGTCGAACACGGAGCCTGTCGTCAGACTCACCGCCGAGAGCCTCGTGAGCCCCGAGAAAATGCAAGAACTTGTCTCGGAAATTGAAGAGCTGATTACGGCCGACGGGGGCGTGAGAAAAACTTAACGAATGACCCGTTTTCATAATTGCTATGGAGAGCTTATTATGAAAGAACCGATTATCAGCGTTTCCGGACTGCGCGGCATTGTTGGAGAGAGTCTCACACCCGATCTGGCGATTCGTTACGTTTGTGCTTTCGCGAGCACGCTGCCGGAGGGGCCTGTTGTGATCACTCGCGACGGGCGCACCACGGGGCGAATGCTGGCCGATGCCTTGTTCAGCGGTCTCTGCGCAATGGGACATAATGTTATCGATGCCGACGTTGCCGCGACGCCCACCCTCGGCGTCCTGGTCCGGCAGTACAATGCAGCCGGGGGCGTGCAAATCTCCGCCAGCCACAATCCACCGCCTTACAACGGGCTGAAGCTATTCGGCAAAGAAGGTAAAATTCTCACGGCGTCGGAGGGCGAACCGGTCACCGAACGATATCGCTCCGGCGACACAGCTTGGGTCGCTCAAGACCGAGTGGGTGAAGTTCTATCGTGCGAAGATACGATTAACGAGCATGCCACTCTGGTTCTGGCGACGGTGGACGTCGAGAGAATCCGTAGCAAGCGGTTTAAAGTCTTTTTAGACTCGAATCATTCATCAAGCGCGCTGCTCGGTCGATACCTGCTCGATCAGTTGGGTTGCGATCTCGTCCACGTCGGCGATCAACCTGACGGCTGTTTTTCTCACGCACTCGAACCAACGGAGGAGAACCTCAGAAGTGAGTGTCGCCAGGTGAGCGATATCGGGGCGAACGTCGGCTTTTTCCCGGATCCGGACGGCGACCGACTGGCGGTCGTGGATGAAGCGGGTCGTTACGTCGGCGAGGAATATACGATTGCGCTTTGCGCCGACCATGTTCTGCGCCGGCGTCCCGGCGCTATCGTGGTCAATGTAGCGACCAGCCGGATGTCCGAAGATATCGCTCAACGGTGCGGCGTACCGTTCGTTCGCGCCCGGATCGGGGAGGCGAATGTCGTTGAAGCCATGCTCGCTAATGACGCCGTCCTGGGAGGGGAAGGCAACGGCGGCGTCATCGATCCCCGCGTCGTGTTCGTCCGGGACAGCTTCGTCGGCATGGCGCAGATTTTGGATGCGATGGCGGCGTGCGAGACCAAATTAAGTCAGCTCGTGGATGAGTTGCCGCGCTATTATATCGAAAAACGCAAACTCACTCTCGACCGAGCCAAGCTGCCGGACGCCGTTGAGATTTTCAAGAAGCAATTCACCGACGCCCGGCTCGACGAATCGGCCGGAATACGGTTCAATTGGGACGATAAATGGCTGCTCCTTCACCCCAGCAACACCGAGCCCATCATCCGCCTCATCGCCGAAACGAAATCTCCTGATACGACCGACGCCCTCTGCAATAAAGCATCTCAGGCCCTATCAGCATTGACCCATGAACCCGGTCTTTAATTCACCCCAATGCTTGCCCTGAGCGTAGTTTAAGTAGCACTATGAAAAACGCGCCTGATCCCTTTCCCTAAGATAGGATTAGGTATACTGACTATTAGAATTCTGATTTTTCTCCTGAATGCTTGATTTTTCTGTTTTTTGCACGTTTCGTCGATTTGTTTTTAATTTTTAAAAAATTTTTCTGATTTTTAGCATCAACATTTTCCACGTGAAATACGCTTAATAAAGTAGAAGAGCAAAAAAGACTGGCTCAACGGGTATGATGAGAAGCAACAACCATGAGAAAACACTAAAAGCGCTTACGCAGGAGCAAATTTGTATGACAGCAATTGGATTTAATGGATTAATTTCGGGCATAGTCTGTCCACGTGGTGCAAAAAGCAAGCAGCAATACGCTATTGGAGGCTTTAACTATGACTAGTCCCAGATCGAACAAACACGCGACGAACAGAACAGTCGCTGACGAAATTGCGAGGCTTATAATGACTCTGGGAATTCAACGGATCTATGGATGTCCTGGATCGACCGACCTCAGTCTGATGGCAGCCGCACGCCGTCACGGGCTTGACTATTTCTTTTTGGTTCACGAATCCGTAACTATAGGCATGGCAGACGGTTATGCGAGAGCGAGCAATCAACTCTCGGTTGCCAATTTGCACGCTTCTCAAGGACTCTTGAACGCTGCGGGATTCATTCGCGTGGCCTTAAGGGATCGCGTGCCCCTTTTGATTCTCGCTGGTGTTCCGTCTACTACGTACGACACTCACGAACCGAATCACTTTACGAGGAATCTCCAGCAGTGTTTCTCACCAATCACAAAATGGACCTGGACCGTATCGAATGAACAAACAGTTGCCCAGGTTTTACAGCGGGCGGTGACTTATGCACTCTCGCCTCCAAAAGGTCCCGTCGTAATTTGCATTCCGCAGGACATACTCGAAGCGGAGCTTGAATCCAGTCGTCCGGATTTTCGGGATAGTCTGTGCACAGTTATCCCCATGTCCGTCCCCACTCGGCATCTTCTCGAACACGCTGCACGTGCTCTCAAAGGTGCCAAGCGACCGGTCCTTTTCGCTGGTTTTGGTGCGAGAAATGCATCCCATTGGGTAGAAACGTTGGCAGAGAAACTCTCGGCTCCCGTGATAGGCGAATCACTCGACCGTGGAACACAGATACACCATGTCTATTGTCGGACCGACCACAACTGGTTCCTGGGGTACTTCGACCTCCGAGTCAAAGAGATCACCGGTTGTATGGATTCGTCGGATGTTCTTGTCTTCATAGGCGCCAGAGCTACCTATCCACGAGTTATCAGTCACCTGCCCCCAGAATGTTTCATTATTCAGATAACGGACTGCCATTACGATGTCGGAAAGGATTATCACGTCGATATTCCTATGATCGGCCACGTGAAAAGTACTCTTGAGTTATTGTGTCAACAGCTTGACGGCACTTCGATCGATGACAGTCCCGAACAGTCCGGATATGAGCAACGGACGAGGCTAAAGGCGACACTCGCCGGTCAAAGACGAAGCCGAATGGAAGCTTTAGGCCATGTTGCTATGCAAGGCCGCCCAATCGTCCCTATGCAATTAGCGAAAGCGATGGACGAATGTTTCAAGGCAAATAT
>CAYZAT010000167.1:0-9726 GCA_964476475.1 uncultured Pirellulales bacterium
ATCGCAACTGAAAAAGACAATCAGAAAGGGGAGCAGTCTCAAGCACCGCTTGGGGATGGTTTCGAAAATTAAAAAATCAAATATCAAAAATTAAAATTGTGGAATTCGCCTCCGGCGGATGACTTCCTTAATTTTGCATTTTACATTTTGATTTTTGCATTGGGTTTTAAGGCTGCCACCCAATGACAAATGAACAACTTAGGATTTATCTGTGATAGACGATCAATGAAAAGGCAACTTTGTAATTTTCAACGGGAGAATTCTATGAGACGTCGTAATTTCTTGAAAGCTGTCGGGCTGGGGGCCGCTTCATTGGCGCTACCGACTTGTATAGCCGGGACCGGCCGGGCAAAACAAAAAACGAACAAGAGGCCCAATATCGTTTTCATTCTCATCGACGACATGGGCTGGCCGGACGTATGTTGCTACGGCAGCACATTCCACGAGACGCCTAACATCGACCGGCTGGCCGACCAGGGCATGAAGTTCACGGACGCCTACGCCGCCTGCCCGGTCTGTTCGCCCACCCGCGCCAGCATTATGGCGGGTCAATATCCCGCCCGCATCGGGATCACCGATTTTATCCCGGGGCATTGGCGTCCCTACGAGAAACTGATCGTCCCGGAGAATACATTGCAATTGCCGCTCGAATCCGTCACGCTCGGCGATATGTTCAAGGGGCAGGGCTACGCCACGGGCTATATCGGCAAGTGGCATCTGGGCGGCAAAGGGTATTCCCCCGACAAACAAGGCTTCGATCAGGTCGTTTCAGGCGTTAAGAATCAAAACGACAAGCAGGTATCGGGCTTCACCGATAAGGCCATCGAATTTATCGAAGAAAAGAAGCAGGAGCCTTTCTTCCTCTACCTGTCCCATCATACGGTGCACATTAAGTTGGAAGCGCCACAGGAATTGGTTGAGAAATACGAGAAGAAACCCAAACCGGCGACGGGTGTAAATAACCCGGTGTACGCAGCGATGGTCGAACACCTGGACACCAACGTCGGACGGATCATGAAGAAGCTCGACGATCTGAATCTCACCGAGCGTACGATTGTGATTTTCTTCTCCGACAACGGGGGACTGCGTGAAGCCTATGGAGGCTACCGCGGCAAAAGACAAATCGTCTCGACCAACGCACCGCTCCGTGATGAAAAGGGCACTGTGTACGAAGGCGGGATTCGCGAACCGCTGATCGTCCGCTGGCCCGGCGTGATCAAGCCCGGGACGAATTGCAGCGTACCGGTCACCAGCGTTGACTTCTATCCTACGTTCCTGAATATTCTCGGCGCCAAAGCCCCTGCAAACCAACCGCTCGACGGCGAGAGTATTCTCCCGCTGCTCTCACAAACCGGCACGCTCGACCGCGACGCGATCTATTGGCATTACCCACATTATCACCATTCGCGACCCGCCGGGGCGATTCGACAGGGAAAATGGAAATTGATCGAATTCTTCGAGGACGGCGGCAAACTGGAACTGTACGACCTGGCGAACGACATCGGCGAAACAAAGAACCTCGCCGATGAAAAACCTCGCAAGGCCGCTCAACTGCGGAAGAACCTGGCCCGATGGCGAAAATCGGTTCAAGCCAAAATGCCCACGCCCAACCCGGATTACGACCCGGCCAGGGCGAACGAGTGGAAATCCCGGTCGCGAAGATAGTGAGAATGATAAGATGTTGAACAACGATACGATTCAAAGAAGACAATTCATACAAGCCGCAGGACTCGGAGCGGCGTCGGCGTTACTCGGCCGAAACGCCTCCGAGGCCAGACCCGCTTCGACACACAGGCACAGCTCCAATCCCGACAAACCGAATGTGCTCCTGATTATGACGGACCAGCACCGCGCGGATTTGATAACCTGTGCCGGAAGAGATCTCGTGCCCACCCCGAATATCGACCGGATCGCGGCACGGGGCATCCGTTTCACGAATACCTATTGCCCCTACCCGGTCTGCGTGGCCTCGCGGATGGCGATGCTCACGGGACTCTACGCCCACAGCACGGGCGCCATTACGAATAAAAACCAGCTCGATTGGCGGTACCGCACCATGGCCCACCATTTTGCCGAAAACGGCTACCTGACCGGCCTGGTCGGCAAGATGCACTTCGTCAATGCCCACACTCACGGCTTCGAATACTATCTGTCCATCAACGACTGGCTGATGTACTTAGGCCCGAAAGTCCAACATTACGCCAACGAGATCGCCAATCATCCGATGGGCCCGCACTTTTTCAACACCGTCGATGACTGCGGCGCCGGCCTGCCTGACGTTGAGGGATTGTGGATAGGGAAGAGCCCGTGGGTGGGAAACGTTGAAAAGTGGAACTTCGATAGTATGGCCTCGCCGTTAGAGCCGGAGGATCATCTGGATATGTTCATCGCCCGCGAGTCGGCTAAATTCCTGACGCGATACCGAGAGCAGCCTTTCTTCCTGGTCGCCAGTTTTATGAAGCCGCACTCGCCGTTTTATCCGCCGAGGCAATGGGCGGAAAAATATCCCGTCGATCGGATGACGCTTCCGGACGTCGGCGATATATCGGGATATCCTCCGCACATCCAGCGGCGCATTAAAGGCATGGCCTCGCGCGGGGAAAAACGCCAGAAAGCGCACCGGGCCGGCTACCTGGGCAATCTCGCCTTTGTGGATACCTGTGTCGGGTATCTCTACGACGCCCTTGAGAAAGAAGGACTGCTGGACAATACCATTGTGGTCTATACCTCCGACCACGGCGAGATGGACGGCGATCACGGCCTCTTCCAGAAATTCTGCCTGTTCGAGCCGTCGGTGAAGGTGCCGCTGATTGTGAGCTACCCGAGGCATCTGCCCGAAAACAAGGTCACAAGCGCTCTGACCGAGCATATCGGCCTGTACCCGACGTTGAGCGAGTTAGCCGGACTCGAACCGCCGCGCAAAACGACGCTACATGACATTCCCGGCGCGCCGCAACATATGGACGCGGCGAGCTTTGCCGGAATCTTACGGAATCCGGACCTCGAAGGACCGGCTGCGGCATTCAGCGAATATAATTTGAGAAACAAAATCTGTGAATACATGGTTCGTACGCGTCGCTACAAATACATTTTCAATCACGGTACGATGCACGAGCTGTACGATCACCAAACCGATCCGGGCGAATTCGTCAACCGGATCGACGATCCAACCCTGAAAAAAGTCCGAAATCAGTTGCGCGACCGGCTTTTCGCATGGTACAATCCCGAAAAGAATCCTTATCGACCGAAAGCGTAAACGCAAATATCAAATATCAAAAATAAAAATTATGGAGCCGCTTCGCGGGCTGTCTAAGAGAGTTTCGCCGAAGGCGATTCCGAAATTTTGCATTTTACATTTTGATTTTTTATTTTCTTAGCAAGGAGTAAAGAATGGCAGAAAGTTTTGATGTAGTTGTGATTGGCGGCGGTCCGGGCGGTTATGCCGCGGCGATTCGATGCGCCCAAAGAGGCGTTTCCGTAGCGATTATTGAAAAAGGGTTTATGGGCGGAACCTGCCTGAATTGTGGATGTGTTCCGTCAAAAACGTTGCTGGCCTCCGCCCACACATTGCTTATGTTTAAACATGCGAATCTGATGGGCGTTGACGTCCAGTCGGTCAACCCGAACTGGCCGAAGATCCAGGCCAGAAAAGAGGCTATCGTGGCCGGCTTTCGTAAGGGCGTCACCGGATTGGTTAAAAGCAACAAAATAACTATCTTTGAGGGCCGGGGCGTAGTCTCGGCGCCGGGGCAGATCACCGTCGAATCCGATGCGGGATCGATCCAAATCAAAGCGGGCACTATTATCCTGGCCACCGGCTCGCAACCGATAGAAATCCCAACGATCCCGTTTGACGGCCAAACCGTCATCAGCAGCAAGGAGGCGCTGAGCCTTCAGGAAATACCCCAGTCGATGGTCATCGTCGGCGGAGGTGTTATCGGCTGCGAAATGGCGTGCGTCTATGCGGCGATGGGAACAAAGGTGACCATCGTCGAGGCGCTTGCCCGATTGATTCCGATGGAAGACGAATGGGTGGGGCGGCTCATGGCGCGCGAATTCAAGAAGCTGAAAATCGATTCTTTGACCGATCAGAAGGACACGTCCGTCAAAACAACCGGCAGCCTTGCGAAAGTCATCCTCGAGAGCGGCCAGACCATTGACGCGGAAAAAGTTCTCATCTCTGTGGGCCGTAAAGCGGTTGTCGATCAGGAAACTGTTGAGGCGCTGAATCTGCAAATGAATGGCCCGGCTATTGCCGTCAATGATAAACTGGAAACAAACGCATCCGGCGTCTATGCAATCGGCGACGCGGTCGGTACGACCTATCTGGCCCATGGGGCCTTTGCCGAAGCTGAAGTCGCGGCGATCAACGCCACAGGCGGCGACGAGGCCATTGCCGACTATTCACTCATCCCCCGTGCGGTTTATACCTTCCCGGAAATCGCCTCGGTCGGGAAATCAGAACGGAAATGCCAGTCACAAGGTCTTGACGTTTCGGTCGGCAAGGCACTTTTCAAAGCCAACGGCCGGAGCAATGCCCATAATGAGACCATCGGAGAAATCAGGGTCATCAAGGACAACGCAACGGATAAAATCATCGGCGTCACCATGGTCGGCTCGATCGTGACCGAAATGATCGGTGCGGCCAGGGCGCTGATCGGCACGACGGAAAAGATCACCGAGATTACCTTCCCCCACCCCACGGTCTCGGAAGTCCTGAAAGAAGCCGCAGAAGATGCTTTCGGCCTGAGTCTGCATAATCCGCCGAGAGTATAGTAGGTCATCAGAAAATCAGGAAGTAGGCATCAGGTTATCAGGTAATCAGGCGAATCCCGGCCACTGGGACGCTAATACCCATTGTGATCAAACCTGATACACTGATACCCTCAGCAAATATCCCGCATTATTCCCATTTCCCCGATTTTTCTGTAAGTTCCGGCGCCGTTGCAGGTCTAATATAATAGCCATGGCCGAGACGATTAATGATGAACGTTTGGTCGGACAATTCAATCGGGGCGACACATCCGCTTTTGACCGGATTGTCGAGCGATACGCCGCCGACGTCGCGGCCCTGGCCAATCGGCTGCTCGGCTGGCCCGGCGACGTCGAGGATATTACCCAGGAGGTCTTCCTCTCGGCGTTTCTCGGCCTGAACAGATTTCGTTGCGATTGCACATTAAGAAGCTGGCTCTTTACCATCACCATAAACAAGTGCCGCAGCTATCGGCACAGGCGAAAGTTACGACGGTTGAAAGCCACTACCATCCCAATCAACGAGGTTGGAACGAGGCTGTCGCCCTCTCAAAAAGGTCAGTCGTTGCTGGAAGCCGAGACATTTATGCGTGTCCGAAAAACTGTGGCTAAACTGCCGGCTAAGTATCGCGAGCCTGTTGTCTTGCGATATCTACAAGAATTACCGACAGATGAAATTGCCCGGATTTTAAAGGTATCCAGAAATACCGTACACGTGAGACTGAGCCGGGCCAGAGAAAGCCTCAGACAAGAACTCACGGAACTGATTGAGTAGAAACTATGTCAGACGATAGATTAACACAACTACTTCGGCAAGCCGACCGAACGGCGGGTTTACCCACTCGCGTTCGAGTGGATGTTTCTGGCATTCGTCGTCGGGCGAATCGCCGACGTGTTATGCAGATGGTCGGGCCGGTCGCTACGGCCGCGGTGCTGATGATTGCTCTCGGTATTTGGAGTATCACACAAAGAATCCCTCAGATGACGCCGGAGCAGAAACAAATCGCCTCGCTCGAAATGCAGGTCAGGCAGCTCCAGGCCAGAACCGACGCCGCGATAAGTTTAATACAAGAAGTCCTCGAACAAGAACGAAGACAAAAGCGTCTCGACGAACTCGAAGCCGAGCTGGCCGGTATTCCCGATCCTCTCGATGAAATGCAAGAACAAGTGGACAAAACCGCCTTCATCCTCGTCTATCAAGCCGACCGCCTGTACCGGGAGCTCAACCAGACCGACTCGGCCGTCGAGGCGTACAATCGAGTCATCCGGCTATTCCCCAAAAACCAGTGGGCCCAGGTGGCCCGCGAGCGTCTGGAGGAAATCGAAAACAAAAAATCCAACCAAACTGATTCAAAAGGAGATTTGAAATGGAAACGACAAAACGTCTAATGATCTTGTTGATCGCGGCTGTTCTGGCCGCAGGTTCGATTCAAGCCGCAGAGCCATCGCAAACGAAACTCTCAGACACCCGCGCAGCAAGTTGCATTGTCAAGGTCACATGCGACCCGACTATCTTACCTCTCAACCTCGATTCCGTCAATTCCCTGCTGCGAAGCTCCGCTATCGGTGGAAAAGCCACTCGCCAAGTCCTGGATCTCTCACTGGGCCAAGTCCCGGACCTTTTCACAATCGAGTACGTGCAGGGGCTCACGTCTAAGGCAACACCGAAATCCTCGATGGGGCGCTCATCCGGACTTGAAGACGCTATGGATGAGTACGAATATGCAATGATGATGGAAGCAGAAATGGAACGTCCTATGATGGGGCCATCCACAAGGTCCTCAAGAGGGAGGGGCTCTTCCGGCCGAACTCGCAGAACTCCACCGACTCCTCGCACGATCCCAACATCTGATTTCTCGGCGGACGAGAAGACTTATCTATTTAGCCTGAACGTTCAACTGCCCAAAGAGGTCAGGCCCGCAGCGAAGGAGTTTATGAACGCAGTCGTCGATAACCTGCGCCAAGCGCTGACCGATGCTTATCATGCATCCAAACAGGAACTACAGATCATGTTAGAATCTGCCAGGTCGCAGCGCGACCATGCCCAGTCAGAACTTACCATGGCAATAGAGCAAGCAGAGACGACAGTACCGACCCCGACAGTCAGACAGAATCCGGCCAATGTCGCCGTGTATGAACAGTTGGAGAAGATTATTGACCTTCCGACCCTCATGCCTCAAACGTCTTTTGCGGATGTGATACAGATGTTGAAAAGTTCCGTCTCCCCTCCGTTGCAGATACAGCCCAACTGGAAGGATTTGTTGGAAATGGCCGAGGTCGAGCCGGCGACCCCGGCCGGGATGGATCCGCTGACCGGAGTAAAGGCCCGCAAGACGTTGGAAATTCTATTGGCCTCCGTCTCGAGCGAATTCACGGAACTCAACTATGTCGTTGATGAGGGCGTCATTCTGATTGCAACGATAGATACGCTTCCGGACAAGATGGAGACGCGCGTGTACGAGATTCCCGCCCTTGCCTATTCCGCCGGCGCCGCCAGTGCATTGTCTAATGCTATCCGCCAGAGCATCGAACCGGAAAGCTGGTACGATCTGTCCGACATGGGAGAAGGAACCATCAGTGTTTACCTCGGCAAGAAACTGGCCATTCTCCAGACGCCTGAGATTCATCAACAAATCCAGGAATTCCTTGTATCCATGACGAAGGATAGCCCTGTGGGTATCCCCTCTGAAGCCCCGATAGAAATACTGATAAGCGAAAAGTATGATCTACTCCGCGAGAAGCAGAACCTTGTGCTGGAAATCGCCAGGCGGAAGGCACGTTCACCGGCGATTGAAGACCAAATCATGCGCACGAAGATGAAAATAGAGGAACAACTCAGGGCAGACTCTGTGAGCAATGAATTGAGAAATATACTCGCCCTGCAGACCCAGCATTTAGAAGCGGTCAAAAGACTCGCCCAAGACGGTCGCAGTTCCTCTTCTGAAGTTGCAGATGCAGAGGAAAAACTCGCCAGAACCCGAATTGAGATTGCACAGCGCCGCGAACTGTTGAGCAAATCGGCCGGCGGTGACCAACTGGTAAAATTCAGTAACGAGTTGGCCACATTGACCGTTGACTTGGCTGAGAAACAAGCCATGCTGAAAGTTGTCAACGACCAACTCGGTCAAACAGAACAACAGTTGATGGTCGCTACGATATCTGATGTGAAAGTCACGCGCATACGCCAGGCCACACAAATCCTCGAAGACGCTGACCGACGCGCCAATGCACTGAATCAACGCATTTTTGATCTCCAATCCCCTACGGTCTCGGTGATTGGCGGAGACTAATGCTTAAAATGGCGCTTGCCGGTGAAGACCATGGCGATGCCGTGCTTGTCGGCGGCGGCGATGACTTCGTCATCCTTCTTCGATCCGCCCGGCTGAACGATGGCGGCGATACCCGCCCTGGCGGCATTATCCACGTTGTCCGGGAAGGGGAAGAAGGCATCCGACGCCATCACACACCCCTTGGACTCGTCGCCGGCATGTTTGAATGCAATTAAGCCCGATTCCACGCGATTCATCTGCCCGGCCCCGACGCCCAGGACCTTGCGGTTCTTCACGAGCACGATGGTGTTGCTTTTCGTGTGCTTGGCGGCGAGCCAGGCGATTCTCAAGTCCTCGAACTGGTCCTTCGTCGGTCTGGCCTGGGTCGGATACGATAACGCATCCGGCTCCCAGCCGACCAAATTCCGTTTCTGCAACAGCATTCCGCCCACAATACAACGAGCGTCGAATTCACCGGCATCGATTTTGGCTCTCTCGATCTGTCCGGTTTCGATCAGCCGGACACGAGCGCCCCACGCCTTGAGCGTTCGGATGATCTCGACGGCATCGTGATCGAAACTCGGTGCGATAATGACTTCGGCAAAAAATCCACCGGCGCCGAGCGCCTTGCCGAATCGACTGTACGATTCCATAATCGTCTGGGCCAGTTCGACGTTGACCTTTCTGTTCAACGCGATAATCCCGCCGAACGCGCTGACGACGTCGCCTTCGTAGGCTTTTCGGTACGCCACACAAATATCGTCGTCGATAGCGCAGCCGCACGGATTGAGGTGCTTGACGACAACCGCCGCCGGCTCGGTGAATTCCTTCACCAGCTCGAATGCCGCATTGGTGTCCAGCAGATTATTGAAGCTGATATCGATACCGCCCTCCAAAAAGGCGCCTCGGCTGACCGAGGTTTCATCGTTCGATGCCAGCTTGTAGAATGCGGCGCTCTGGTGAGGATTCTCCCCGTAGCGAAGCGATTTTTCTTTCTTCAGGGCAACTGAGATGCGTTCCGGATACTCGACGCCCGCCTTACTATTCAGATATTTCGCGATCGCCGCATCGTATGAAGCGGTCAGGCCGAAGGCAAGCCGGGCGAAATCACTCCGCGTCTCTTCACTGACGGCCCCGTCGTTTTTCTCCATTTCCTTAATGACCCGGTCGTATTGGCCGGGTTGTGTCACGACGGTCACGAATTTATGATTCTTCGCCGCCGAGCGAAGCATACTCGGTCCGCCGATGTCGATGTTCTCAATGGCTTCGGCGAACGCGCAATCAGGCTTGGCGATCGTCTGTTCAAACGGGTAAAGATTCACGCAGACCAAATCGATAGCCTCAATGCCATGTTGATCCATCGCGGTTGTATGCGCTTCTTTGTCGCGAAGCCCCAACAACGCGCCGTGAATCTTGGGATGAAGCGTTTTCACCCTGCCGTCCATCATTTCGGGAAAACCCGTCACCGTCTCGATTCCAACAACATCCACTCCGGCGCCGCTGAGTTGCCTGGCGGTCCCCCCCGTGCTGATGATCCTGACCCCCATTTGGCTCAGTTTCTTGGCGAAGTCAACAATGCCGCCCTTGTCCGAAACACTGATTAAAGCCGTCTTAACTTTCACATCCATGGAACCATCTTCTCCTTCCAGTCACATTTTAGAAAATCGTGAAAACTGATTTTCTAAAAATAATCTATGCCCAACCT
>CAYZAT010000168.1:0-9638 GCA_964476475.1 uncultured Pirellulales bacterium
CGACGAGATCGGAAGAGCGTCGTGTAGGGAAAGAGTGTAGATCTCGGTGGTCGCCCTATCATTAAAAAAAAAAGCGACGGGAAATATACGGCGCGAGTGGATCAAGCGCACCGGCTCTATACGGCCAGCCACCATACGGCCCAGCATATCCTCTCCGGGATAGCCGACAAGCAGTTCAAACTGAAAACGACCGGCGTTCATATCGGATTGGATAACTGCACCGTGGATTTCGACCAGCGAATCGATTGGAACACGGCCACGGAAATTGAGCGGCGGTCGATGGATGTGGTTATGCTCGATCTTCCGGTGGAAACGGCGTTCAACGAGCCGGGCGTTCGAGTGCGAGGCGATTTCAAGGACATCGAGTCGGATATGATCCGCGTGGTCAAAATCGGTGATGTTGATAAGTCGGCCTGTTGCGGGGCGCATCTCGAATCGACGGGCCGGATCGGCATGATCCGGATTCTCGGCCTTGAGAATAAGAAGGAGGGCACGCGGGTGAGCTTTCTTGCGGGCCGGAAGGCCCTGGAATATGCTCAGGCCGAAGCGTCTGTCTTGCGAGAGCTTCGGAAGGCGGCCGGATGTGCCAGCTCGGAATTGCCCGCAGCCTTCGAGAAAGCCCTCAATCACTCGGCGGAGCTGGCGAAGGAAGTCAATCGGTTGTGGACTCTGTTGTTGCCGGGCTTCGTGGAAGCAGCAAAAATCATTGAAATTGAAGGCGGGCAGATCGGCGTCCATCTATCGGAAGTTCCGAAGAAATTCCTGGCGAAGCTCGCGGCGATGATTTCTCAATCCGTTAATGGGGTAGGCATCGTAGTCAGCGAGCGGAAAATCGCCGTAAGTTCCTGTAGTAAAAGCGCTAAGGAAATTCTGGGTCAAATCATCGGCGCCCTCGGCGGAAAAGGAGGGGGATCGGCCACAACTGCTAACGGCGGGCTGGAAAGCGATATCACGTTCGAGCAGATCCGGCTGATTCTACAGCAAAAGTGCTGAAATCCTGCTATGCCGGGTGTCATTGAGGTCTTATAATATTCTGGGAAGGCTATTGCAATTTGTCTCATAATCAGATATTCTTTGAGCAATTATAATAAAGAGCTATGTAAGCGTCCGGCTTCGTTTAAACTCTCAAGACAGCCGAGTTATCTGTCGATAGGACATCAGACTCTTTAACAGGTTGTTTGGAGACAGGGGACAGCCGGATTTCTAAAAGGATAATTGGGGTCTTTTGGAGAATATTTGGTTGTAAATAAATTCTGCTTCGGTAAACGGTCGTGTCGGACGGATGGGGTGAACAGGGAGTGGTGTTGTCAGGTCGAATCATAAGAGGGAGCTTCTCACCGTAGCCACTGGGGCGGGATGGATGTCTGATCCCGAAAGGCCCATTTGAAGATGATGGGGAAGGGTGAACGTTTTGCGTGATGTTGGAGACCGCCACGGGAGATCCCCGTAAGTTGCGGATACGGTGCTTGGTGACGGATCTTGCCAAGAAAGTGAGATTTCTCTTGCAGCAGGAGGCGTAACGGAGAAGCTGTTGGGTTTTCTCTGAAAGCTCCTCAAATGATAATAGTTGCGGACCTTAAGGCGAGAACTTCAATCGCATACGAAATTTTTTTTTCCGATCGAGGTACGTACTCGGGCACAGGCCTTTGACAACGAAGAAAGCAGGGGTACGCATCTCAATAGAATCGGGCGTTTTTGACCATAAAGAAGGAGACGTAAGAGATGAAAGTGGCTCAAGAGAAGGTTATTGATCGAGATCCAGTTAGAGAACGCGTCGAGCAACCGCGGATTCCCTCATTTATGCTTTTATCCGTGATCGTCGGGGCTGTGCTGACGGCGTTGTTTTACGTGTTGGTCATTCGGCTGATCTATCGCGGCACGTACGTTGAGGAGATGTTTACCGATCGCGGTCCGATCCCGTACATGACGACCTACTTCGCCCTGGTCGCACTGACTCAACTCGGGGGGTTGATTTGGCATCTTCGGCGCGAGTCGAAAAACCTGGAATTGGTTTCGGAAGTTCTAAGCCGGAGAAACAGCGTTGACATCGATACGGCTCCGAGTATCCGACGAGAGATCTATTCGTATTTGAAGATGTCCTTCCAAAAAGGACTGGTGATCAGCCGGGTGCGTCGCGTGCTGCATCGCGTTGAAAACAAGGGACAGTCTTCCGACGTGGCGGCCTTGCTCTCCGAGCAGGCGGAAATCGACCGGGCCATTTTGAGTAACAGTTTTGCGGCGATACGGTTTATTGCCTGGCTCATTCCCATTTTGGGCTTCATCGGGACCATTTACGGTATCAGCTCGGCCATCGCCGGATTCCCCGCCCTTTTTGAACAGACCTCCGGTGAAATGGGAGATCTTTTGACGCCGATTACGAAGAACCTCGGTATTGCTTTTGAAACAACGCTGCTGGCGCTGATTAAGGTGGCGATCGTGCAGTTTGTGGTGTTCGCCGTCCAGAAGCGGGGCGATCAGCTTCTTAATGCCTCCGACGAGTTCTGCCTGGATAGTCTGCTCGGCAAAGTCCCCCACGCCGGCCTGATTGACGAAGAGGACCTCCCGACGTCGCTGCGGCACTTCGCCCGAATCCTTCTCCATCACGTCGAAACGATGGAAGAGCGGTTCGAGCACGCCGTACAATCCGTCGTGGACCAGCTCGTAGAAAACGAACAGCAACGCTGGACCAGCTTCACGGATACGTTCCGTGCCGTGGCCGGAGAGCATGAGACGCTCGTCCGCCAGACGTGTCAATCCATTAAGGAGAAAACCGAGATTCTTTCCGGTGAGCTGCGCGAATTCGAACCGAAGCTCCGCGGGGCCCTCCAGGATGTGACTAAAGATCTCAGGGAGATGGAATCCGAGCGTGTTCAGCATGTTATTGACGCCCTCGTGGAAGCGGGAGATAAGACCTGCAGCGCTCTTGCTCAGACGGGCCAGGATAATGCAGAGGCCCTGAAAAATGCCGGCGATGAGCTACGACAAGGGATGGAAGGTATGTCCGGCGAGCTTCGCGGGTTCGAGCCGAGTTTGCGTGCGTTCCTCGAAGAAATGACCAAGGAATTGAGAGACATCGAAAATCAGCATGTCCAGCAGGTCGCTCTGGCGTTGACGGACGCCGGGGATCGGACGTGCAACGCGCTCATCCAGGCGGGTCAGGAAAATGCGGGATCGTTGAAGGTCGCCGCCGATGAGCTCCGGCGGGGGATCGATAATATTGAAGGACTCCTTAAAACGAGCGATGAACTGCAAACGATGCAGGAGACCCTGCACAGTAACCTGGCGGCATTGACCCATATGGACACGGTGCGGACGACGCTGCAGGATATGAGCGAATGCACACAGCGGCTCATTCCGGTTCTGCAGGAGCTTCAGAAGCGCCGGCGTATGCAGGTTCGTATCGAAGACGAGTTTGAAGATAAATCGGACGGATCACCATCCGAAGAATCAGAAGGGGAGCTGGAATGAAAAGATTCATCGTTGGATTGGGTCTGTTTGCCTTGGGGACACTTCTCGTCTGTGCCGGATGTGGTGGACGTGGATCCCGGCCGCAGTCCATCAAGGTCCCTCAACCCGATCCTTTTTTCACACGACAACAAACGACGTCGTCATTCAACGAAGACAGCTATTGGTCCTGGGCGAAGAACAAGGATACCGTCCAGGCCTACCGTTGTTTTATTTACGACTATCCGGACAGCTCGTATGTCAATGAGGCGAAGGAACGCTGGGCTCAACTGGATTTCGATGAGGCGCGGCGGGCGGATACGCCCCTGGCGTACCGCCGTTTCCTGAACTCTCACGCAGCGAGCCGGTTAGCGGCGAAGGCGACGGAAAAAGCCTATCCCGAACAGTCGGACTTACCGGATAATCCGGTGCGCCATCGGGCGATGGACATACTGATTCACTCGGTGGAGGATTCGCATTGGGTCGTTCGCGAAAATGCCGCGGCGGCTCTGAGCAAAATCAGCGATCCGTGTGCGGTCGAGGTCCTCGTCGATGTGCTGGATCACGCCAATGCCAGTGTGCGACGAACGGCCGCCCGCGCTTTGGGGGAAAGCTTCGATCCTCGGGCGATTGAAGCCCTGTTGGCGGCCTTGTCGGATCCGAATACATCGATTCGATGGTGGGCCGTTCACGATCTCGGTCAAATCCGGGATCCCAGAGCGGTCGGGGCGCTGACCCGGATGCTTGAAGATCGGGATCGGGATGTGCGTTGGAGGGCCGTCCGCACGCTGGGAGACATTGGGGATCCGGCGGCTGTGGAAGAGCTGGTTGGCGTGCTTCGGCGTTCGGACGCTGAACTTCGGGCCGAGGCTGTTGCCGCACTGACTCAAATCGGCAATCCCCGTGTGATCGATGAACTCATGCAAGCGATCAGAGATCCGAATACGTACGTTCGACGAATTGCCACGGATGCTCTGGGCGAGATTGGCGATCCTCGGGCTGTCGATGTGCTCGTGCCCGCCATGAGGGATCCGAGTGCCTTCATCCAGCAAAGGGCGTCTGACGCGCTGGTCAAGATCGGCGGTCCTCGAGCGGTCAAGGCGCTCGTTTCGGCGCTGAGCCACTCGGATGAGACTTTTCGTAAACGGGCCTTTGTGACGCTTGGAAAGATAGCGGATCCTCGTGCCGTTGAGGCGCTGACGTCCAAACTGGAGGATCCTGATGCCGGTATTCGCCAAGATGCCGTTGAAACGCTCGGCCGGATCGGGGGGGCTTCCGCAACGGAAGCGCTGATGGCTGCATTGGAGGATTCGAGCCAATTTGTGCGACAGAAAGCGGCTTATGCCCTCTACGAAATAGGCGATCCTTGTACGTGCGAGGCGTTAATTGCGGCGTTGCAGGATCCGAGCGATTCCGTGCGGTCCGCCGCTGTAAGGGCCCTCGGGACGATTCATGATTCACGTACGGTGGAGGCTCTCATTGCGGCGTTAGAGGATTCGAGCAGTCTTGTTCGGGTGTGGGCTATCGAAGCGCTGGGGAACGTCGGAGATGCACGGGCGAAAGATGCCCTTATGGCGGGCATGCAGGATCCGAGCGCCTCGGTTCGATCGGATGTCGCCCTGGCTCTTGGTGCGCTGGGGGATCCCTGTGGAGTCGAAGCGCTTCTATCGGGATTGGGGGATTCGAGTCCTCGCGTTCGGGCCAGTGTCGCCCGGGCGCTGGGCAAGTTCACCTATGCTCGTGAGACGGGTCTTGCCATTACGGAATTGGGCGATGCCGATCAGGATCGTTCGCGCGTTCGCGGCGTCGTCAATGACCCGCGCGTTGTGGATATGCTGATTGCAACGCTGGGAGATTCCGATGAGAATGTAAAAATTGCAGCCGCCCGTTCTCTGGGGATCATCGGTGACGTTCGGGCCGTCGAAAAATTGATCGATACGCTGACGGATTCGAGCGGCTTAGTGAGATCGGCGGTAGCCGAGGCGCTGGGGGAGGTTAAAGATATCCGCGCGATGGATGCACTGGTGGCGCGCTTGAATGATTCGGATACGCTCGTTCGCAAGAGCAGCGCCGACGCCCTGGGCAAAATGAAGCATAATCGTGCAGTCAAAACGCTGGTCGCCGCCCTGGGAGATGCCGACGCTGACGTATGTCAGTATGTAATGGATGCTCTCGCCCGTATCGGCAGTCCGCTTGTCGTGGATAAACTGATCGATGCGCTGGGGCAATCTCGCGGCCAGGTTCGGCGAAATTCCATCGAGGTGCTCGGCAGGATCGGTTTGGAGCATAACGTTCATCAGCTTCGTTTAGCCTTGAACGAGCCCGATGAGCGGATTCGTCAGGGAGCGGCGGAGGCCCTGGCGATTGTGGCGGAAAAACGCTGGGAATTGTTACTCGGAGAGAAGATGACCCCGGACGCCCCGGCGGAAGAACGCGATGTCCCGGCACCGCCATCGAGTCCCGTGGAGGATATTCTCGCCAAAATGAAAAAAGCCGGAAGCCGGGCGAGTGCGGACGATATGCAGACGATCTCGAAATTACGCGAAGATCTCAACGATTCCAATATTGAAGTTCAGATCGCCGCGATTTCCGGATTGGCCGAAATCATGGAGGACATGCCGGATGTCGCGCAGGATCTCAAGAGAACCTTGTCCGAAACACAAAGTGAGATCGTCAAGTTGAAGATTATGGGCGAGCTGGCCAAACGAAAAGATCCGGAAGCCCTGATGGAAATCAAGAAGTATGTCGAGAGTGAGGATCCCGTTGAGCGTGTCTATGCGGCCCAGGTGCTGGGCCAAACGCACGAAGAGGGCGTTCCCAGGGAACTCGTTGCGGCGCTGGAGGACGAAGACCCAATCGTACGCGTCCATGCCGCGGCGGCGGTCGTGCGCATCCTGCAGAATCAGACACCCGAACAAGATGAGGCGGAGCAGCCCCGGGAGCCGTCGCCGGGCTTATCGGGATGATCTCATTGAGAGGATGATAAACGGAACAAGATGAGTGAACAAACGGCCATAGAGGCTTATGGTTCTTAGGAAGAAGCGGTGTTATCATGCGCGGTGAAGATAGACAAGTCAATATTTTCAATATGTCGTTCCTGGATGTTCTGTGCTGTACGGTCGGGGCATTGATATTCATCCTTTTTATTCAAACCCTCCGAACGCGTGACATGGTCGAACGTCAGGAACTCGAGAGTACAGTCACCAAGCTGGAAGACGCCAAGGCGGAACTGGTGAGGACGGAACAGGCCGAGGAGCAACTGCAGGACCAATTTAGACAAATGCAGGAAGACTTCAATGACGTCCGGGTTGACATTACAGCGGCGAAGAAAGAGAAGGAAGAGCTGGAAAAGGAATTTCAGGCGGCCGTAGATCAACTGGAGCAGATCAGAGTCACGGCAAAGAAGGAAAAAGAAGAATTGGAGGAAGAGAAAAAGGAGTTAACAGAGGAGAAAAATCAATTAGTAGAGGATAAAACAGAATTAGCGAAGGAAAAAGAAGAATTGGAGAGCGAGCTTGTCGTCGCCATGGACCGACTGGAAGAGGTCCGCGAGGAATTGAAGGAAAGAGACGACACGATTCAGAAGCTCGTCCAGGAATTACAGGAGCCCAATTTACCCGAGGTGGCTTTTGTGGATTTGTCGGCGAAAGATCCGAATGCGATCGACGAGGCGGGCAAATCCATGGAATCGCAAAAAACGGCCCACGGCCAATATCTCCTGGGGAATCTGGAGACGCGATCTATTGTCTGTTCGGCGGAGGGAATTTACCTGGGCATGAGTCGCAAGGCCATCCCGGTCAACGACAATCCCGATCTCGAACCGCTTTTCCGCCAGTTCCTGCGGTTTCACGATCCCAAACAGGAAGGTTTGTGGCAGACCGTATGGGGCAACGGGGCGGCCGCGGCGAATATGAGCATGAACATGAGAGCGTCCGGGCGCGCGGTCATCGGGCGGGGATTGATCCCTCGCCGGGAAGAGGATATGGATGAAGCGCAACGGAAAGCCACGCAGGAACAGATTGAGACTGTTGCGATCGATACCGATAATGACGGTTTCGACGAGACGCGATTCGAGGACGCGGACGGCGACGGTCGTTTAGACCTGAAACGCGTCAATATGGACAGTGACGATTTTTTTGAGGAGCTCTACCTCGATTACAAAGAACAGAGCCGACAGTGGGCCAGGCTACTGGTGGACACCGACGGGGACAACGAGTACGATTTGTTGTTCCAGGATACGGACCCTGCGGATGCCGATTATGAGATGAAGTACGTTCTACCGAATCTCCAGACCGGCAGCGCCGTCTTCCGTTATCAGGATAGCGATAATGACGGCATTTGGGATACCAAGGAGGAGAACATTGATATGTCCAATCCCTACTGGGAGAAGCGTTACTTGTTGTTCAAGCCCACGGCTCAACGTTGGGAAGCCGTTTCCATCGACGCCAACGGGGATGGCCAGGCGGATATTCTGTGGCGGGATACGGACATGTCCAATGATGATTGGGAGGAGAAATACGTTGATGAAAACGGCGACGGTCAATGGGACGTCTATTGGAAAGATCTCGATCCCAGGGATAATGACTGGGAGGCGAAGTTGACGCAATTCCTTCCCGAGAGCAATGTTTGGCAACAATGCGAATTAGACACGGACGCCAGCGGAAAGTTTGATACGATGCTCAGGGACACGGACGGCGACGGTCAATGGGACGACGAGTCGCCCATCATAGAGAGTGACGAAGAAAGTGCGGAGACGCAAAAGTCGCCGGAACAGTAATTCGCAGTTTATCTGCGATGAACGTGCCTCTCTACTTGACGTAGATGGAGACCACATAAGGGAGAATCGCCGAAACCTGTTCCTGGGTCGGCTTATCTTTCAAGGTGCCGTCGCGGTCCATGATTTCCTTGCTTTCCGGCAGCGTCGAGAGCAGGTTGCTCAGCCGGTCGGACTTGATGGCAAAATTCGCGTCCGGGGGAATCACATCGACATCCTCGTAGAAATAATCGGCATCGGCGGAGGCTAAAGCAATGCCGATTAAATTGCCCTCCGAGTCGAACAAGGGCCCGCCGCCGCTTCCGGCCTGAATGGGATTGCTGATTTGAAATAAGCTGGTGTTATCGAGCAATCCGTTCAACGATGAGATGCGACCGATTGAAAACTTGATCGAGGATCCCAAGACCTTTCCAAGGGGAAAGGCCAACGTGAAGACCTCTTCGCCCAACTGAACGAGGTTCGAGCTTTTGAGGCTATACGGAACGTCGCGTGTAAAAACTTCTTCATAGTTGAAGTCCTTGAGGGCGAGTATCGCTAAGTCATTATCGATGTCCTTCAGTTGGACTTCAGCGTCAAACATCCTGTCTTTGTGGGAAAAGAAGACCCGGATATTCGGATAACGGACGAGGGAGTGGTAGTTCGTGGCCACAAGCCCGGTTTTGTCAAGCAAAAATCCCGTGGCCTGATGAAAGAATTTGGTCTCGTCCACAACGGGTTCTTCTTCCTGTTCCGGTCCTGATGTTAAACCGACAAGGACGGCATAGATCGGGGTATAGGTGGTTCGAACGATCGATTTGCCGCAGCCCGAGAGAAGGCAAACGCTCAATATCAAAACTCGAAAAGTCATTTTTTTCATTTTTCCACTCCCGTTTCGTCTTGGCGCGTTTCGGCTATTTATGGGATGTCTGAGCACAACCTTAAAGACACTGAGTCAGCAATCCTCAATTTTCAACGCTCTATAACCGGTTTTCCTGAATTTACAAAACCTTAAAAGTATATCAAATGAGATTTGAAAGAACAGTATAGCTACCATTTTTTAGGGTATCAATCAAGAAAAAAAAATAATCCGTCGCAAACCTCAGGTAGGGAGGGAATCAGGGGGCAAAGTTTCTCTGATATCGATCCAGCGGATCGTAAGGGGTGTCAAGCGTGTGCAGGAGGCGCGCAAGGAGTCGGGCGACTGAACCCTTACAGCGTGTTTGCAGTAACGGATGATGGCGCATGACACGGTGTGTCACGAGGGCTTGACAGATTGTATTTTGCGGTGTTGTTTATCGGAATATTTACAAACGAAGGGGGCGGAAAGTAGAAAAATTGAGCTTTTGTAATTTTTTTTTTAAGCGCGTGACTTTCGCTCCGTTTGGTCATATGTCCCATGTTACCATGACAGAGAGATAGTGTCCGATAAAAGGCCGTCTTA
>CAYZAT010000169.1:0-9591 GCA_964476475.1 uncultured Pirellulales bacterium
CTGCCGAAAGATTTTGTAAAAAAGTCGTTTTTAACGCTCAACCGTGAAAGTTGGGCTAACGTTGAGTACTGCGTTCGGATTGATCCTGCCCGGTCGCGTCTCGCTCGGCTCGATCTGATTTTTTCGCCTTGGCGGCGGGCAATTCCTTGATTTCTGCAGGAGGTTTTATCGCGCTTTTATCGGGCGCCGGAATCGGCTGCGATGTCCGTTCGGCCTTTGCGAGGAGCATGAGGATGTTTTCGCGGCTCAACTGATGACCGCACGACATGCAATAGTAACCGATGTCCCGATCGAAGTAGATTCTCCGCAAATGGCATTGCGGGCAGTCCATATCGATATATTCAGGATCAAAAACCATTCGTGACGTTCAAAGACCGTTAGACCATGCGTCCGGATTATTATCCGGCCCTATCCCAAGACAACGTCACAACCACGTGACAACAATGTCTCTCAAACTATCTTCGACAGACCGGGCGGCACCGGCGTACTTTTTTTCACGATTTCTACCCAATGGTGCGTCGGAGATATCGACTGGGACGGCAAGGAACCGCAAAAGAGGATGAAAAAAAATACATAATAGACCGATAATATCTCAAGTATCCAGTCCCTATATGCCGATACATCGAAATGAAAGTCCCGGCGCAGCTTCAAAAACGTTAAGCCGGGCGGCGCTACTATATCGGTAATAAATATGAGATTACCGACGGTGGCAGCGTTGCGTCTTGATCGAGTAATTGTTGAAGGGGAAGATATGCTCATCAAGGAACTTCAAGACCTAAAAAGGGAAGTGATGAGATTAAGAGAGGAACTGGAGAGATTGAAGGCAGAGCTTCTCACGACGAGAATTGAGGAACTCCGACAGACGGCTCACTAACGGATCGAACACCCGTATCAACATCGCCGTCACGGGATCTGACTGGACCGACACCCTTCGAACTCTACTGCCTCTTCATCCCGCCGGGAAAAACGGCCGGCGCACAAGAAAACATCGCCGTTGATCCTCACCGAAAACGACCTGTCGCACTCTTCCAGGGATTCGCCGCGTCCAGCGTCGCGGAAGCGGAAGCCTTTTGTCTTCCTGATGAAAGCGGCTTGAGCGGCACACTCAGCGACATTGGGGATTGCTTCGGCCGGGACCAGTGGGCGATCACCTGGGACCGACGATGGACCATGGACAATGAACGATTGGAAGCGGAGACCGGATGAGTTGATACGGACAAGGCGAAAATAACAGCGGCTTCCTCGATTTCAGCGAAATTGATTTCCTTTTGTTCGCCGTGGTAGAAGATGATATCGATATAAGCGGTCTTATCGGTCCGGCCGGTCTCCACCCGGACGGGGCAAGAGTTGAAAACCGCATGAGGAATGTTAAAGCCTATATGAACGGTGCCGGACGCCATCGTCATAAGCTGATTGAGCTCGATCTCCGGCGGCACGTTGAACGGGCCGATCGCCCCTTCAAACTGCAAACGCAAACGCAAATCTCTGGCTTTGATGGTCGCGTTCTTGAGCCGATCGAGAGAGATGTGAGTGTCGCCCCGGTCGGTGGCGAAAACGACGGCGCCGAGGATATCGCCTCGATCCTGGACCGTAAAGAGGCTCGCTGAGGAATAATCGTAGTCATCATGCAGACATCGCAGACGCATTGCCACAACGCCGGACGCGGTTTTCCAGTAGGCCAATAGCGGTCGTCTCTGGTTCCAGAAATCGCCGATATTAACCGAACCCAACGTGAAGTCGGGATGAAGAAATGTCGTGCCGATGATATCATGTTTGCCTCCGGTGTTACGGGCAAATGTTTCGATCTCTAAACGCGGTTCGGGAAGCTCCGTGAAATAATGCAAAAACTCGTCGGGACATCGCGCGCCGAGGCGATGGGCATCGAGGCTATCGAAGATTTCGCTTTCCGGCAGAAAACGGACTTTCCCGTTCGTGCTCCGCTGGATAAAAGCCAACGTGCTATCGCGGAGCAGCGTGGCGTAACATCGGCTGTGCGGCCCCGCCCACTGACGACTCGGCGGGTGAAAATGTCTCGCGGCGTGGCTCCAGGCGAAACGATTTAGCTCATACAGAAGTCTTTGCGATTCGGCGTCCTTGACGTGCCGGAGCAATCGCGTCAGTTCCTGGATCGCAACAACGCTGTACGTCGGGCTGTTATACTCGCTAAAGGAGCCTTGCCTGAAGGTATGCTCATGGAACCGCTTAAGCCGGGCTTTGCCGTACTCGGCCAGTTCCGCGTTCCCGAAAAGCTCCCCGGCTACGAGCGTCACGTAAGCGCCCATCACGGCGATATTCGTATAGCCCGGGCCGACGTTTCGGCGTTTGATAGCGCGGCCGGCGTGGAGAATCGATTCGGCCACTTGCCGCTGCAAATCTTCGGGCAACCGATCCATGTGATCGATGGCCACCTGGAGCAGTTGCGCGCCGCAAAAGTCCGCCCAGTTCCAATCGGGCGGTGACATCTTATCGAGCGGTTCTTCCATGAACCACGACCAGATACCATAGGTCCGACGGTCCGGGTCCTGGTCCTGCAGGGCAATGACGCGGCGGAGAATCAACTCGGCGCGTTCGAGTCGGTCGGGCTGGCCGGAGTCGAGCAGGGCGACCGCGTAGTTGAGCGAATCGCGCGTCGGGTGAACATAGCCGCCCTTCAAGGTCGTGTGATAGCCCGGCGAGGAAAACGGCCGGCGAATCATCCGCTCGGCGGGATCGTAGCGTTCATCCTGCCTGCTGAGTGTTTTAAGGAACGCGTCCTTCTGTTGCTGCGACGAGAACAATTCCACCGCCGGACAGAAAACGGCCGCAGACATAATCAAAAGCGATACTGTTATTAATTGCGTTCGTACGTAATTCACCGATGCCTTTCTCCTTAGTATAGCGGATTCCATCCGGATTGAGATACTTGATTTCGAAGAAGTAGCCATCCGGGCGACTGAGGCCGTAAAACGCGGAGACACCGAAATATTTCCGCACGGCATCGAATTCGGGCAATAAGCTCACGTCAAAAAACCCCGATCCCGCCGGCGAGAAAGTGACTTGCGGAAGGATCGAGCCGGAACTCACGCCCACACCGAGTTCATTATGCGAACGCCCACCTTTGTCGTCTTTCATAGACTCTCGCATGGTGGCCCAGATCGGCTCCATGGTGGCGGCGATATCTTCCATACCGGCCAGCCCTACCGCCGATGGGATATTGGCTTTGGCCTTGGCGAACCATTTGACCGAATCGATCGGTTCGGTCCCGCCGCCCAACGTGCGAATGGTCCGCTCAACGACGGCATCCGGCGCGAAAATCAAATGCGTATCCGTCACGGTAAATCCCCACGGCGGCATTTTCGGGGCGTCCGGCCCTCCTACCCCCGCGGCGAAAAACGGCAAAAATTTGGACAGGTCAACGGAATAGATGGTATGGCCGAGCAGCTCCCGGCGGGCATCGGGATTGTCGGGTGCGATAAATGTGCTATGCAAGAGCGACAAAGATTTTTCGAGCGCATTTCGATTGTCGATCGCGATAGCAATAATGGCCTGCCCTTCCGCTGATGCGGCGCCGCCGGAACCGGACGAGGGTTGCTTAACGCTCTGGGCGATGACGATCCGCGAGCCGAGATGGTCGATGAGTCCGGTTTTCAGTATGAGCGGCGGCTCGCCCTGCGAGCTGGACGGCACGAGCGGCATATACAGCATCGCCGCCATCTGTGGCGAAAAGTTCCCGATAATGTCGGTAAGCTCGGCGAAGGCTTTTCGAATATTCAGATGGATAACCGATACCGCAGACGAAGAGGCCGGGATAAAACGCGGGATGCGAAGACCGGAAGATTCGAGCTCAAGCATCTTACAGATCCCCTTCTTTTCGCCATTGATTTTCAATAGCGCTTTAACGAGAGAGCCGCCCCCGGGCCCTCCGGCCGGATCGAGCGTTCCCGCGAACGAAGTGACATTGCTCAAGCCCAGATGGGTGATCATCGTTTTCGCCTCGCCGTCCGCATCCTCGGCGAGCCCCATTTTGATGATCTGTTTAATATTGACGTAGAAAACGGCCTGCCCGGGACCGTCCGAACCGAGTGCCCTGAAGGCCGCATTATAATCGTCATCGTCGGCGAGCGTCGAAGTGCCGGCGCCCCTGATCTGTGCAACGACGAATTTAAGGTCATCCGGATTGGCGGCGCCGATCACGCAATCCTCCCAAAAGCAATAGTTGAGGGTATCGGAGGTTCCGTCTGCCATCGTGACGATCCTGACTCCTCGATATTCTTCAACGTCTCGGCGGGCGCCGTCTTCAATCGCTTTCTCGACGTTCTTATCCACGACTTCCTTAACCTTATCGATCCCTTCGCCCCACTGGGTAATGAACAGAATCGGCGGATTGTCCATGTCTTCCATCTGCTCATTCAGAATGACGGCGAGCGCGATTCTGCCCTGGGGCCATACGTCCAAGTCGCGGAGGATTCCGGGTATATCTTCGTCTGTCTCATCCTGCTTTTTCTCCCGCCATTTTGTTTTAAGGTCTTCGATAAAGGGCGCCATAGCCGGGTCTTGGATGAATTTATGGAGATTTGTTTTTTCGAATTGCGTTCGCAGCTCCGAGAAATCGTCGATCTCCACCAAAAAGATGGTCTCACTGGGGACGAGTTTGGCCGTCCTGGGCAAAGTCGCTGCTTTCATCGAGACCGGGACGAATAAGGGTGCAAGGAAGCAGAAACACAGGAACATCGACGTAAAAAGCCGCTGACGATTCGTTTGCGCGCAACATTTCATTTTAAAACCTTTCATTCATCCGCTATTTCATAGAAAAAATTCATAAGAACCAAGCCCTTTCGAATAGCATATCACATCCCTCCAGGAATTCAATCTTTCACCTTCCAATTATCCACAACGAGAGAAAGGCAACAATTTCTCCTTTAATCTGCGGGCTATTGGGAGTAAAATAGACATTCGTAAACGAGAGATTCGGGGATACTTCCGTATTAGAAAAGAAATAATCAGACGAGATAAGAATTCCCGAAAAAACACGTTCCGGATATCTTTAAAAAATATGGCGTTATACCGTTAGAAGTCATGAACGATCATTTTGGAACATCCGTGATTGCGATGAGCCCGGAGGGCATTGTGGGGTTATTCCCGTGGATTGGCGGAGTATTGGCTTTAGTGTGCCTTTGGGCGGCTCTAAAGGCCAATCGTCGCAGACGCCGGATTGATGACACACCCACTTCTAAGACGACCGGTGTGTTTATCGGCATGGTCGAGGTTAAAGGCACCGCCGAATCCCGGCAGCCTCTGTTGAGCTACCTCGCAGAGCAACGGTGTGTCCATTACTCGTGGTCTGTGGAGGAACATTGGTCGCGCACCGTAAGGGAAACATACCGAGACAGCGATGGCAAAACCAAGACACGCACACGTCACGAGAGCGGCTGGACCACGGTGGCCCAAGGGGGTGAACAGGCTCCATTCTATCTGAAAGACGACTTGGGGGTCATCCTGATCCGGCCGAATAACGCAAAGATGGAGCCGGTGGCTATTTTCAGCAAGACTTGCAGCCGGGGAGACCCTTTGTACTATGCGAAAGGGCCGGCTCACGCGGTATCCGACTCGGACCACCGCAGGCAATTTATTGAAAAGGCCATTCCACTCCACGAACCTCTATACGTTATGGGCCAGGCTCGCGAACGACGGGACATTATCGCTCCGGAGATAGCGTCCGATCCCAAATGTCCGATGTTTCTAATCTCCTGCCGGACTGAGCAGCAGATCAGCCGGGGACTGGGAATCGGATACTGGATATGGGGAGTTATCGGATTGGTGCTGGCCGTTGGAGGGGTTGTTTTCGGTACGGCGTACCGCGGCGGAATCTTCCGGTACAGTGTCATTCCTATTCTGACAGCCGCGCTGATCTATATACTCGCCTGGGCCCTCGGATGGGTCTGGTTCGTCTTTAACAGTCTCATCGGTCTGCGAAATCGTGTCCGGCAGGCATGGTCCCTGATAGACGTGCAACTGAAGCGCCGGCACGACCTGATTCCCAATCTCGTCGCGGTTGTCAAAGCACTAAGCGGTTACGAACGTGATGTACAGACAGAATTATCCGCCCTGCGCACACAGATGGAGGCAACGCCGCCGGGCGTGACAGGTCCGGATTATCGTGCTTGTTCCAGGCTACTCAAGGCGGTTGAGGAGAAATACCCACAGCTCAGAACACAGGATTCGTTTCTAAACCTTCAGCGGAATCTGACAGAGACCGAGCAGCGAATTGCTCTGGCTCGCGGCTATTTCAATGATATCGCAACGCACTACAATACGCGTCTTCAGAGAATTCCTGACCGATTCATCGGAAGATTGGCTTCCCTGAAATGCCAAAACCTCATGGTGGCCAATGATTTTGAACGTGCCGTTCTCACTGTCGATTTTGCTTCGTAGGCTGACCGGAGACAGGCTTATTTTTTCTTCGTCAGGAAATTGGGTTGGGCTTTGTTGCGTCGTCGGTCGGGTTGGAGGTATCTGTAGCCGGAGTTCGGATTGTCCTTGTCGTAAACGAAGGCGTCCCGGTTCTCGATGAAGTGCTTGACGTAGTTGACGGGGATGGCGAAGCCGAGGCCGCCGTAGAAGATGTAGCCCATATTGATCACTCCGATAACCTCGCCGGCCAGATTGAAGAGGGGACCGCCGGAGTTGCCCGGATTAATATCGGCGTTCGTCTGGATATAGATGAGTCCTTCGAAGGCCCGGTTCGTCGAGCTGATGACGCCGTTGGTGACCGTTCTTTCCAGACCCAGCGGGCTGCCGATGGCGAAGACGTCCTCGCCGGCCTTGATGCGGTTGATGTCACCGAGATAAACGAATTTCGCTTTCGTGTCGCCGAAGTCCTCGACCTTCAGCAGGGCCAGATCGACGAAGGGATTGATCGCTTCGATTTTGATCTTCTTGAACGTTTTTCTCTCGAAGCCGTTTCGGGCCTCCTGGAAGACGGTCACTTCGATTTTCGTCTCTCTTTCGACGACGTGGTAGTTGGTGATCAGGTAACCCTCCTCGTTGAGAAAGAAGCCCGAACCCGAGCCGCCCGGGCTGGAGACCTTAACGACGGCCTCGGAAACGACATCCACGCATTTTTCGATAGTCGTTTTTTTGAGATCGGCGGTTTTATACAGCCGGTCCGCGTCCCCCTCGGTGGAGGGTATAACGTCCGGAGCATTCGCGTCACCGACATTTTCACCTTCGGCTTTGGCGTATTCGTAGGTGAGGATTCTGTCCTTTGGAATCGTCAAGACCGTCACGCCGATATCGATATACAGCTTCGTCGGCTTTTCCAGGATAATCTCGCCGGTCAACGTCTGGCCTTCTTTGAGAACGATTCTGTCGGCCCGGCACACAGCACAGGCGCAAAGAACGATTAGAGCGCATAAGCACCTATAAATTCGATGGTTACAGCTCACGCGGTTGTGGATGGCTTCCTTTCTCATAGCATCTCCATTGTAAGAGCCTTTCATCCGCGATGCAAATAGAAAAACCGGCTCGATGAGTAACAACACCTTCCGACGTCCCGTAAAAAGACAATTTAACCTCGCATAATCCTGTAAAAAAGTTATAATACGACCCGTAAAAAATATTATTTTCGGCCGGAGAGTTGCCGAAAAAAGAGGTTGGTGTTAAGAACAAATTGTTAACGTATGAATCAAGGAAAACACAAATGATGAAATTATTCACTATCGATGCTAACAGGTCAATGGGGTCTTTTTTCTTGTTGTTGATTGTGGGCGTATGTCTATGTGCCCCGGGGCTTGCTGCTTCAGGGAAAGCGGCGACTGAATCGAAGCCGCCGGTTGTGGAAGACGCCGTGGCGCCGCCCGCGGTCGTCGCGAAAATCGGCGACTATACCCTTACGAGAGACGAACTCGAACAACGAGTGATGCGGGAGCTTTATCCGAACGATTACGATACCACCGGCGAGGACGTCAAGCCCGTCGATCCGGAGCAGGTGCTCAAGAAAATGCTCGTTGAAAAAGCGATGATGATCGAAGGCCGCCAGAAGAGCTATCTCAAAGACGAACAGACCCGTACATCGATCAAGCGATACGTGGATGGAAGGCTCATCAATTTGCTGTTCCGAAAACACATCGAGGCCCACGACGCTGAAATCGCTCCGACGGAAGATGAGGTCAAACAGAAGATGCTGGCCGATCCGAACGCCCCGCGCGAGAAAGCGGAAATGGCGATTCGGCGCGTGAAGCAAACGCGCGTGATGAATCGGTATTATGCCGAGATAACAAGGAAATCCAACGTCAAGAAACTCAGAGAGAACTTCCCGAAGGTCGTCGCGATCCATCAACGGCTGATGACCCGGCCGAAAAAGCCCCGGAAAGTCAACTTTATCCGCAACTGGCAAGCCCGTGAGGAATTGACACAAAGCGAAAAAGACCTGGTTCTGGTTCAGTTCGACGGCGGGAAGGTCACCCTCTACGACTGGTTCAATGCGCTGTGCGATATTGTTCCGCCGCGTCGGCCCCGAAATTTGAATACCGTCGCGGGGGTGGAACAGTTGTTGGACAGGTCGATCTCCGGGCCGTTGCTCGTTCATGAGGCGATGTCCCTCGGACTCGATAAAGACAAGGAGTATCTCAAGCAGGTGCGCGACTACGAAGACAGACGGCTGCTCGGCCAGGTCCGGTCCGCTAAAATGAAGGAAACCAAAGAACCGACGGACGAAGAGATCCTCGCCTATTTCAATGAAAACAAAGAGGCCTTCGTGACGGGCAGGAATATTAAGATCGACGTGATCTGGTGCGAGAACCTCGACGAGGCCAAGAAGGTCAAGGCCGAGCTGGACGCCGAAAAGGACTTCGAGGCGGTTAAAAAACAGTTTACCCCGGACGATAAGGGTAAGCCTTACTCCGCCTATCCCGGCAGTGAGGGATTGTTCTGGAAGGATTTGAAAGTCGGCGAGCCGAACGATGTGCTGGGGCCGCTCAAAGGCTTTCACAGCCAGAAAGTGCAGTGGCGAATCGTCAAAATCCTGGAAAAGAATCCCGGCAAGCCGCGGGAATACTCGGACAACATGAAGGGACAGATCAAGAGCCAAATCACGAGCGGGCGGAACGAAATCCTGATGGAGCAATACGGCAAAGAGCTGCTGGAGAAATACCCTCACGAGATCTACGCCGACAAATTCAAAGACTACGATCCGTTGGATATTCCGTAAGGCTGTGTTATTTCTAATAAGCCGTCTTAGCGAGACGGTTGTGTCCCTGCGCCCGGCGGGGAAAAGCCAGCCGACGCGTCGTCCAAGACGAGAACCCAGTCCTGGTGTTGACCGGAGGAAGGAGGCTCGAACGTGCGGGGCCCCTTGGCCTCGAAAGTAGCGAAGGGTACATGGACCTGTTCCATTCTTTCCTCATACAGCAAACCGTCCCGCGGGCTGTACCACCAGGCGTTAATCGTGTCTCCCGACATCTTCGACACGTCGATATCGAACGCCCGGCCCATCGTGGAATAAACGAGCGCGCAACGCCCGTCTTTCGCACGCAAGACCGCGCAGTAAGACGGCTCCTTGTGCAGTTCCCCGGCGTCCGAAAGCAGCATCGACGGGTCCGGCGACAGTGATTG
>CAYZAT010000170.1:0-9572 GCA_964476475.1 uncultured Pirellulales bacterium
CTTCTCGAATCGGCCGAATTCCTTTTCTGAATGATCGCCGGGATCTTCTTTAAGGGCGGAACGAACTTCCTCAACGTGCGCATCGACGAAAACAACATTTACAGTGCCGGCATTCAAGTTACTATGAGAGGTGCCGTGGAAGGTTCCAAACCAGTCCCGGCCGTCGGGACATAAGGCGTTGTCGTTGAGCACCCAACTACAACCGGGTCTGAGCCACATATTTTCAGCGGCGAAGAAAAAGACTTCAGATGTGGGTCTCGTGATCTCGCCTCGCTTCAGGACGCCGCCTCCATTCGCACCGGTCCGCGAACCCAGATAGGCGTTCATACTGTAGCTGTAGTAAGGAACGACGGGATTGGACTCGACATGACTCGGATGGCGGGTACCTTCAGATTTGGCAATCACCGCGAATGACGGACATAAATGAACTTTACCGTCTTTTAGATAGGGCCAGAAAGGGCCGTCGGCGGGGTATCTCGGATCGTGCCAGCGGCAAAAGCGCTGGTATCCTGCCACGGGCGCCTCCGTCTTGACCAGAGACGTCCAGGCGGAAGGGTAGCGGTCTTCATTATCGTCGAGATACATCGCCTGTGCTATGCCGTACTGACGCAGATTGGCCCGGCACGTCATTTCTCTGGCCTGCTCTTTGACCCGTTGGAGCGCCGGCATCAGGATCGCCAGCAGTATCGCAATGATCGCGATCACGACCAACAGCTCAATTAAAGTGAAACCTCTTAGTTTGTTCATGATCGTACTCTTTCGATACATTACTCGCAGTATTTGGATCGTCGTCCGGCACAGGCTTTCCGGAGCACAATTTCATTCTTGAACGAGCAATAAGATCCGCGAGCCTATCCTACTTAAAGGGCTGCCTATGGGGCCAACCGTATTTCTCGAATCGGCCGAATTCCGCATCCGTTCTGCTGCCGTCAGGGGCTAATCCCGAACGCACTTCCCGTGCGGAGCCATCCACAAAGGAGGCGTTGACCGTTCCGGTATTAAGGTCTCCGCTCATCGGGCTATGAAACGAACCGAACCAGTCGCGTCCGTCGGGACATAAGGCGTTGTCGTTGAGTACATTGGAATTGCCGGGCTTAGACCACATGTTTTCAGAGGCAAAGAAAAAGACGTCCGAATTGGGCCGTGTGATCTCGGAGCGTTTGTAGATTCCGCCGCGTCCCGTGGAATCTGTCGCACACGAACCGCCCGGATCCCCTGACTTGGCGCCTAACCAGGAATTCATGCTGTAGCTATATTGCGGAATCACGGGTATCGAGGGATCGTGGCTCGGATGCCGTGTCCCCTCGGATTTGGCAAGGACTTTGAACGATGGGCACAGATTGACCCCTGTTTCCGGCATATAGAACCACAACGGTCCGTCTGGAGGGTACCTTGGATCATGCCATCGGCAATAACGCTCGTACCCGCCCACGGGGTGCTCATTCGCGACCAAAGACCTCCAGGCCGACGGATAGCGGTCGTCGTGGTCATCCAGGTACATGACCTGGACGACGCCGTAGGTCTTCAGATTCGACCGGCAGGCCATTTCCCTGGCCTGTTCTTTGACACGCGACAGAGCCGGCATCAGGATCGCCAGCAGGATGGCAATAATCGCAATCACCACCAACAGTTCGATCAGCGTAAAACCACGTTTCTTGCTCATATCCTTACTCCTTCATTAACACCGTTTGTATGATGCCATCTCGATGAACGGTAAGTTTATTTATGCATCGCTTCTTTGCCCCACATCGCGACGGCCGCCCATTGAATATCTTCATTCCCGGCTTGCGTCTCCGAGAAGGCCGTCGGGGGAATTCGTTTGCCGAATTCGATGGTGCGCGGATCTTCCCATTTGTGGTATTCACTATGGCCGTCTGCGAAAGAGAAGGTTGAACCGTCGCCGTGGCGAATGGGCGGCGGGTCCCACCATCTTTCGTCCGTGACATACACCGTCCAGCCGCCCAGGGCCGAGGTGATCGTGCCGCCGTCGTCAAGAAAGACGAACCTGTAGGCGGGATTCGGGATGTCCAGTCTTTTCTTGATCATCTTGGCGTTCATGTCGGGCCAGTCTTTGCAGTTCATCGCATCGGACGCCGAATAGGTCCGATAAATGGTTTCCCGCTGGCTCGAGCGGACGATCTCATTGACCGTAGGGCATTTATAGGGCCTTAGGTCTTTGACATAGGGCCATAATGCCCCGTTCTTGATCGCGTCGATTTTCTGACGATCGGTCATCCCCGACCGCCAATCGGCGAGGACCCAGGGCGTTTCGTTCTGATGGATGCTGTACTCGCCCGTGTCCCCGTTGACGAGGTTGTCGTCATTTTGGTCGGCATACATCATCCACGCGAGAGTTAATTGCCGGAGGTTGTTCAAGCAGGTGGCCCGTTTACCCTGCTCTTTCACACGGTTCAAGGCCGGCATCAGAATCGCTAACAAAATGGCGATGATAGCAATAACGACCAAGAGCTCAATGAGTGTAAACGCTCTCTTTTTACACATGCCAACCCCTTTCTCGAATGTTTTCTGACTGACAGGTTCTTTTCGAGAATACACGTCATCAAGAAAAACCGCTCCGGCAGTACGATACGCCGGGGTTATCCTTACGGTATTTTTTTAGTAATCCTGGAAAGGTCTGATCCAGTCGGGCCAGTCGCTGGTCTGGACCCCGCCGGCCAAGGTATAAGGACCTGATACGTCAAAGCTCTTATGCCATTTCAGTGTCCACAATTCTTTCAGACCGGTTTTTCGGGCGGAGAAATCCATATAAGAAACCCCGACAAAACCGACGTGACGATTGATACAGCAGCGTCCCATGTTGTTGCTGGACCAGGCGGCGTATTCGTATTCAGCGGGCCTCTGGTTTTCCAGCGGCCATAGGTCAAAGCGGAGGGCATCGATGAACAACGGAGCGTTGGCGGCGCCGCTTACATCGGGTGTTCTCCAGCCTTCTCTGGCGTGTACTCCACCCTCGAACGTGGCATCCACGGGGATCGTAAGGCAGTAACCGTTAATGCTGTAGCTGCCCGCGACACCTTCCGGCGGCGCCGCGCGTCCTCCCTGTGTACCCCCGAAGATACCCCAGGCGTTATAAATATTGAAGGTCGGCGCTGTGACGCCGTCTTCGTCGGTGATCGGCTTTTTGGCGGTGGGGCAGAACCAGGTTTTGTTCCGCTTCCAGCTTAGAAGTCTATCCGGCAATTGCCAGGGCCACCAATAGCCGGTCGTCCCGTAGCCGGACCAGAATTTGCCGTCGTTATCGTCGCAATACATCTTTGTGACGAGGTTCCATTGTTTGAGATTGGCCAGACATCCCGTCGTTCTGGCTTGCTCCTTGACCCGGGCCAAAGCCGGCATCAGGATGGCCATCAAGATGGCGATGATGGCTATAACAACCAATAGTTCAATCAGAGTGAATGCCTTGCGTTTACACATACCTATACCCTTCCACTTTTTTTGACAAACGTTATCCTTTGCTTCGGGAGGATGCGCCTCACCATCCTTCTGTTCTTCAAACTCCACTTTTTTGCGTCACATGAACCCGATAATAAACATTATACACGATGTTGAGATTTCTTTCAACCCTTAAAACTCGCAATTTACGGCATATTTCGCGATGGCGACATAATCGGCCGGAGTGAGTTGTTCGGGGCGCTTTGTCGGATCGATCCGGCATTTTTCAAAGATTTCGGGCCAATCGGCGAGGTGTCCGAGTTTCTCACGGGCCAGTTTGCTGCTTGCCGAAAGCGTCTTTCGACGATGGCCCATGAAAAGATGGACAATTTCGCTAAAAAGCCCCATATTTACAATTTGCTCGGCTTTTTCCCGTCTATGGACATACCGAATCATTGCGGAATCGACCTGAGGACGGGGCCAGAAAACCGAGGCTTTAAGGGTTCTGATGGTTTCCACGTCACCGTTTGCCCCCAGAAAGATGCTTAATGTGCCATAAAGGTCGGATCCCGGCTGGGCGGTCATTCGCTCGGCTACTTCTTTCTGGATTGTGACAACCATACCGTCTGCAATCATCGAACCCGTCAGAAGGTTCATCATGACCGGCGAAGCGACATGATAAGGGAGATTGGCGACTAACAAGAACCGGCCGGAAAAATTCTCACGGGCCGCCGTTAGCGCATGGATAACCGTTTGGCTGATCGTGTGCTTGTTTTCGAGGATATCGGTATTGAGAAACTCGATATTTTCGGCTTTTGCAAGTTGTTTTTCGGCTATTTCAAACAGGTTCCGGTCAAGCTCGACGGCGATCGTCCGTCCGGCTTTTTCCGCCAGGGCCTCTGTTAGAGAGCCTGTCCCGCAGCCGACCTCGAGTACGATATCATCCTTTTGGATATTTGCGGAATCCACCAGCAGCCGCATTAAATTCAGGTCGATGAGAAAGTGCTGGCCGAGATGTCCGTTCGGTCGAATACCCGCTGTTGAAAGCAATTGCCGGATTTGCTGTTTCGTTTGCATCCGAGTAAATTTAGAATTTAGAATTCAGAATGTAGAATTGTCAGGCGGAACGCGATCTTTTGACAATTGTAGTAAGCAAATGAAAAGCTACGCTCTTTGATATCTTTTTCTTTAGACTTTTTTTGAGGTTCTTTGTTGTTCATGATATGTCCTTTAAGAATTGAAAGAATTTAATTCTCAATTCTCAACTTGACATTCTAAATTCTTTTTTGTTTGAGCCATTTGTATCGCCGTGAGGATGGCCGATTTCATACTGGCCGGATTAGCGAGATTCCGGCCGGCAATGTCGAACGCGGTGCCGTGCGCCGGAGATGTTCGGATGATCGGTATGCCGATCGTGATATTGACGGCGTGTTCGAAATCCAGCATCTTCACCGGGATCATTCCCTGATCGTGGTACATGGCGACGACGCCGTCGAATTCGCCTTGGACGGCCCGCAGGAAAAGCGTATCGGCGCTGAACGGACCGAGACAGTTGATTCCCTGTTCCTGGGCCAGCATAAGGGCGGGTGATATGATACGACGCTCCTCGTCACCGAATTGCCCCTCCTCACTGGCGTGCGGATTTAGAGCCGCCACACCGATCTTCGGATTTTCAATGCCAAAAAAGTTCTTCAGGGCGTCGTTGAGCAGATCAATCGGCTCGAAAACACACCCGATGGTGAATTTGTGCCGGACCTCGAATAGGGCCTCATGAATGGTCGCCAGCGCCACTTTCAGCGGCCCGGCGGTAAACATCATCGCCTTGCGGGGCGATTTGCAGCGGGCGGCAAACATCTCGGTATGGCCCGGCCAATCCCCGCCGGCCAGGTTCCAGCTCTTTTTACTGATCGGCGCGGTGACGACGGCGTCGACAATCCCGTCTCGGGCGGCATCGATAGCGTCCATGCAGAACCGGATCGACGCTTCACCGGCTAATTTGCTCGGTTTCGTGACCCACGACGGAACGGAATACTCGTCGTAATCGGCGACGACGACCTTATAGGGGTAGTCCCGGCTGATCTTTTCATGTTGATGCCGGCCCCAGAACGGCTCGATCTCCGCGGCGTCGGCCACGTAACAAAGCTGTTCGTTCATACTGAAAATGATAAACTTTGCCGCTTTGCGGACTGCCGGATCGGCGAGTGCTTTGACGATAATCTCCGGTCCGATACCGGCGGCATCGCCCATCGTGATGCCGATGACCATCTGTTCAGCGATTGAATTGTGGCCGTTCGTCTTCATATTAACGTTTCATATACGGTGTTAACGTGTTCCCATCGAGTTTGGGCGGCAGCCTCAGCCCGAAGGGATGGGGATGATTGCTGAGAAAGCCGTCCCCAAGCTTCGCTTGAAGGTGCCACCCTCTTGTTCTATTCGACAATTATAACGCCTAAGTGGTACGACGCGGTTTAAAATCCTAATTCTCTTAGTCTTTCGGCTGTGAGGGACTGTTTCTTTGGCAAAATCTCCTCGAGTTGTCTTTTTACGCTCTTAACGATAATATCGATTTCGATATTGACGGAATCGCCGATATTAGCCTTATTAAGCGTGGTTCTCTCGAGCGTCTCCGGGATAATCGCGACGCTAAAGCCGGTGTGGTCCAGATGCGCGATCGTTAAGGAAATCCCATTCACGGCGACCGAACCTTTTGTGACCATCCCCTCGAGCAATTCAGGTCCGGCGGCGAACGTCCACCGGGCAAAGTCGTTCTGCCTCTCAATGGCCTTGATCGTGGCTGTGCCGTCCACATGGCCCAGGACGAAGTGCCCGCCGAAACGGTCGGTGGGTTTTATGGCGCGCTCGATATTCACCTCGGATGAAGCGGTTAAACGGCCGAGCGTCGATTTTTTCAGCGTTTCCGGGCTGATATCGAAGCTTGCGAGCGAGCCTTCGAGCCGGGCAATCGTCAGACAGGCCCCGTTTATCGCGATACTGTCGCCGCATTTGCACTCGTTGGCAATTTCGCCCAAATCAATGATGACGGACGATCCGGCGGTCCCGGCTTGCCGAGATACCGATCTTACCGAACAAATTCTCTCTATAAGCCCTGTGAACATTGTCGTTGACTATTGTCTGTTAACTCTTTACTATTTGAAACGGACGTCAAAGTTACAATCAATTATAAATCGTCAATCGTCAATAATCAATTGTCTAAAGGTTGGTTTCATTATGAATACCTTCTGGCTCAAGATTGCATTGGTCTTTGTTTTTATCCTGGGCGGGATCGTTTTTGTCAGTGTTTTTTTCTCCGGAACGCCGGAGCCGGAAGAGCCTCAAAAAACATTTTACGATCAGGCCCAGGAAGATAAGGAGAAATTTTTGGCCAAACCCGAGGCTCTGGATACACAAGATCAGCCTGCGGTGACAACGCCGGAACAGACGTCGGCAAAGACCGAAAGTGCCCAATCTGCCGCTCCGGCTCCCAAGCCGGCCGAGCCGACCGTCCTTTACTTCAAGCCTCTGGATGAGATAGATAACATAGAAGCGGAGAGATTATTGACTGTCGCTGTACCGGGCCGGAGTATCGGCCGACTGCCGATGACCGGGTACAAGCAGCTCAATGTCGATCCGTGTCGACAAATAATTCGCCGATGGCCGGACAGCTATTTTGCATATCAGGCCAAGCGTATGCTGGCCGATTTGCCGGAACGATACCAAAAGCGCTATAATATCACAGAAGAAGAATTGGATGTGAGCCGGTTCGCCAAATCCAGACCGGGGACTCAACCTTTCAAGATTGAGGGGACTCGTTGATTTGTAAAGGAATACAAGAATGAGTATGACTGCATCAATTGTGAACATCCCCGTGATTCCGATCACGGCTGATTGCCTGCCGGAGGCGTGGGAAAAAGCCGTCCTGGCGGTTTGGGACCGGGGCCTGGAGGTCAAGACCGAATACGATAAAACGGAGGATCCGCCGAGTAAGGATGCCACCGTCATGATCACGGTAAACGATCCGTTCAGCGAGCCTCGCATTCACAAGAACTTTCCAGGCGGGCCGGAGGAGCTCGAGTCGTATCGGCAGGAAGTCGTCGGCGGGATTCACGATCATTGGATCGACCCGTCGGCGGGCAAGTGGACTTATACCTATCACGAGCGGCTCTTCTCCTATTGCCCGGTCGAGGATATCCGCAACGCCGATTCACCGAAGCCGTTTCGGGCGGTCGATCAGATTCAATATATTATCGACTACCTCTCGCAGGCCGGGCATAGCCGGCGTGCCCAGGCGATTACCTGGATGCCCACGGCTGATCCGGCGACCGATGATCCGCCGTGCCTGCAACGAATCTGGTGTCGCCTCCTGGAAAACGGATCGGGTGAATTGACGCTGAATATGAATACGCACTGGCGCAGTCGGGACCTTTACAAGGCGTGGTTTATGAACGTGTATGCCCTGACCGACCTGCAGCGGATGATCGCCGAGGCTATTGCCGCCAAGAGAGGCGAGCCGGTCAAGGTAGGCCGGTACGTCGATATCAGCGATTCGCTGCACATCTACGGCAGCTACTTCGACGAGGTCGCCCCGGAGATTGAGAAGATGCGTCGCAGCCCCTTTTCGGAACGGTCGTGGCAAAGCACTCATCCGGCTTTTGAGATGATGACGACCGAGGCAAGGGAAAAGTTAGCTCAGGATCCGGACTGGTACGCAAAAGCAAAAGGGTAAACAGACTTCAAACATAAAACGAAATACGCGAAACGAAAGGCACAAAATGGCAATAGTGGTTAATGGTGAGAAGATCGAAGATACGGCGATCAAACAGGAGGTTGAGCGATTGAGGCCGGATTACGAGCGGGTGTTTGCCGACCAGGAAGCCAAGGAACGCGAGAATCAGTTGCTGGATTGGTCCAAAGAAAACGTGATCGAGCGGATTTTGATCAATCAGGAAGCGCAAACGAATGGCCAGGTCATTCCTCCGGATCAAATCGAATCGGCCCTGGCGAAGCTCAAAGAACAATACGCCGACCAGGAGCAGCTTTACAAGGATTTTGGCACCGAGGACGATGAAAAAATAAAAATGGAGATCGAAAAGCAGATGAGGGTCGAGCAGACGCTCGATCAAATCTCTAAAGACGTGCCGAAGCCTTCGACAGCGGCCGTTCAGGAGTATTACGACAAGAACAAGGAGCAGTATAGAACAGGCGAGCGGGTTCGAGTGGCTCATATTGTCAAGTATGTCAACTGGCAGACGGATGAAGAAACGGCGCATCGCGAGATTAGCGCGGCGCACGATGAATTGAAAGGGGGAACTCCTTTCGAAGCGGTTGTTGATAAATATACCGATTGTGCCGATAGCGGGGGCGACCTGGGTTTTGTCTCCCGGGGTCAAATGGTCGAGGAATTCGAGGATGTGGTATTCAATCTGGGGGAGGGGCAGATCAGCGATGTTTTTCGCAGCCGGTTCGGCTTTCATGTGGCGAAGGTCTATACAAGGGAGTCGGCGAAGGTACCGAGTCTTGAAGACGTCAAGGAGCAGATCGTGGAGGCCCTCGAGAACCAGGCGCGGTCCGATGCCATCGACGCCTTCATCGACAAGCTGAAAAGCAAAGCCAAAATCGAAGAGGTGTAAATAAGGGTATCAGCATACCAGAGGATCAGGTTGCAGGGTATCAGGATGCCGGGATATCAGGGAGATTCGACAATCCGGCTTTTGCCCGTGCCGCCCTGATGTCCTGATGACCGGATCGCCTGATAATCTTGATACTCTTTATAATAATTGTGAGAATGTCATTGCGAGCGAAGCGAAGCAATCTCAACACTTTACGTAACCGAAGGGTTGAGATTGCCGCGGCCATCTTCGATGGCCTCGCAATGACAAGTCCTTCATTTGAGCGTTGACAGCGTACTCATAGCGATTCCAGTCTTTTCAAAACATTTTTCTTTCGATGTATTCTTTGGCTTTCTTGCCCGAATGCTTCTTATATCCAGCGTTTATCGGGCCGGTATAGAAAAGACGAAAAAGATCGGATTTCGATTTGGCGAGTGAAGGTTTATGTATTAGACTTTAAGTGTAACACATAGGAAAGAGCGAAAAAACAAAAAGATTTCAATGGATGAGAAACGATGCTTTCACAGGGAGTGAAGGCTTTGTACCAGACCTGAGGGGGGGGTGTATAAGTTT
>CAYZAT010000171.1:0-9453 GCA_964476475.1 uncultured Pirellulales bacterium
TCCTGTATTGCGTGATGCGTATTGCGTAAACGGATTTGTAAAAACAAAGCCAATTTTCCATTTTGTCGCTTAGAACATCTAAACCTTAAAGGAAAGGATATTTATCGAGCTAATGTTGGCATAAGAAAATTTAATATAGAACGTCTCGGCTATCTCTCCGGTCTCTGCGTTTTAAAAAACAAAGCCAATAGCCGGTCTTCGGCCGGAAATTCTAAGCACGAAACCCTAAATCCTAAACATAGATGGAGTAAAAAGGGTTGTTTTTTGCGTGGAATTGCTCAAAATAGGTTCAAAAGTGCGCGAAACTGCGCAATACGATAGTCGAAATACGCAAAGTGAGACGAGATATGACGGATATGGCGACGATGATACTTGGGTTGGGGGATTGGTGGTCGAAGATGATCAATTACGAACTCATCCGGGGCAATGCGATCTGGCGGTTCGGGTTGGTTATGCTGGCGGTACTGGTGGCGATGGTGGCCGGGCGCGTCATCCAGTTCGTGATTAGCGGCTATGCCACGCGATTAGCTAAGAAAAAGGGGGAGCGGCCGTTCTCGTTGTTGCTCAAGGCCCTTGTGAAGCCTATTTATGTTGCGGTTTTCGCCGGGGGACTCTATGTCGCTAAGGTTCCTCTGTACTTCAATGATGACAGTGGGATACATACCTCGATCAGCGGCAGTTGGACGACCGTCGCCCGCGTCGTGGCGGCTATCGCCGTGGCGTATGCCCTGTACCGGCTGGTGGACGTCGTCGAGTATTATCTGAATCGCCTGGTCGGCAAGACGGAAACCAAGCTTGACGATATGCTCGTCCCGGTCGTGCGCAAGGCTTTGCGGATGACCATCACGATCATCGCGGTTCTTATGATCGCCGAGTATGTGCTGGGCGCGGGTAAGGTTAAGTCGCTTTTGCTCGGGGCCGGGGTTGGGGGGATTGCCATTGCTCTGGCGGCGAAGGATACGATCGCGAATTTCTTCGGCTCGGTGACCATTTTTGCGGATCGTCCGTTCCAGATGGGCGATATGGTCAAGATCGGCGAACATTCGGGACCCGTTGAGGAAGTCGGCTTTCGAAGCACGCGAATCCGCACGTTGCAGGGCCATCTCGTGACGATCCCGAATAGTGTGATCGTCAATACGAGCGTGGAGAATATCGGCCGGCGTCCCTTTATTCGCCGGACGTCCAATATCACGATTACGTATGATTCGGGTCATGCCAAGGCTAAACGGGCGGTCGAGATTATCAAAGAGATTCTCGCCGACGTGCCGGAGGTGAATATCGATCCCGACCGGCCGCCGAGGGTGTACTTCAACGAGTTCAACGACTGGTCGCTGAATATATACATGAGCTACTGGGTCAAGCCGCCCGATTTCTGGTTGTACTACCAGGTCAACGAGCGGGTGAACTTTGAGATGATGAAGCGGTTCGAGGCCGAACAGATCGAATTCGCCTTCCCCAGCCAGACGCTTTACGTCAAGAAAGAGTAGCGCTGCCTTGCTTAGTTGTGGCTCATGAGCTGTATGTCGGAACGATCACGCTCCTTTTTCGCGGCCTTCTCGGCTTTGGTTTTTTTCGGCTCGGGACCTCTCATATTCGTTGTTGCATAGGCCGCTTGCTCGTCGTCCGACAAAACCGGTTCGGTCACGATTCGCGGTGTGATAAACACCACCAGCTCTCCGGTCGTCGTGGCCTCGCCTTCGAACCTGAAAAGGCCGCCGATGATCGGCAGGTCACCGAGTAACGGGACCTTGTTGACTTGCTGGGTGGTGTCCTTCTTTCGCATCCCGCCCAGGACGACGGTTTGGTTATTCTTCACAAGGGCGATCGTTTGCACCTTGCGGGTATCCACGACCGGGACGTTACTCGAAGAAACGGTGACCTGGCTGACGACCACGCCGAATTCCGGTGCGATGTTCAATCGGAGCATCCCGTTTTTGGCGATTTGCGGCGTCACCTCAAGACTAATGCCGACTTCCTTGAACTGCACCGTTTCCGTCACGCTTCCCGATGTGATGGTCTTCTCCACGTACGGGTATTCGGTAATGATATCAAAATTAGCGGTTTCGTTATCGAGGACCAGGATTCTCGGATTCGCCAGCAGCTTGGCGTCGATGTTTTCCTTTTCGGCTCTCAGTTGTGCGTCAATGTCGATATGTTCGTTGAGCATGCCCAATCGCAGAAATCCTAACGTCGCGTCGGCGGTTTTGCTCGTCGATCCTTCAAAGCCGCCCATGACCGCCGGGTCGGTTCGACTGCCGAGATACGTGTTCGCACCTCCTCGGCTGACGGTGATGTCGTCGTCGAGGAGATTGGACGTTCCGTCCAGATTGGTGCGCCGGCTGGCGCCCCACTCGACGCCGAGATCGAGATTGTCCTTGCTGGTAATATCGTAGATCCTGACTTCGACCAGGACTTGAGGCGTCATCCGGTCGATGGTGGCGATGAGCGTCGCCACCTCCTTGACCTTACTCTCCGTGTCGGTGACGATGATATGGCTGGTGCCGGCAATGGAGGACACCGAACCCTGCGGCGACTTGAACTTATCGAGCGCCGTGACCACTTGGGTGACGTCCGCATAGATAATCTCGAACGTTTGCGTGACGAGCCTCTCAGCGATGGCGGGCACTTCCGCGGCCGGGAGGATTCGGATGACATTGTCGCCGGGGATGAAGGCGGCCCCGTGCACGTCGAGAATACACTGCAGCGCCTCTTCGAGCGTGACGTTCTTCAGCGAGACGGTGACTTCTCCCGTCACGTTGGGGCTGATGATAAAGCCCACGTCGTCCACCTGGTCGGCCAGTTGCTGAATGACCAGTTGGATCGGTTCTTCATTGGCGTCCACGAAGACGATTTTTTGCATGCGCTTCTCAAGATCCGTCATGGTCTGTTTTTCGTCCGTGGGTTGACCCTCCATTTCATTCGCGTTCTGCGCCAAAGCGGACAGGCAGCATGCACAAGCGAGCGCGCCAATGACGAACAAACTCCGTCCGTGAGCTTTAGTCTTCCTATTCTTCATAACGGTTTCTCCGTATTGAGCATTCAGTTCACCTGAATACCATTTCCACTCGTTTCCGGTTCTTATTTGTGTTTTCTCTCGACCCATCTTTCTCCGTCTTTTTCGAATTCCACGCTGTCTTTATTGACTTTCAGAACGGTCATGCCACTGACTTCATCTCCGGCGTGGACGATTCGACCATTGACGATGGCGGACGATCTATCCTCCGAATACACAATGCTTCCCAAGTTAATGAGTTCTGATTTTTTCTGGTTCGCCGTTTGGCTTTGCGGCTGTTCGTTTTCCACCGGATGGGTTGGGGCCGCCAGTACGGTCGGGTCTCTCATTGTGGCCGGGAGTGGTTCCGGAATCTGCCACTCAATTTCCTGGACGGGGTCTGCTTTCACAATGACCTCAGAAGTGTCCGTAACGGGCGTTCCTTTGGTCTTTTTCGGCGACTTGTTGAGAACCTGCCTGAATGCAAAAATCAGGATAATGACCAGAACCGGAATAAGGACCACCATGGCTTTTTGCCGATTGGAGCTGACGCCGGGCTTGGACGCGAAAAGCTTAGTGCTGATTCGCTGCCGGAGGCTCGGCCCGCTCGCTTCGGTCAAGTCTATTGTTTCAGGCGGCGCCGGGGGGGCGGACTCCTGCCCGGGCGCCTCGGGTCCGTATCGTCTTTCAGATTCGGACTTTTTCGCCTCTTGATGGTCTTCAGACTTCGATATTGAAGCGGTGTCGTCCGGGCGATCCGGATCGGATAGCTCCGGTGTGCTTTCGGTTTGATGGAGCTTTTTGAACAGAGACTTTTGCGTCGCCTGGATTTCGGCGGTCGAACTTTCCAGAGCGTCGCCGGAATGCGTGGGCTGTGCTTTAGTCTCATCTCGTATGATCTCAATCTGTTCGGGCGTCTCCGTCGAAGAACGCCGTGAGATGGGACGGTCCGGCGTCGTGAGTTTTGGCCGAACCCGGCTCGTGTTGATCGGAGCCACTTGTTCCGACGTTTTTTCAGCCTCTCGAGAATCGTCCGCTGAAGAGCGCTGTGGCGTCGATTCCTCATCGGTTGTCTGGATGATGTCATCCATGAGGGCCGATTCGGAGGGGCTCGGTATCTCTTCGGACGGCGTCGTTTCAGTCGTCAGGGCATCTTGTGAATCCGTGTCGCTGAGGTTCATCATCCATGAAGGGATGCCAAGCGGGGAGGCCGTTGTATGATCGTCGTTCGATGAATCCTTTTCTTGCGGAGATTCGTCCCCGCGGGAAGCTTGTACGATCTCACGATCTGAGATTGTCTCTGTGGAAGGGACTTCAATAGTGCGATCCGATTCTCCTTTGTCCGGCGTATCGGCGGCTTGCAGGGGTTCTTCTGCCAAGGCACGCTCTAAGATCGGATCATCAGGCGTGGTCAGTTTCGGGGGGACACGTATCGGCCGCTCCGATGACGCCTTGTCCAAAGAGAGCTTCGCCCGTGAAGGTTTCTGCGCTGAGAACAAATGCGGAATGAGGTGGTCAAGATCCTTCAGTTTGGGCAGAGGGCCAACGGTGCGGCTCGGTGTCGCCTTGTCCGGTTCGTTCTCGGGTTGATGGGGTTTGGGAGCCGTGGAGTCCCGTGGGACTAAAGGGTCCAAGGCCGTCTGTTCTGAAAAGACTGTTTTTACGATTTCTTCTATGGCTTTGTCCGGTTTATTTTTAGCTCGACCGGGCTTTTGCGTCGTAGCCTCCTGCAGAGTTGGAGGATCCAGATCCGTCGGTTTGGGAAGGACTAATTTTGTGGTTTTTTCTACAGCTTTGCCCGTCTTGCCCTTCGCATGACGGGTCTTTTGAGTGGTAGAATCCTTTGAAGCTGAAGGAGCCGAAGCGGTTCGTTTTGAGACCGTTCTCGTTCGCGTCTTCTTTACCGTTTTGTCCGTTTTGTCCTTCGTTTGGCGGGTCTTTCGGGTCGGAGAATCCTTTGAGGCTGAAACCTTCGAGGCCGTCCTTTTTGAGACGACCTTTTTCGTGGTTTTTTCTACAGTTATGTCCGTCTTGCCCTTCGCCCGGCGGGTCTTTCGGGTCGGAGAATCCTTTGAGGTGGAAACCTTCGAGGCCGTTCTTTTTGCGACAACCTTTTTCGTGGCTTTTTTTACGGCGACCTTTTTCGTGGTTCTTTTTACGGCTTTGTCCGATGAACGTTTTGATCGACGGACTTTCTTCATCAGGGAACTTTTTGAAACCAACGAGTCGTTCGGCGTTGATTTTGAAGAAGCATCACAGGGGTCCTCGGCCGTGGACGCCGGGGAAGTCTGTACGGTGTCGTCAGCCTGAGGAATGGACACACCCTCAAAGACGGAGGAGACCTTTTTCTGTAGTCCTATCTTCTTTTTGCGAGATTTTGCCATTGATTATCTCCTGACCGAGGGTTCGGGATCGGCGACCTGCTCAATCTCGCTTATTTCTTCGGCTAATGTCTTGATCTGTTCGACCAACGTCCAGCCCTCGATGATTTCCTGGGTCAGCGCCCGATACTCCTGGGCGGCCCGGCTTCGGGACGCATAGATCACAATCGGTTCGCCGGCGCTCGGGGCCTCCGCCAGCCTGACGTTCTTATGAATAATCGTCTCAAACACCAGATCCCCGAAGTATTCTCGCATTTGCTGCTGAACTTCTCGACTGAGCAGCGTGTTGTTTTCGACAAACGTGAGCAAGATGCCCAAGATTCTGACGTGACACGGCTGAAAGTACCCGTTAATGGCGTTGACGGTCTCGAAAAGCTGTTTCAGGCCTTCCATGGCATAGTAATGCACTTGCACCGGCACGACGACCCCGGCGCAGGCGTAAAGGGCGTTGAGGGTCAACATGCTCAGCGAAGGAGGGCAGTCGATAATACACACGTCGTAGAGATTCTCGACCGCTTTAAGCCTCTCGCTCAGGACGGCGATGCTCGCCAGATCGGACTCGGCGCCCGAAAGCAGGACGTTGCCCGGCGCCAGATCGAGGTATTCCAACTTCGTGTGCGTCGTCACGTCTGAAATCCCGATTTTCTTGTTCATCAGGGCGTCGTAAATCGTCCTGTTCATCCCATCGGGATCATACCCAAATCCGATCGTGCTATGGCCCTGCGGGTCAAGGTCGATCAGCAACGTGTTGTCGCCGTTTTCGGCAAAGGACGCCGCGAGATTCACCGCGGTCGTGGTCTTGCCGCATCCCCCTTTTTGATTAGCTATGACTATCGTTTTCATAATTTCGCGCTGTAAGTTGTTGTCGAGCCCTTATCGGCGGTTTCATTATCCTGCTGTTTTCTGACGAACGCCGTCACGTCCAGAGTCGCTTGATAGATGGACTCATCCTGAGACGAACGGGTGATGGAAAATTCATCGATAAAAAGGACCGGACGGTGTCTCTCCAGGGCATTCACAAAAGCGGCGAACTGATGGAACCGGGCGATAAACCTGATATCGATGAGATTTTCGTTGATAGCATTGTTGTCAGATTTCTCTCCGGCGGTACCGCGCCGCCCCCCGCTTCGTTTGCTTCGCGGTGTCACGCTGAACGACGCGAGCTTCTCCCTATTGGCTATTTGACTGATATCAAATGTCAAGTCCGTTAATTCGTCGGAGTTAATGACGAAGCCTTTGATCTGGGTCCGAAGACGTTGAATGTGTTCGTTTAATTGGATTCTGTTTTTTTCCTGTGTGGCTCGTCGCGCGGCCGCATAGGTCTGCTTTTGCTCGTCGAGGTTGCGTTCGAGGCGCCGCTTGATGTTATACTGCGGTCGAAGCACAAGCAGATAAGCCAACAGACATAAGACCAGGGACAACATCCATACGATCCCGGCTCTTTTCAGATACGTCTTATATTCCGTAAAGAATGTCATACTATAATCTCGGCTCGAAGGTACACGTGATCTCGTACGTAAAGACATCTTGGCCCTTCATCATCTTCGACTTCCGTGAAACGTTAATTTTTTCGAGTGTGGGTCCGAGAAGGTCCGACGTGCGCAGACCTTCCTGAAAACGTCGGACCGCGTCGTCGCAGTTTTGCTGGGGCCTACCGCTCACGCCCAGACGCAACACGCGATACGGCGCGTCGATCTCTTTCGTTTCTTTCGGATCGTCTTTGTCGGGCACTTTGACCTTGGTTGTTTTGCGTTCGACCTCCAGCGAGGTGAGGACAACCGTTTCGGGCATGTTCTCGACGACGGTGATTAGTATCGGCGACCATTGAGAATAATTCTTAAGGGTCGAGCCCACTTCCGACAAGCAGTTGCCGTAAGTGATTTTCTCCTTCATTAACGCGTCGCGCAGCTTCAGGGCGTCGGAAAATTTCTCAATCCGTGCTTCGCTTTTCGCGATTTCACGATCTTTCAAAGACACAATCACCTTGTTGTGCAGATAGAGACCGAACGTTCCCAATCCGAGAAGAACGGGCAAAATGGCGGTCAAGGCGACAATCACGACGCCCCCCGGCCTGGTTTTTTGGGGCCTTCCCTGCCCATTGAGCAAATCGATTGTAAACATAAAGTTTCTTCTACCTACCTGTTGTTCGGTTTTTCGTTCCGACGCATTCAGGAGAAAGTTCTCATCGCAAGACCGGCGGCGATAGCCAGAGCCGGTCCCTTCTTTGCACAGATTTCTTCACAGCGCCGGCTCGATTTGATGCGCATCTGGTCGAATGGATTCCATACGACCGCGTCAGTGCCGAGCCGGCTGTTCAAAAGGTCAACGAATCCCTGGGCTAATGAAAATCCACCACACACAAGGATTTTTTCAACATTTGTTGATTTCGCCTGAGCGGTGTAGTAACGCAACGAGCCGCTAATGTTGGTGATTAACGCCTGACACGTCTTGACCAGGCTCTTCTGTAAATTCAATTCGCCGGCGGGACGATCATTGAACAAAATGTCCCGGATCGTTTCCGTTGACGTCTCGTGCAGTGCGGCCATCTGCATCAGGATATCGTCACCGGCCTGACTCATATCGCGGATAAACGGCCACCCGTCCTTATCCATAATCGCCAGGGTGGTATGGGAGGCGCCGACGTTTAAAATGGCAACGGAGCGCTCGACCGGACGCTTTGGGTCTGCATTGACCGAAGCGTTGTGGCAATTCAGAAGCGCCAGCCCGTCCACGTCCATCAAGACGCACTTCAGGCCCGCGTCCCTGATAAGCTGCATCTTATCGGCCACGATTGTGTTCGTCGCGGCGACCAGGATGCCTTTGGTCTTGGCCTCGTCGTTCGGGAGAACCTGATAATCAACGGCGATATCGGTGACATTGAACGGACAAACCTGAGACGCTTCGAGTGAGACGGCGGCCGCGATTTCGTTCTCCTGAAGTGGGGCAAATTCGAAATCCCGCACGGCGACATCTTGACCGCTCACACCGCAGACGGCGTATTTCACCTTGGTTTGTATTTGCGCAAAGCACTCGCGAACGGCACGGATGGCGTTTGATCTGCGATCACCGTTACCTTGCTCGGCCTTCGCGATCCGGGCGATGCCGGCGGCGGTGATGGAATAACCGGATGTGCCCGGATCCAGGACGACCATTTTGACGGCGGTCGAACCAATATCCAACCCCAGCGTCGCGCCCTTTCCAAAGTGAAGTGTTCGTTTCCAATCCATGTTTATCAATCTCTCGTGGAAGACCCCCGGGAGCGAAAGCCATCCCTCCGTCAGTTACGTCATCCGAATTGTGCAAACTATCGACAAATCGCCCTCATACACCGAGCGCCTGCTCGATAAACATTTTTCTAACATCATTCATCATCGGCGCAAAAAGGCGGGGATTTTACTTAGAAATTGAAATTATGCTGATTTAGGAAGGAGAGGTCCGGCCCTAATGCGTCCGATAATCATGCCAACCTCCCGGTGTAGGTATAAATTTACCGTTCAACCACATATCGCCCGGTAAAATGCCTTGAATGAGTCTTTCGTCGAAGTAATAGGATTTAAGGTACCCATCATAATCGATCAATCCAACGACGCCTCGGATAGCTTCCGTGATGCTTCCGCGAACGATGAGTGTGTCTTGGTTTCCGCTGGCTTCTTTCCGGCCCCCGTACGACCCGCGCCGGACGTTCTCTGCGCCCCACCCCCCGCCGCCGATCGTCATTGAGGCCTCGACAACCATCTCGCCCGGCAAGTGTCTGCTGCACAGGTCCTCGTCATACTGCTCGTCAGTATCGCCGTCACTCGTGTCGGCTCCCGCATCGTCAATGCAGCCAATAGGGACATACTCGAAGAACTTCAACTTCTCGGGCGGCCCCGGGTAGTTGCTGGCGCCTCCTTCGGAGTAGCTGGAGACGCCCGGGTCAACGACTTTGATGACCTTCTGCGAAACGAGACCCAGGATGTTCGGATTATCCCCTGACGGCATTCCGTCCGCGTCATGTTCGCCATCCACCACGACGGAATCGGCAACCCAGATATTGCCTGTGGCGACGACGGTAATATTGCCTTTGACGACCTGCTGACC
>CAYZAT010000172.1:0-9441 GCA_964476475.1 uncultured Pirellulales bacterium
TCCCGTCAAAGCGGATCGAGACGGCTGGTTCCCCGTTCCTCTAACGAAAAATTGGAAAGAGATTTAACGCATATCAGCAATCGGGGCCTGTATTGATCAGTACAGGCCCCGAGTTTAATCAATTCCATTGTCATTCCGGTTTTTTACCTTACGGTCGATATAGCCGGATATCATCGATGTATATCGTCCCGGAACCGCCGGGTGAAACCATTCCTGATTTACTTCCCAGACCAATCGTCAGGGCATCCACATTGGCCAGGTTAATCCCCTGATCCGAAAAAGCTTGTAATGGGATACGCCACTGCGTCCATGCGCGCGACATTGCCACACTCGAATCGTCATGAGGCACGATGGCAGCCGAGCCGGTGTTATTGGAGACCGCGACATACAACGGATCGGCAGCGTTATCGGATGTGCTTCTGAACCAAAGCGACAATTCCGCAACGGAAGCTTGTGTCCAATCTCGCGGGGCCGTTAACGTCATCGATGCTTCTGAGTTCGTTACACCCGCTTCGTTTGTGTACAACAGCGGCATGGATTGAGCGCCGCCATGAACGATCGTCTGTTCGGCATACGGGGGCATTAAGTAGCCGACCTGCGCGCCATTATCCGGTACGCCGAAACCGTCGATCCATGTCTGCCAGATGGCTTGACCGGCTGCGTCATCGTCGGTGTAGCTCTCGATGTCATCGACCCGAAGATAATTACCGGCGGTGAAGCTCCAGACAGGGCCCTTAACCGGATTGCCATCGTAAACTTCATCCACGCGCCAATAGTACGTTGTGTTCGTCTCGAATAGTCCGAGATCGTAGTTCTCCGCCCCCAGCGTTCTGGACCCTTTGTACTCGGGCGAGGAACTATCGGCGTTGCGCACAGTGTCTTTGTCCAGCCCGAAGTACACCTCATGTGATGCGGCGTTATCGGCTGCCGACCAGGTTAGAACTGTTGCCATCGCTACATCGGTAGCGCCGTTTGTCGGTTGCGGATTTCCGACCGCCCCCGGCGTTGTGAAGACCCATACGTCGCCCTTATGTGTGGTTATGCCGTCGTACTCATCGATCCGCCAGTAGTAAATCTTTTCCGTTTCGAGCGGGCCGGGACTATATTGCGTCGTTCCAATGGGAATTCCGTCTGTAGCATTTGCAACGATGTCAAAATCTTCACCGAAGTAAACAGTGTGCGTTTTCGCACCGAAGCCGGTCGTCCAGCTCAGAGTCGCATTATTCGGATCTACGAACTCGGCTCCATCAACCGGGTCGGGATTGTAGGCGGTGTTGGGTGGAATAGAGAAATTCCAGACGGGACCTTTCCAGGGACTATTCGGATCGGCCTCATTGACCTCATCAATTCGCCAGTAATACGTTGTACCCGCCTCCAGACCGTCCGGATAAGGGTATCCGGGGAATCCGACGACTAAAAAAGTCAAGGTCTGATTGTGTAGGAACACGTCAGAGTCTAAGGTAGCTTCATTGACATCATCAAAATCTGTGCCGAAGTAAACGTCATGAGAAACGGCTAAATCTCCCGGCGACCAGCTTAGAGTGACCCACGTATTTTCGAAGATGGCATCGTTCGCCGGATCGGGATTATCGGCATATGGCCACACGGCACCTTCCATAATCGCCTGGATCTCCGCCTCGGACAGAATGTGGTTGTAAATGCGGACATCATCGATCTTACCGTTAAAAAATCTGGAACTATTTTGATAGGCGCCGATGTTGGCCGGACCTATGAAATACTCCTTGCTGTCTCCTATAGCGTTATTATCCAGAATTCCATCAATATAAATCCTGGACTCTCCGGCTGCATCAAGCGTACCTGCCACGTAGTACCATTGGTTGGCCTCGATCACCGTATTGGAGGAAATATCCGTTCCGTTCTTGGTATCAATTCTGAAGATACTTGTCTCGGGCCATATATGGACGTGAATGGCTCCGTCAACCCACGAATCATTCGACAGTGGCATCCGGTAATCTTTGGCGGGAGTAGGAATATTCCGGGCGTAAATCCACATCGTTAGCGAGAATGTTCCGGTGATGATCGGATTTTCACCCTGGATGTCAACGTAATTTGTCGATCCATCGAGATCCAACGCCCCCCCCGATCTGCCCGGCCGCCCAATTGGCTGTACCACCGATCGTGCCCGGATGGGCGTTACCGACGCTATCTACAGCCGTGTTGCCGGCACCGTCATCAAATTTCCAGCGGGCGATCAACTCAGCCGATACATGGCTCGCCAGAGAGAGCACAGAAACAAGAACCAATAAACTCAAACACAACAGCTTTCTACACATCATAGTCGTCCTTTTTCACAAAATAAGGGTTATAATTGGATGTCTCATTTACTTCCTGCGATTTACTCGCGTTTCACACAAATTCCTAATGGTTTGACTCCAATGAATTCTCGAAGGCAAATCCAGGTTCACTTTTATGTCATTACCGACAAAGTAGCATTTACCAGCTATGGGGTACTTCATTTCCGATTCAGACGGATGTCATCAAGATACACCGTGCCCGAACCGCTGACCGGGACACCGCCTTTGTCCCCGAAGCCGATAGCGATTTTGTCTACATTGGCCAGGCTGATTCCTTGATCGGCGAAAGCCTGTAATGGGATACGCCACTGCGTCCACGCTCGGACCGCGGCCGCACTTGGATCATCATTGGTTACGACGGCAGCCGCGCCGGTACTATTGGAGATTGCAACGTACAACGGCTCGGCGGCGTTACTCGAAATTCCTCTGAACCAGAGCGACAATTCCGTGACAGACGCTTGTGTCCAATCTCGCAGCGCCGTTAATGTCAATGTTGCTTCCGAGTTCGTTACGCCGCCTTCGTTGGTGTAAAAGAGCGGCATCGATTGGGCACCGCCATGGACAATCGTTTGCTCGGCATACGGAGGGAGTAAATTACCCACTTGTGAACCGTTGTCCGGAACGCCGAAGCCATCGATCCAATGCTGCCAGATGGCCTGGCCGGCTGCATCGTCATCGGTATAGCCCTCAAAGTCGTCCACGAGAAGGAAATCACCCGTCGTGAAAATCCAAGGCGGTCCTTTCGCCTTATTGCCCTGATCATTGACTTCGTCCACGCGCCAATAGTAAGTAGTTTCTGCATCAAGCATTCCCGGATCATAGCTCTCAGCGCCCAGGGCGATGGAGCCTTTGTCCTCCGAAGAACCGGTTTCGGCGCTGCGCACGGCCTCTTCATCCGTTCCGAAGTAAAGCCGGTGCGAAGCGGCGGAATCCGCAGGCACCCACGTGAGAGTCGCATTCAATGGCACATTCGTAGTGTTATACGTCGGCTGTGGATTGCCCACGGCGCCCGGCGTCGTAAAACTCCAGACATCGCCTTTATACGTCCCGACGGCGTCTCGCTCATCGACGCGCCAGTAATAGACTTTCTCGCGTTCAAGCGGATCGGGAGAATAGCTCGGTGTTCCTGTAAGCACGCCCCCGTCGGCATCATTTACCTCGTCATAATCGTCACCGAAGTAAACGGTGTGCATAATGGCTCCGAAGCCGGCGGTCCAGGTCAAAGTCGCATTATTCGGATCCGCCAACCCGGCGCCGTCGAGCGGGTTGGGATTGTACGCGGTCTTCGGTGGGATCGAGAAGTTCCAGACCGCGCCCTTCCAGGGGCTGTTCGGATCTATCTCATTGACCTCATCAATTCGCCAGTAATACGTTGTACCCGGCACCAGGCCGTCCGGATAAGGGAATCCGGGGAATCCGACGACTAAAAAAGTCGAGGCCTGATTGCCTCGGAACACCTCCGAGTCTCGCGTGCCTTCTTCTACGTTGCTAAAGTTATCACCTAAATAGACATCGTGCGAAACGGCAAAATCACCCGGCGACCAGCTAAGATTCACCCATGTATCGGCATAAAGGGCACCGTTTTTCGGATCGGGTCCGCGGGCACAGGGATAATCTGCCCCGCTTCCTTCCATCGCGGATAGAAGTTCGCTCTCCGTGAGCCCGTGATTGTAAAGGCGCACGTCGTCGATCATTCCCATAAAGTAACCCGCCGGCTCTCCACGCCCGATACGTAGCTCATTATCGCTCTGGTTTAACTCTCCGGTGACGTCCATCGAGACATCAACCGCGCCGTTGACGTAAATATGGGCTACGGCGGCATCATACGTTACGGCAACATGGTTCCATTCGTTTGTGGGTAATGCCTTCGTTCCCTGGATAAGGGACTCACCGTCGGAGGTATTAATATAAACGCGCACCGTGTCCGGCTGCACGCGGATCATATACAGCGAACCGGTTCCCTCATCTGCAATCTTCCGAACAACATGGTTCGCCGCCGTCCAGTCCTCGCCGTTAATCCAGGCGGCGATGCTCAATTGGCCCCCATGGATATCGAGACTCTCGGAGTCGAGGGCGGCCAGATAATCGGAACTTCCGTTAAACTTCAACGCCGTGCCAAATTTTCCCTCATCCACCCAGACAGGAGCGCCTTCGAACGTCGCATCATTTCCGTAGCCGCTCGAATCGGTGGCCATGGTTCCGGAGCCCTCGTCGAGTTTCCACCAGCCGATAAGCTCCGCCTCAGAGGTTCTCGGAACTACCAGGACCAGCACCATAAGAAAGAAAAAAACAAATATGGTTCTTCGGCACATCATAATTCTCCTTCACTGAATGATTGGGATAATAGTGTTTTTCGATAGGAATCTACTTGTTGTATCGGATTGATTTGTCTGTAATTTCACGCCACCTCCTTCCCTTCTATACCATTGATACATTGCAGAATAGATGCAATGAAGAGCGTAATACCTTTCAAAAAACCACAACTCCAAATCCACGCTTGATCTTATCAGATTCTTTGCTTATTTGTCAAGCAGAATCCTGAAACCGAATGGTTGTAATCCAGGAGAGTTTCCGGTATGATAGTCTTAGGCATGTTAACGTGTATTTGAGGTGTGCAGGTGAAGAAATGTTCGTTCATTTGAGAGGCTCGCCATGAAAAAAGGGGAAGGTTTCACATTGATTGAATTGCTCGTGGTGATCGCGGTGATTGCCATTTTGATGGCCATTCTGGTTCCCGTCCTCAGCACAGCCAAGAAACAGGCCACCATGGCGCGGTGCCTGGCCAACCATCGCAACCTGCTGGCCGGGTGGATCATGTATGCGGATGACAACGACGGCCTGCTTGTCAGCAATGGCGCATGCTACGATACGGCGGCGGATAACAGCCCGTGGGTTCACCGGCCCAAAGATGCCAGCGGAAGTGACATCGGCTACAATCCCGCACCGGCCAACATCACGGATACGGATCGCTATCGGGGAATACAATTGGGCACCTTGTACCAGTACATCAAGGACGTGGATGCCTATCACTGCCCCGGCGACAATCGCCGAAGCACTCAGCGGCCCCCGCGCGATTGTTTTCGCAGCTACTCGATCTCTTATGCCTTCGGTCCGATGCGGGAAGGGGACCTCTCGATTCGCGGAGGGTACCAATACTATCGGAGGATGATCGAGGTGACCAATGCGCCGCAATACTATGTCTTCGTCGAGGAGGAACATAACGGCAGCCGATACGGCGAGAACGAAGGCGGATGGCACCTGCCCATGGGCGGGAGTATGAACCGATTATCGAATCCGTCCGGTTGGTCGTTCTATGATCCCCTGGCGTCCTATCATCTCAAGGCCAGTACGTTCGGCTTTGCCGACGGCCACGCGGACCGGCGCAAATGGGCGGACCGGCGCACACTCGATTTCATCCGGCAGAACGCCCAGGACCCGTCGTCCCATTCCGGCATCACGCTGGCCTCGCCGAACAACGAAGATCTTTTGTGGTTGATCCAGCATTTTGTCGCGCAAAACCGCGTCCAGTGATATAGGTGGAAGGAGAAAACGATGGCTATGAGCTCAATATCCGTCTATGCTGGAGGTTCGTCTTCTATCCAGATACGATGCCCAAGGTGGTTGCGGTTTCTATGCGTAGTATGGTTATTCGCCTGTGGTTTACCAACGGTTGACGCCAGTGATGCGGCGCCGTGGTGGGGCAGCCATTGGCGCATGCGTTTAAGATTGACGGTTGATGTCGGACTCTACGAGCGTTTCGATACGTCGGTCGAGCAATTCCTCAATTTTAAGACATTCTTGGCCGGCATTGATCGTAGCGGCGAGACGGTCATTCCGGAATCTTTTCGCTTGCTCGAAGTGGACGCCGATGGTGGAGTGATAGACGAATCGGCGCCGTTTCAGTTCGAGGCGCTGACGCCGGACTCCGGGTATCTGGTTCTCCTTCTCACCGGCGCGACCGCCGCCCACGCGCAGCGTCACTACCATCTCTATTTCGACACGCGTGGTGATTTCGCTCCCGCAGAAATCGATCCACTCGTGGAAGTCATCGACAACGTTCCCGACGAGGGCCTGGACTGCTACATGATCGCCACAGCAAACGCCACGTATTATTACCAGAAGGATGCCGGCGGTTTCTCCAGTCTTCTGGACGTCGAAGGCAATGACTGGATCGGCTTCCACCCCTTTGGTGGGTCCGACGGGATTTATCGGGGCATCCCGAATATGGTCCACCCGGATAATATTTTCCATCCCGGCCATCGAAATTGCGTAAGCTCTATTGACCACGTCGGCCCACTCAGGACGACGATCCACTCGGTTTCCAACGACGGTCTATGGGAGTGCATCTGGCACATTTATCCCCGTTATGCTCGTATGACGCTGTTGCGTTGTGCTCCCAAGCCCTATTGGTTTCTGTACGAAGGTACTCCGGGCGGGGCCATCGACTACGATTTGGATTTCAGCGTGCGATCCGACGGTGTGCGCCTGCCGGCGGGCCGGGAATGGCAGAATCAGGATATCCCCGCTCCCGAATGGGTCTATTTCGAGGATTCTACGCTCGATCGCTACATCTATTTGGTGCACGAAGAAGATGACGCACACAATGACACCTACTGGCCGATGGAGCAGAACATGACGGTCTTTGGGTTTGGCCGCGGACCCGGCACGAGCAAACATATGGCCGCCACTCCCACTCATTTCACGATCGGGTTGGCGGACGATGCTCAGTTTGCTTCTGCAAGCTCGGTTATCGAGGCTTCATATCGTCCGGTAGCGGTCACGATTGATTCGGTAATCGAACAGCCGGGACTGGAGGCGTTGGAAGCGCACTGGAAATGTGACGAAGGTCAGGGGACCGTGGCCGAAGATTCGTCGAAGTACGGTCGGCACGCTTTTCTGACGGGTGTGTCATGGAACACCTCCGGAAAGGCAAATGGCGCTCTCCGATTCGACGGCACGGGGGGCTACGCGCAAGCCGTAGGATATACAGGCGTTCTGGGTACCCGGGCGCGAACCTTGTCTCTGTGGATGAGCACGTCCGTTGAAGGCGATATGGACCTCGTCTCCTGGGGGATGAATCAGCCGGACGCCTTGTGGGCCTTATCCATCATGCAGGGGGGCGGCAGGGGGCAACCCAAGGGCGCTCTTCTGCTCGATCTCGGTGAAAGCTCGATGGTTGGACAAACGACATTGACGGATGGTCAATGGCATCATATTGCGGTTGTACTACCCGAACGGGAATCACCTCGAATACAAGACATCCGGATGTATGTGGACGGGCACGTCGAGTCGAGTACAACCTCCCTTGATGTCCCTGTGAATACCCTGGCGGGTTCCGATGTCCGGTTCGGAAAGCGTACCGGCGACACATGGGCGCCTTTAGAGGGCATGCTGGATGAGGTGCGTATCGACCGCCGGGCTATGACACCAGAGGAAATCGCCGAGTTGGCAGATGTATTACAATAGGAAATCCAGTATCTGCGTCATGGAACAGGACGGGATGAGACTGGGCCAATCAAAAGGAGAAGCTATGAAGATCAGGTCATTTGTGATTGTTGTTTCGGTTGTTGTATTCGCCGGAGTGTCTGGTTTAATGTCGAAAGCGTCCGCTCAAACGGATACGGCCCGCCTTCTCAAAGCCGGGGCCGCCGCCAGTAATATCACTCCGCCTTTGGATGAGCCGATCATAGGGGGATGGGGCTCGCCGCCAGGTGAGCATATCCATGACGAGTTGTATGCACGGTGTCTCGTTCTGGATGATGGCCGGACGAAGTTGATCTTCGTGATCGCCGATAGTCTGGGGATGTCGCGCGATGTTTTCGACGCCGCCAAACGCATCATTCATGAGAAGACCGGGATACCCGTCGAGAACATGCTGATGGCGGCCACACATACCCATTCTTCGATCAACGCCCGCACTTCGAGAAACGCCCAGTCGGTCGGGGGTTTCAACGACTATCAGAATTTTGTGATTGGTCGTGTCGCCGACGGCGTTCGCAGGGCTTTGAATAACCTGGAGCCGGCGCGCATCGGCTGGGGCCGGGCGGAAGAGCCGACCCAGGTCTTTAACCGCCGCTACACGATGAAGCCCGGCACACCGACCCCGAATCCGTTCGGAGGCACGGACAAAGCCGTCATGAACCCGGGACGGGGCAATCCCAATATTCTCAAGGCCGCCGGTCCCACCGATCCGGAGATCGTCTTTTTCTCCGTGCAGTCCCAAGACGGCCGGCCCATCGCGCTGCTGGCGAACTATTCGCTGCATTACGTCGGCCCGAGCGCCGGCCCCGTGATCTCCGCCGACTACTTCGGTATCTTCTCTAACCTAATCCAGGAAATGCTCGGCGCGGACCGGTTAGATCCGCCTTTCGTGGGCATGCTGTCAAACGGGACCAGCGGTGATATCAATAACATCCCCTGGCTAAAGAAGCGGGACAAACGCTGGCCGCCTTATGGAAAGATGACACAGGTGGCTACCCTGGTCGCCGAGGCGGTCTATCGTGCTCATCAGCAGATCGAATTCCATGACTGGGTCGAGTTGGACGCTCTACAGAAAGAATTGGATTTGGCGGTCCGAAAGCCGACCGAGGAACAGCTTGCCTACGCCCGAAAAATCCTGGCCAAGCCGGAAGATGCCCCAAAATATCATCGGCACGAACGCGTGTATGCGAACCGCGTCCTGGATCTGGATAAGTCACCCGACAATATCTCAATCGTTTTGCAGGCTTTTCGCATCGGGGATTTAAGTGTTTGTACTATTCCGTTTGAGGTCTTTGTCGAGATCGGATTGGAATTGAAACAGAAGAGTCCTTTCAGCCGGACCTTCACGATCTCTCACGCTAACGGCAGTTCCGGCTACCTGCCCACCTTTGACCAGCACAAATTAGGCGGCTACGAAACCTGGCTGGGCACCAACCGCGTCGAATTCCACGCCGCCGACAAAATCGTAGCGAGCCTACTCACGATGCTCGATCAAATGAAAAATCAATAAAGGGCCAGCCACAGAGGAATGAGGATTGGCGTCTGCTCGTTTATTGCGAGGATTATAGTCAATCCTCATGTAGGAATTGTCATTCTGAACGGAGCACAGCATAGTGGGGAATCTCTTATTCATATCCCAGATCAT
>CAYZAT010000173.1:0-9441 GCA_964476475.1 uncultured Pirellulales bacterium
CCCACTTTTGGACACACTATCCCTGTGATGCGTATGAGACAATTTACTACCGATAGGAAAAAAGCTTGAGTAGAATGGTTTTTCAGCCCGAATAGAATAATAGGGATACTCCATGGCTCAAATGGAGACCCTGCTTTTCCAGAAACCTGTTAAATCGTGTTAGGGAGAACCTCATCATGCGAAAGGCAATGCTGATTTCAGTTATCGTTTTTGCCGTGCTGCTCAATTCTATTCCGGCTGAGGCCGGCTCTACACGTCAAAACCGCTCCCAAAGAAAAGTCGTGATCGGATTCAAGGAATCAGCCGGGCGGCAAACCCCTGAGAACCGCAGATCCCTCATTCGCCAGCACGGCGGTCGCACGCGCCGGGCCTACCGCAATTTAGCCGCTGTGGCGGCGGAACTTACCGACAGCCAGATCGCCAGTTTACGCGCCAATCCCAACGTCGCGTATGTTGAGCAAGACGGCATGTTATACGCGCTGGATGCCGAACTTGATGCGTCGTGGGGTGTCAAACGCATAGGAGCAGGTGAAGTTCATGCCCTCGAAAATAGAGGAAAAGGCGTCAAGGTGGCGTTGATCGACACGGGGATCGATTACACGCACATTGACTTAGACGACAATTATGTGGACGGATATGATTTTGTCAATGACGATAGCGATCCGATGGATGACAGCGGGCACGGAACGCATTGCGCGGGGATCATCGCCGCCGAAGATAATGACATCGGCGTGGTCGGCGTGGCTCCGGAGGCCTCCCTTTACGCGGTCAAGGCATTAGACAGCACCGGGACCGGCTATCTCAGCGACGTCGCCGCCGGGATCGATTGGGCCATTGAGAACGGGATGGATATCATCTCTCTGAGTATGGGCACCAATGAAGATTACCAAACCATGCGAGATGCCTGCAAACGAGCCGAAACCGCCGGTATCATCGTGATTGCCGCCGCGGGCAATGACTATCGCAGGCGGCGGAACAGAGAATGGGATACGGTGGACTATCCCGCCCGATACAACTCCGTTATTGCCGTCGGGGCAATCGACCAAACGGATATAAAGACATACTTTTCAAGTACCGGCGCGGCGATGGAACTCGCCGCTCCCGGTATCTATGTGGGATCCACGGACTTAGGGCAAAGCTATTCGTACAGGAGCGGCACCTCGATGGCCTGTCCGCACGTGGCGGGTGTGGCGGCCCTGATATTATCCGGTCCCGGAGGGGATGTCCGAACGGTGCTCCAGGAGACCGCCGAAGATCTGGGTACGGCCGGATGGGATCTATGGTACGGCTACGGCCTCGTCGATGCCTTCGCGGCTGCCGGATCGGCCCCTGAACCGCCAATCCTGACAAGGATTGAAATTACACCAGGCAGTCCAACGCTGTTTCTTGGTGAAACTCAACAATTTACTGCGCGCGGTAAAGACCAGTACGACGATCCCATCGCCACGGGAGACATCACCTGGGTAAGCAGCGATCTAACCGTGGGGACCATCGGAGCAAGCGGACTCTTCCAGAGCGATGGTCTCGGGATAACAACCATTCAAGCAACGGGTGAGCGAGGCGTCTTCGGAACCGCCGAGGTGCTTGTCATAACCATTCCCATGCTCGACAAAATCGACGTCTCTCCAAGTAGTGCGACATTATTTGTCGGCGACACTCAAGAGTTCACCGTGAGCGGTATAGACCAGTACGACGAAGCCATCGAGACGGGAGCTATCACCTGGGCAAGCAGCAATACGGACGTGGGAACCATTGAGGGCAGCGGGCTCTTTACAGCCCTCGGACTTGGAAAGACAACCATTACAGCGATAGGGGACGAAGGCATAGAAGGAACCGCGACGGTTTTTGTCGTAGCAGATGCTATCCTCACTACGATTGAGGTTTCACCTGCGAATGTGACGTTGTATATCAATGAGCAACAACGATTTGCAGCGACCGGCACAGATCAATATAGCGACCCCATCGCCACGGGCGATCTTACCTGGGAAAGTAACAATCCGGGCGTGGGGACCATCGACGAAGACGGCTTATTTACAGCCGTGGGGGTTGGAGAAACCACCATCCGTGCAACAGGGGATGGAAGTGTCAGTGGAACGGCCCGCGTCGTCGTGGAAGCCGAACCCGCCGCCCCGGATGAATTCACCTTTACCGGGTACATCCGACCGAATCAAGAGTTATGGCATACACTTTCTGTGTCAAAACCCGCCGTAATGTACTTAAATCTTAGCTGGTATGGCTGGGGAGACTTACGACTCAGGGTTTATGATCCTGATGGAAAAATGGTCGCGGAATCTGATTCGAATACCTGGAGAATCCAGGAGGAAGAAATAACGGTCAACGTCGATCAAGGGGATTGGCAAATTGCTGTCAAATCCAAAGCTCGACGGCGGTCGCTCAGCTATTTCATTGAGGGAATGCTCACTTACATCACCACCGAGTGAAGTAGCTGTGCCCGGCTTCATATAAAAACTTAAGTGTTCTACGCCTGCTGCGTTTGACTGTAGTTTATGGGACGATTATAAGAGTTAAAAGGCGCCCCAGTCCTGTTTTCCGGGAATATAGTAGCTCGGGCAAACGAAGCGGAAGATATTCGCAATTTTCCGGACCTTTTCGAGTTTGGCCTTGTCTTCGGCCTCCGTGGCGGCTAATTCCCCGTCGAAAACTTCCGTGAAATAGTCATGGGCCGCCTGGTGTCTTTCTTCTTCCGTATGAAACAGACTGCGAATCTTGGCCAATTCCCCGGCATCCAGCCAGAAGCCGCCGCAGCCGGGACATTCATCGACCTCGACCTCTTTTTTCACACTGAAGAAGTGCCGCATCATCACCAAATGGGTGCATTTCGGGCATTCGAGCCTTTTTGTGCGGTCGATGACCAGGCTTTCGTCCTGCTCGATATCCAGGAGCTGTTCGCCCGCCGTCTCGTGGGATTCATCGAACTTCTCGATCTCATAATTGTCAAACCAAATGCCGCCACAACCGCCCTGGCACACATCGACAACCACGTCCCCAACCGTCATTTCCTGCAACCGGCCTTCACACGATGGACATTTCATAGTCATTATCCTCCCAAAAGGATTTTAAATGGACGATATCCTCGTGTGTATCGGCAGGAAGAGGCTATTGCTCAAGGCCAAAAAAGTCGAGCCATTGTTTTGTCTCGCTGTCGCTGATACCCCGCCGCTTCTCAGCGGGTTCTTTGACGGTGGTTTTTCGATTTAACTGCCTCTGCAAATCCACCCAAAAATTCTCCGACTTGACAGCCGTTGCTTTTCTCGCTCTCGCGGCTCTTCGCAGTCTCCTGTCACTACTGACAATGGTGAGACTTCTCGGCGCCGTGCTCGCCCGTATCTTGTCCTCGATGACCGTATCGGAATCGCTGCTCAAGCCTGAAAAAGAGACCTCCAGATTCGCGATGTGATCGAATCCGGACTTGTCCGGCGGGCCCGAGCCGTCAAAAATAATCTCGCCTTTTTCACCGGTCAACCCCAGCAAGCGACTTACCGCCCGGCACAATCCGACATCGCTGATGGATTCGGTATCCCCGGCGGTCTTGTAGATCGTGTGTAACAAATTATTGCCGTCAATAATCAACATATCATGCCGCGTGATGTGTGCTGAGCAACATTCGCATTGGATGAAGCGTTCGGTTAAATGGATTGAATACCAAGCCGAGAATTTCCAACGTGACGACTCCCAGCAAAGCTTCATCACTCTCCTCACCCAAAATCACAGGTGTATGGGCTTGCCCTTGTTGAAGGATGATAAATGTCTCCGATACGGCCCGTTCCACCGTCGTTCCGTCGGCCAAAGTGAAAGTGACTTTGCGTTTTGGCTTGAGACCAATCGCTTTCCATACTTTCTTTGGAAGAAGCGTATAGGTTGCCCCACTGTCGATGAGAAACTTAACGGTTCGTTGTTTTTTCGTGGGTCCTTTCACCTGGCCTTCGACATAGGTAATACCCATAATTCCTCTCCATGCTTCCTTATGCTTCAAATCTTATTTCACCGCCGACAATGGTTTTTTCGACCTTGCCCTTGACGTGCCAGTCGTGATAGGGACAGTTTCTGCTTTTCGAATGGAAGGTATTTACGTCGATCTCATATTCGAGGTTGGGATCGATAATTGCAGCGTCCGCCTGCATCCCTTTGCTGAGCGTGCCTTTTTCGAGGCCGATGATCCCGGCCGGATTGCACGTCATTAAGCGGATCAAACCGGGCCAATCCAAAATACCCGGCTCGATAAGGGCCTTAATGTACAAAGCCAGCGCACATTCCAAAGAGGCAATCCCAAAGGGCGCTGAGAAGAATTCCAATTCCTTCTCACTCTGCAAATGCGGGGCGTGATCCGTCGCCAATGCATCCACCATCCCATCCGCGATGGCTTGCTTCAGCGCCTCGACATCTTTCGCGCTCCGCAGAGGGGGATTCACTTTATAATTCGTATCGTATTCGGCGCACCGCTCCTCCGTTAAAAGCAGGTGGTGCGGCGTGACCTCGCAAGTGATCGGCAGGCCGTCTTTCTTCGCCGCCCGAATCAACGCGACGGATCCCGCCGTCGAGATATGCTGCGCGTGGTAACGCCCCTTGGTTTTCCTGACAAGCTGGATATCCCGCCACAGCATCGCTTCTTCCGCGAGCGGATCGATACCCGGCAGGCCGAGGATCGTCGAATAGTATCCGGAATTCATCACCCCCTTACCCGCAATACGCTCATCCTGACAATGCTGAGCGATCACGACGTCGAACATCCCGGCATATTTCAGGGCACGGAGCATAACGCCCGGATCCTGCACGCCCCTTCCGTCGTCCGTAAAGCCGACCGCTCCCGCATCGGCCATGAAACCCATTTCGGCCAGCTCAACGCCTTGCAGCCCTTTCGTCATGGCCCCCATCGTATAGACATGCGTCTTCCTGGCCTGCCTGGCTTTGCGATGGATATATTCGACATCGGTTTCGTTCTCGATCACCGGATTGGTGTTCGGCATACACACGACAGACGTAAAGCCCGCCGCGACCGCCGCCTGAGAGCCGCTGGCGATGGTTTCCTCCTCTTCATCCCCCGGCTCGCGAAAGTGAACGTGCATATCGATCAAGCCCGGCACCACCAGCTTATCCGTCGCATCGATCGTTTTGCCCCTCGGCGCCTTAAGCTTCGGATCACCCGTGATGTCCCCAACGTCCTGAATCTTGCCGTTAGCAATAAGAACATCCCCGATCCGGTCGATATCGTTTGCCGGATCGACGATTCTTCCATTTTGTATCAGGAGTACTGAATCCATCATGCTCTCTTTCTCACCCGGAGAAAATTGTCTTGTCGCCGTGCTCATCTTTCATCCCGATTGTATGTTAGTTGCCTTGAGCCGCGGCCTGGTTGACCAGGAACAAGACGGCCATCCGAACCGCCAAACCGTTTTTAACCTGCTCCAGGATCACGCTGTTTTTGCCGTCGGCCACCTCGCTCTCCATCTCCAGCCCCCGGTTGATCGGCCCGGGATGCATCACCAGGATATCGGATTTCGCCCGTTTCATCCTCTCAAGCGTAAGGCCGAAATAGTGAGAGTATTCCCGGATCGACGGAAATGGATTGCCGCCGAGCCGCTCGAATTGAATCCGGAGCATATTAATCACATCGACCTTATCAATAACGTCATCAAGGCAATAACTCACCTTCACCGGCAACTGATCCACTCGGGCGGGCATCAGCGTCGGCGGACCGACAAACGTCACCTCCGCGCCGAGTTTCGTCATCGCCCACATATCGCTGCGCGCCACCCGTGAATGCGCGATATCTCCGACAATGGCGATTTTCAAGCCTTCAAGGGTCCCCTTGATCTTTCGAATTGTATATACATCTAAAAGTCCCTGTGTCGGATGTTCGCAAAAACCGTCGCCCGCATTGACCACGCAGGCGTTGATATTGCGGCAGAGAAATTTCGGCGCCCCGCCGGCACTGTGGCGCACGACGACGATGTCAATCCCCATCGCTTCGAGATTTCTGGCGGTATCTAAGAGCGTTTCCCCCTTGCTCACCGAGCTATCCTTCTTGGTGAACTCGATGATATCTGCGCTCAAACGGCTTGCGGCCAGCGCAAAGCTGGTCCGCGTGCGCGTGCTGTCCTCAAAAAAGAGATTAACGACGACCTTACCCCGGAGCGGCGGCGCCTTTTTCACCGACCGCGTGCTGACCTGCTCGAAGCCCACGGCCGTATCGAGAAGAAATGAAATTTCTTCGGCACGAAGTTCTCTTAAACCAAGCAAATGTTTGTGATTCCACTCGAATTGTTTGCTCTTTCTGGCTGCCATGTTCGTCGTTTCTCACAGTCCATTTTTCGAAAATCGACAGTAAACGGTAATCACTCGATGATCACCTGGTCTTTTCCATCCGATTCGGTGAGATTCACCTGCACGACCTCGTCGTGGGCGGCATCCGTCTGATAGCCGATATAGTCCGCCTGTATCGGTACTTCTCGACCGGGTCGGACCACTAAAACGGCTAACTTGATCGCCCGGGGCCGCCCCAGGTCGATCAGCGCGTCCATTGCCGCTCGGGCCGACCGCGCCGTATAGAGGACATCATCCACTAAGATAATGACTTTCTCGTCGATAGTAAAACCGATCTCCGTTGTGCGAACCTCCGGCTGGGTCATTCCTTTGGGAGAATTCAAATCATCTCGGTAAAGCGTAATATCCAGGGTACCACAAGGCACATCCTTGCCGAGTTCCTTTGATAATCGTGCGGATAGCCTTTGCGCCAGGATTTCTCCTCGACTGCGAATGCCGATAACGGCGACCTCTTGTTGCGGATCCAGACCGGAAGCGATTTTGCTCGTCAAATCCACCAGAATCTTGTCAATTTGCGTAGAATCTAAGATTATTTTCATCGTTTAAACAGACCTAACTGAAAGAATCATCGTCACTTGTCCCTGAAGTATAGCATGTCCGGCCGATAAGGGCAAGATTTCCGGCAAAGTTTTCATAAATGGGTTTTTTTACCATTAAGAGACGGTAAATTATCAGAACCGTCCGAACAATTTGCTTGAAAAATGGGGGCTTTTATGGTATGATAAGCTCAAGTATTTGTTGAAGAGACTGTACTTTAGGTTATGGAGGTCAGCGACCGGAAGGGGAATGGGATTCCATTTTGCTTCCTACGCTGCTTCGGGAACTAAACGGTGAAAAAAGCTCAGCAGAAAACACTTATCAGCTTTTTAGTCTGCCAGGGAATTGTCCTCAGTTCGATGGCCTTTGGTGCCGGCGAAGACCGCCTCCAAATAATAGAGATGCTCCAACCTCAAGGACTCAGACATACCGGCATTTATGCGCTGCGCCAGATCGACCAAAATCTAACAGGTTCCGGGGTGAAATTCGGAGTGATTTGCCGAAGCAAGACATACATCGACAACGAACCCCAAAATGATTACCGCCCGGATATCCGCCACAATTGCTTTCAAGCCAGCGATCTGATGTTTCAGCCCTCGGAAACATTATTTCAAGGCATTTCCCCCCATTCAACCGCTATTTGCTCCATTCTCTTCGGGGAAGATCCCAACGCGTCACACCCTGACATCGGACCCTTCTATTATGAAGGCGTGGTCCCCCGGGCCCAGGGTGAGATTCATGAATTGTGGAATTTCGTGCTCACTCATGTTTATCCCCAGGAGCCGCTGGACGCGGATATTCTGACGGCCAGCTTTGGGATCGAATTCGAATATCCATGGACACGGGGCATCGAATTATTGGCCGAGTCTTACGGTACCATTGTCGTCGCCAGCATAGGCAACGGCGCTGATTCTCACAATCCGGTCCTTTATCCGGCCGCGGGGGCGAATGTCATCGGGGTCGGCGTCGTCGATTCGGTGAACAGCGAAGACCTCGTCACGAATTTGGCCCATTTCGCCTTGGCGAACCCGGAACATTCCAGCACGGGACCGACCGGGAACGGGCGATGCAAGCCCGACCTCGTGGCCCCCGGCAATTGCATGGCCGCAGAGGTCAACGAGCCCAACCTCTATGAACCCACCGGGAACTGGTCCAGTTATTCGACGCCCATTGTTGCCGGGGCGGTCGGCCTGCTCGTCCAAAAAGCGAAAGAAAACCCGGACTTAAGTCCGGCCATCTCGCCGGACGGCGGAAATTGCGTGATCAAAGCCATTCTCATGAATTCGGCAACGAAACTGCCCTTCTGGCACAAAGGGTGGCTGACAACCGACGACGATCACTCCGCCCCGCTCGATTACGTCCAGGGCGCGGGCATGTTGAACGCGATCGGCGCCTTCGAGCACTTGATTTCCGGGCTGTACGGGCCGGGCGATGCCCCCCCCACCGGCTGGGATCTGAATCTACTGGATAAGACCGACGCGGCGGAGCAGGTTTACGACATTACGATCATCGAACCTGCCCGTTCTACGATTACCGCGACGCTCGTGTGGAACAGGCATTACAATACCACGTTTCCCTTCGAGCCGGCCCCTGAGAAAGACAATAATCTTCGCATCGAGCTTTGGGCGGTCGATCCCGATAATCACGATAGCGATTATCTGCTCGATTACAGCGACAGCCGCGACGACAACGTGGAGCATATTCACATCGCCGCCGATCCCGACTATTTAAACTATAGAATTATCCTTCGATTCAGCGATGACGAAGATCAAAAGACATCGGCCTTGAGTCAGCGATACGGATTCGCCTGGAACGTCAGAGAACCGGAACGAACCGACAATATCTTTTGGTATGATTTAAATGCCGACGGGATTGTCGATGATTTAGATTTCACCATCATCCTCAACAACCTCGCGGAAAGCGCCGAATCCAATGAGAGTTATGTGCTGGGTGATATCAAGCCGGATGGTGCAATCAATTCTGAAGATGTCGAGGTCCTTTTTCAAGAGATGCGCAACAAGCGTCAAGCCGATTGGTACATATCACGGCAAGATGAATCCGGATAACGATTGTGCGACGTCTCCTTCTGAATGGGATGCTGAGAAGCGAAGAGCTTAAGGGTGTCAGTTCCTTTGTTTGTTTCGGTGATGAGCGTTCCTGATCGAGTGATCCGCCTATTCTTCCGATGTCAAGATGAATGAACTTCATGGACTGATAAGAGTATATTGGTATATCGCATGGGTATAAATGGGAGACAACAGAGTTAATGGCCAGACATATACGATCCTTCACGTGGGTGTTCTTAGTGGCCGGTTTCCTTGCCGGCCGGACAAAAGCAAATGAAACAACAATCCCCCTGGTGATTAATGAAATCATGGCGTCTAACAGCAGGTGCATCCGGGATCCCCAGAACCAATATGACGACTGGATTGAAATCCATAACTTCAGCAATGATATCATCGACGTGGGAGGCATGTACCTGACGGACGATATGACGATCCCCACGAAATGGCGGATTCCCGATAATAAACCGTCCTTAACGAGAATCCAATCAGGCGGCTA
>CAYZAT010000174.1:0-9403 GCA_964476475.1 uncultured Pirellulales bacterium
TAAACAGGGGCCTTTGGATATCCATCCTGCTGTTTTGAATTTTTGTCATTAGTATTTTGAATTTGTTTAGAACTTAGGATTTAGAGCTTAGGATTCTTACTATAGATAACAATACATTGAAATCGAAAACGTTAACAAGAGCTATTATTGGATTTGTTATCTTCGGTCTCTTGTGCGCTTTGACCGCCTTCCTCGCTCCCTCCGATCAGACCGACCCGCAACGGGCGATGTGGTACAGCGTCGTGCCTCCGCTTCTGGCTATCGTCCTGGCGTTCCTGACGCGCCGTGTGTTGCCGAGCCTGGGCATTGCCATTGTCGTCGGCGGCATCCTGACCCAGGTACCGCAGTCGCCGTTGAGTCCGGCCGCCTGGCTTGAAGGTTTCAAGATGGCGGGAACGCACCTGGTCGCCACTGTCACGGACAAAACGAATCTGACGATCCTTTCTTTCGTTCCACCGATCTTCATCATGATCGAGGTCCTCATCGCCTCGGGAGGATTTCGCGGGATTATCGTATGGTTGCTGAAATGGATCAAGGGCCGCAAATCCGCCCAGGCCGCCACAGCGCTTTTGGGAATCCTGTGCTTTATCGACGATTACACGAATGCGATTGTAGTCGGCTCGATGATGCAACCGATCACAGACCGGTATCGCGTCAGCCGGGAAAAGCTTGCCTTTATTGTGGACGCCACCAGCGCGCCGATCGCGGGGCTTGCCGTGATCAGTACCTGGATCGCCTACGAAGTGAGCCTCCTGACGGCTATCGGCCAAACGCTGAGCATCGACAAGTCCGGCTATTCCATGTTCTTCGACGCACTGAGTTTTCGTTTCTATTGTCTGTTGATGATCGCCTTCGTTTTCGTTCATATTCTCATGGGGCGGGATTTCGGACCGATGAAAGCTGCAGAAAAACGCGCCCAAGCCTCGACGCCGGAGAACGGTTCGGCGTTAAATATTGAGAAAGGCCGGGCGCTCAACGCCTTGATACCTTTAGCCGGGCTGATACTGTTTCATTTGACGGGTTTGTGGTTCGACGGAACCTCCAACTTGAAAGCCGATATGAAGGAATGGCAAGCCCAAAGCCTCACGACAGCCGCGGAGAATATGCCGCCGAAACCCGTCGATCTCGAATCGCTCTCGCCGGCAAGCTGGGATTACTGGCGCGAGGTCATCGGTCACACCGAGAACAGCCCGGCGGTCCTTGCCTGCGCCGCGCTGTTCGGCCTGGCGTTGGCATTGTTTTTCGGCAGGTTCTTCGGGCCTTTGCGCAAACCGACGATCATCCGATGTTTCAAACGCGGAGGCCGGCGGGCCATGATCCCCTTTGTCATTCTGATTCTCGCCTGGTCGCTCAAGAATTGCTGCGACACGCTGAGGACCGGCGAATTTCTAACCACTATTCTGGCCGGGAGGGTCCCGCCCTTTTTATTCCCGCCCATTCTTTTTCTCGTGGCGTCCGTCACATCGTTCGCTACCGGTACAAGCTACGGCACGATGGCAATCCTGATCCCGACCGCCGTTCCGATTGCCCACGCCATCGATGGGGGATATGGCCTGACCACGATGATCAGCCTGGGGGCGGTGCTGGACGGCGCGATCTTCGGCGACCATTGCTCGCCCATCTCCGATACGACGATCATGAGTTCCATCGCTACGTCGTGCAATCTCATTGATCACGTGCGAACGCAACTGCCCTACAGTTTGTTTGTCGCTGGATTGGCATTGCTCTTTGCCTACCTGCCCAGCGCACTGGGGTTAGCCTCAAGATGGAGCTTCCTTCTGGCCCTGATCGTCATGGTGTTCTTCTTCCTCGTAATGGCTCGTTTCGCAAAAATACGGCGAAGTGGATAAGTTAACTATTCGATGACGAACCAAGTGACCGTATTCGGAGCGATAGTGACTGGGATTTCGACGTTATATTTACGATCCAGCTTGTATCGTTTTCTCTTGCCTTCTTGTTCGCGGATGCGCGCCCTTTGAGTGAGTCCCGTATAGTACAAAGGGAGTTTGAGTGTCTTACTGACCGTTCGATTGAGAGGATTATAGACCATCGCCAAGCCTTTATGTTTAAGTCGGGGATTTAAGTGTAAAATGCAATCGATGTCGCGTCCGTCGGGCCGTCGGACATGGATGATGTCGGAGTCGAGGATGTTCCGGTACTTTTTGTAGAAATCCACCCATTTCTTCACGAGTGCTTTTGTTTCATCCGTATCGTAGAGCCGCGGCCCTCGATAACATGCCTGGACGCCTGAGCCGAAATTTTGGGCCAGGTGCGCGCCGTATGCATCGAGGTGCTCGGAGAGTGGTTCGAGTGTCGCGGCCGCTCCGCCGCCGTGATATTGGACCAAGGGGACGAACATCCAGCCCATACTCGGCGATTTCGTCCAGGTGCCGTCGAAAATATTTTGCCTACCGAGGATGATCTGCCTTTCTCGCGGTAGGGACCAGTTCGTCTCGCGATAGCCCATCGCCGTTTTGTTCGAGCCGATAAGGAAATACCAATCCGGGACGTTCAGATAAACGCCCCGACCCCGGCACCACGTGTAGAAATCCGCAATTTTCTTCCATTGTTTCCATTGTGAATCATTGAGTCCGCGATGGCCCGGATGGCTTGTCGAGGCGCACACGTCGCCGGGATACGATCCATCGTGTTCGAGCAGATCGAGACCCGTCCGTTCGATGAAGGTTTTGATTTTGGTGAAGTAATCGATCCCCCATTGGCTGCACAGGCAGGGTGAATTGTTGAAAATCGCCCCGCCGGGCTTGCCCGTTTCGGGATTGATCGCGTCGTGCTCGTCGCTGATCCGCCGGCTGGCCAGGAGCGAATAGCCACCCAGCTCGATGCCTTTGCTATGGGCGTAATCGACTAATTCCTTCATTTGGGCCATATAGTCCGGATCGATGTTTTCCATATTAAAACCGCTGCCGAAGGTCATAATGACCATCTCGAAGCCGACCTCGGCGCATTGGTCGATAGCTAAGCGGACCGATTTCGGATCGGCGTGCCGGACGTGCATGATGATCGGATTCTCCGTGGCCCACGGGGCGATGGTTCTGTACATTCGCCGTAAGGCTAAACCTTTGCGCTCGCGCTCGGTGCTGTCGAAAATCAGCTCGAACGTTCGAAAGGACTCGAACACACCGCCGGGCTTAATAACAACGTCAGGCCCGAGTGGCGGCCGGCTTTCCATCATGACGGGTGTCTTCCGGAGATAATTGATCTGCGTGCTGTACTGTGGATCGACAACCCAATGCGTCGTCTTATTGGCGCTTTTCGGATCGCCCCCGTGGAAGGCATAGTCGCTCTCGATGTGAATATTGGGATATTCCCACTGCTGAGGCTGCTCGACGCGCGATTCATATTCCACCGCCGCGAGGATTTCGCTAATAAATGTATTGAGTTTGACCGGCCTATCGCCGCCATTACGAATGGTCAACCATTTTGCCAATAATGGGATGCCCCGGTACATCTCATAATGGATTGAAAGAGCCAGGCCCTTGTGCTTGCCCTCCGGCGGATCAAAGTGAAATGTCAGTGCTTTGCCGGGCGGAGGCCAGGGCACGTCCGCCGAGTAGCGTTTGTGTTTCCAGGCGAAGCGTTCCTTCGTCGGGCCGGTGTCCAGGCTCTTAAATTTGAAAGCCTCAGGATTATCGGTCAGCGAATCGAGCCAGTCTGTTTTCAAATACGCGTATTCGATCTGCCCCTTCAAGCCGCCCACCTCATATTTCGTCCCGTCCAGCTCGACGATAGCTTCCGGCTTGACGCCTCGAATGACGGATTCGCCGCTCATGAGGTTATCATAAGCGACGGTGGCCGCGTTGGGCCGGAGACGAAATGTCCGGCTGATAAGCCCGTTGCTCAGGATAACCTCGTTGCCATCGAGACGTTTTTCGATCCGAACAGGCTCCTCAATGGGAGTAACGAGCCAATCCGCACCAATTGCGGCACTCGAAACCGTTCCTGTAGCCAGTAGAATCAGCATTCGTAACACTAATAAACGCTTTTTTGGGATCATGATCGGATTCCTCTCGATAGAAAGACTAACCGGACTTTTGTCCGGCGACGGCTAAGACCAACGCAAAGACTTTGATAGCACCGGCTCGTTTCAATACGGATGCGCATTCGTTCAACGTCGCACCGCTTGTTTTGATATCGTCCACCAGACAGATTCTCAGGCCGGCAAACGGATGTCCATTTCGAACGGCAAATGCCCCCGCAACGTTTCTGGCCCGAGCCGCGGGGCTGGTCATCGCCGGCTGTGATCGGGTACGACGTATTCGCACAAGGTCGGTGTTGATCTTAGCTGTAGAGTGACTCAGTTTCCTTGCTAAGATGTGCGATTGATTGTAGCCGCGTATCAGGCGTCTGGACCAATGCAGCGGAACCGGAACGAAAAGCTCTACATCACGGTAAAAATCACTCGCCAGCAATGTAGAATGAGCCAAAAACGCCAAAACATGAGCATGTTCCGTTTTTCCGTTCTTGAAAGCCAGGATCAATTGTCGCAAGCTCCGGTTGTACATCCCCGCCCGAGCGATCCGGTCGAAATGGATCTCTTTGCCCTGACAATCGGGGCATGCGCCTTCTACGATGGCAAATCGACTGGTCTCCCGGCCGCAGCGCCGGCAATAATCGGCCCCGGTGCACGCCAAAAGCTCGTCCCAGCAATCCTGGCACAAGTCGTGGTCGGTCTCAGAGATGCTTTGACGACAATTCGTGCACACGGCCGGCCAAAGAAGCTGATTGAGCCCCTGCACAACAAAATGCCTGATTCTCTTCAGTAAAAGGCAAGCAGGTTTGGATCGTGCTGTGTTCACATCGATCATTATATGGAAGAGAAGTCGGATTGGCCACTTGAAACCGTTGAAATCAAGGCTTTGCAAACCGTTCAACGTAGAGAAAAAGAAACTGGTATAAGAATATATAATGATATATTCAATATATCTAATCACGGGGCCCTTATCGAAAAAAGATAATTGGATATTCTATCGGTATTATAAGTGCTTTATATATAGTATATTATGAGACTAATCGGCGTTCGTTAGGATGCATTTTCAACAATCCGTTATTGACTCAGGCTCACTTCACTGTTATAATCATCTTTTTGATGGTAAGGACTTTGAAAACAACCGGAAAGAAACGACAGAAAAAGTCCTCCTCCAAGGTGACCAAAGTTAAGAGTAAAAAGGCCTTCCGGAACTACCAGCAGGCTATCTCTTACTTACTTGAGAGGACGGACTATGAGAAGCAAACGCGCCTGCGGTACAACGTCAGTACATTCAATCTCGACAGGATGGAAAAATTACTGTCCTTAGTCGGCAAACCCCATCAGAAGGTCCAAACGGTTCATATCGGCGGCACAAAGGGCAAAGGCTCGACCGCCACGATGCTCGCCAGGATGCTTGAAGCGAACGATTACAGGGTGGGTTTATACACGTCGCCTCACGTCGTGCACTTACACGAGCGCATCATGGTCAATTCGGAAATGATCAGCGACTCCGAAATGCGCGGTTTGCTCAACCGTGTTTACGCGCCGGTCGAGAAAATGTCGAAAACCGACGCCCCCACTTTCTTCGAGATCATGACGGCTTTGGCGTTCATGCATTTTGTGGATAAGGAAGTCGATATCGCGGTTATTGAGACCGGTTTGGGCGGACGGCTGGACAGCACCAATGTGATCGTGCCCAAAGTGATCGGGATTACGAGCTTGAGTATCGACCACCAGAATCAGCTTGGAGCAACGATTGACAGTATTGCACAGGAAAAAGCCGGGATTTTCAAACGGGGCGTCCCCGCGATCACCGTTCCCCAGGACCCGGCGGCGATGCAGGTTCTCAAAATGCAGGCGATGTCCCTTGAGGCTCCCTTGAGTGTAACCGGCAGCGATATTGATTTTTCACACCGGTTCGAAACCTCCCGGGAGCACGGGCCGCACACACGCATCTGCCTGACGACCTCGACGAGCCGATTCGAGCATTTGCGTGTCCCGCTGCATGGAAAGCATCAGGCCATTAATTGCGGTCTGGCGCTGGCGATGCTGGACAAGCTTAAGTCGTTCGGCTACAACATCGACAACGAGAAGGCCGCAAGCGGACTTTTGAAAGTCTCATTAGCGGGCCGTATGGAAATGGTTTGGCGCGATCCGAGGATTCTCATCGACGCCGCCCATAACGCTGCGAGCATTAAGGCCCTCATACACGCCATCGGGCAAAATATTCCGTACGATTCCATGGTCGTTATCTTCGGCTGCAACAGCGACAAGGACATCAGGGGAATGCTCGAAATGTTGCAATACGGAGCCGATAAGGTCATTTTCACCCGAAGCAACTCGGCCAAGGCGACGTCTCCCGAGGACTTGGCGGACATGTATTCGGAAATCTGCGGAAAAATGTGCCAGACGGCCTCCAGTCTCGGCCAGGCGCTGCAGTTAGCCAAGAGCGCCGTCAGCAAAGAGGATCTGATCTGCATCACCGGCAGCTTCTACCTCATCGGTCAGGCCAAATTACGCTTCCAGCCGAACTAATCCTCTTCATTCGGTAGGGTGTCCATTTCACGCTATCGGTCCATCCAAGAACATGCACGACAATCCTTTGAAGGACGGATTTTCGATTTGCATTACCACCGAATTCGGGTTATAAATTTGCGTCAATGACCAATCACGAATAAGGAGTTGAAGATGGCGGACGTGAAGAAATACATCGCTGTTGATCTTGGCGCTGAAAGCGGCCGGGTGATGCTCGGCACGGTATCGTCAGATCAGGTTGTTCTCGAAGAGATCCACCGTTTCGGCAATGGGCCCGTGGAAGAAAACGGCTCATTGCGCTGGGATTTCCACAGGCTGCTCAAAGAAATCAAAGCCGGTATCGGCAAAGCGGCCCAATCAGCGGGTGATATCGCGGGTATTGGCATTGATAGCTGGGGTGTCGATTTCGGCCTGCTGGACGCCGACGGAACGCTGATCGAGAATCCCTATCACTATCGCGACAGCCGGACCAGCGGCATCACGGAAAAAGCGTTCGAGATGCTGGCTAAGCGGGATATCTACGAGAATACCGGCTTGCAGTTCTTACCGTTCAACAGCGTGTATCAATTACTCGCAATGCGCCTGAGCAACTCGGCTACCCTGGCCAAGGCCAAGCATCTGGTTTTCATTGCGGATTTATTTAGCTACTTCCTTTGTGGTAAGGTTTTCGCCGAATACAGCCTGGCAAGCACTTCTCAGTTCATGGACATGCGATCCGGTCAGTGGTCGAAAGAAATTCTCGATAAGTTGTCTTTGCCGATGGATATTATGCCTGAGATCGTCGAATCCGGGACGGTGGTCGGCCCGTTGACGGCCGAGGTTGCGAACGAGATCGGCTGCGGGCCCGTTCCCGTCATCGCGATCGCTTCCCATGACACCGGCTCGGCGGTCGTGGCCGTGCCGGCGGTGGGCGAGGCGGATTGGGCGTATCTATCTTCCGGGACCTGGAGTCTTATGGGGATTGAAGTGTCAAAAGCCATTATTAATGATAAGACGTTCGCATACGATTTCACGAACGAAGGAGGCGTGGAAAACACGATCCGGCTACTTAAGAATATCATGGGCCTGTGGCTCATGCAGGAATGCCGGAGGCAATGGCAGCGTGAGGGGACGGATCTGTCGTATGCCGAATTGGCGGCGATGGCCGAAAAAGCCGAACCCTTCACCCATCACATTGATGTCGATGATGGCAGCTTTCTTGCACCGGGCGATATGCCCAGGCGGATTAACGAGTATCTGGCCAAAACGGGCCAAAAGCCCATCGATGATAAGGGGCAGATGTTGAGGGCCGTCCTGGAGAGCCTCGCTTTGAAATACCGGTCGGTGATGGGAGCCATGGAAGACGTCGCCGCCAAGAGAATTGACGTCTTGCACATCGTCGGCGGCGGCATTCAAAACGAGTTGCTCTGCCAGTTCACGGCTAATGCCCTTGGCAAGAAGGTGATTACCGGACCCGTCGAGGCGACTGCCAGCGGTAATGTCCTGATGCAAGCCCGGGCCGCCGGACAAATTAAATCTCTCGCCGAGGCGAGAAAAATCCTCAGCAATTCATTTGCGCTCAAAGAATACGAGCCTCAAGAAACATCACTCTGGATGGAGCAGTACGAAAAAAATCACACATAAAACAAGGAAATGAACTTTGATCGAAAAGCTCGAGCACGAACTGGACAGCTTTGATGTAAACCGGAGGAAGAACGCTCTTCTGGCCCTTTGGGCAAAAGCCCAGGCAGGGCAGATCGAAATATTCCCACCGGGTGAAGCGGTGAACATTCATTGCCATACCTTCTTTTCTTACAACACTTACGGCTATTCACCGAGCAAATTCGCCTGGCTGGCGCGCAAGGCGGGATTGGCGGTCGCGGGAGTCGTGGACTTTGACGTACTCGATGCTTTGGATGAATTCCTCGATGCGTGCAAGCTGTTGGGGCTTAAGAGCAGTGCGGGGCTGGAAACGCGGGTCTTCGTTCCCGAATTTGCGGACCGGGTGATTAACTCGCCCGGCGAGCCGGGCATTTCATATCATATGGGCGTGGGTTTTCCACGGGCCGATCTGGAGGGCGAACAGAAGGAATTCCTGCTCGGTCTGCGCCGGACGGCCCAGCAAAGAAATCAGGATTTGATGGGGCGAGTGAATAAGCATCTTGCCCCGGTGACGCTCGACTACGAAAAGGACGTATGCACCTTAACACCCTCGGGCAACGCGACTGAGCGCCACATGTGCCTGGCTTACGCGCGTAAAGCGGCGGAGATGTTCGGCGATAAGGAAGAATTGGCCAACTTCTGGTCTGAGAAGTTGGGTGTGACCATCGAGGCCTCCTATCTGCCCGAAGCCAAGGAGATAACGAATGCCATCCGGGCCAAGACGATGAAACGGGGCGGCGTGGGGTATGTGGAGCCCGATCGAGGCTCGTTCCCGCAGATGGCCGATACGAATCGCTTTATCCTCGCCGCCGGGGGGATTCCCGTTCACACCTGGCTGGACGGAACGAGCGACGGCGAAAAAGCCATCGAGGAACTGCTCGAAGTCGCCATGAGCACCGGGGCGGCGGCGATCAACGTCATCCCGGACCGCAACTATACGCCGGGCTCGCCGAGTGAAAAGCTCGATAACCTGAATCACGTTGTGAAACTGGCCGAGAAGCTGGACGTTCCCGTGGTCATGGGCACGGAGATGAACAGTCCGGGGCAGAAGTTTGTCGATGATTTTGACAGCGAAGAGCTCAAACCTTTGGCCCCCGTCTTTTTGAAGGGTGCACATATCGTCTATGCTCACTCAGTGCTCCAACGACAAAGTGGTCTCGGCTACACCAGCGCATGGGCCGCCAGGAACTTTGTAAGTGTCGCTGAGAAGAACCGATTCTACGAACAACTCGGACGTTC